>CAIQDA010000386.1 GCA_903870415.1 uncultured delta proteobacterium
AACCGAAGCAACGAGCATGGACTTCTTCATGATGGTGTCTCTTTCTGCATGGGGAGGAGGACCTCGCACGGCCGCGCCGGTCGACAATGGGCGTGGCGATTCGATGAACTAGTGGAGAGGTCACGGCGCTCCTACCCACGCCGTCGCATCGATCGTGCCATCGTCGCCGCGTCGGTACCGCTGGCGCGAACATCGCGAAAAAAGGCACGAGCGAGCAACACAGGTCACCCTCGATAAAGTCGTTCTGCCAGCTTTTTTGCACGCAACGCGGCCTTCGCAGTGGCGCACATTTGCGTCACGCTCAGCGTCCGGGTGACGCTCGCTCACCACACCGGACCCGTTCACCGAGCGACCAATTCGTTGCACTTACGTGGTCCGCTCTTCGTCTTTTCGTGGCTGCGATCGGTGCGCCCATCGTCTGTTCGACGTATTCCCTCTCGCGATCGCGATGCCTCCGCTGCTAAGAATGCCTCATGGCGCTTCCTCCATCCCTCGTGGGTCGTCTCCGTCTGCCGGTCGTCGGCTCGCCGATGTTCATCCTTTCGACGCCCGACCTCGTGATCGCGCAGTGCAAGGCCGGAGTTCTCGGTTCGTTTCCCGCGCTCAACGCACGGCCAAAAGAAGCCCTCGACAGCTGGCTTTCGCGCATCCGAGACGAGCTCGCGGCCCACGACCTCGCGCATCCGGAGGCACCTTCGGCCCCGTTCGCGGTGAACCAAATCGTTCACAAGTCCAATGACCGCCTCGATCACGACGTCGAGGCGTGCGTTCGCCACAAAGTTCCCGTGGTCATCACATCGCTCGGTGCGCGCGAAGACCTGAACGCCGCGATTCACTCGTACGGCGGACTCGTCTTCCACGACGTCATCAACGTTGCGCACGCCCGCAAGGCCCTCGAAAAAGGCGCCGACGGACTCATTGCAGTCTGCACGGGAGCCGGAGGCCACGGCGGTATGCTCTCGCCATTCGCGCTCGTGCAGGAGATTCGCACGTTTTTCGATGGGCCGCTTCTCCTCGCCGGGGCCATCGCGCACGGGCGATCGATCCTCGCAGCGCAGGCGCTTGGCGCGGACCTCGCTTACGTGGGGTCTGCATTCATCGCCACGCGCGAAGCAAGCGCGACCGACGCGTACAAACAGGGCGTCGTCGACGGCCGCGCGGGCGACATCGTGTACACAAACCTCTTCACCGGGGTCCACGGCAACTACTTGCGCGCGTCCATCGTCGCCGCAGGCCTCGACCCCGATAACCTGCCCACCTCGGACCCCTCGAAGATGAACTTCGGCTCAGGCGGCGCGAGCGCAGCGAAGGCGTGGCGCGACATTTGGGGCTGCGGACAAGGCATCGGAGCCATCACGAGCGTTCAGAGCGTGAGTGACCTCGTGGCGCAGTTCACGCGCGAATACGACGACGCCAAACGCGCCCTGCTCGCGCCGTAACCCGACCGCTTCACATCCCTGGCATCAGCGGTCGACCAAAGGGTCGGCCCGGCCACGGCATGTTCACGAGGACGAGAACGACAACCACCGCGCACGCGATGGCCACGCGCTTGTGCTTCGCCCCGTCGTCCGTGAGCTTCTTCGCCGATGCGCTGATGCCGTGAAAGGCGCCGACGGCGAGCACCATCATCGCGCCGTGTTCGACAGCCCAGTAACGCAAAACCGCGTTCTTCATCAGGCCCGGCGTCGCTCCAAACTGCAAGAGTCCGAGCGGGCTCACTCCGCACCAAAGCGCCAAGCCCACGAGCAGCTGCACGTCGAGGGCGATCGTGGTCGCAAGGGCGAGCTTGCGATCGATAGGCGCATACGGTGCACGTACGAGGGATGCACGCGCGGACCGCTGAAGCACGACGAGCGGGAGAACGAAGGCGAACCAACGCCAAACCGAGTGAAACTGAAGGAGCGCGCTGTAGAGCATAGGGGTGTGACGCGCCCTACCCCGCTTCCGCCCGATGGGGAACGCGACGAGCATCGGTGCTACCCTGCAGAGCGTGGAGTCGAGGAGTGTGCGCCGTTGGAGCATCGTGGCGGCCGTCGCAGGAGCCGCTGTCCTCGTCTGTGCGGGAGCTGTCGTCGCTGTCTCGCGAAGATCGTCCAACGGTCACGCGGTTGCGCCGGTCGCCATCGACGCCCGCTGGAGCGGATGCGTACGCCTCGACGCCGTGCACTGCGCGCGTGACCCTCGATCGCCGCTGCACCTGTTTCTGCCAAGCACGTCGCCGGCGGTCGTGAGCATCACCGATGAACGCGGAGCCGCCGTGTCGTTCGGCGCCGTTGGAGCCGTGCTCGATCGCACCGTTTACGCGGTTGCGGGTGAGCCGCGAGGCACGCTTCGCGTGACGTTCGTCAGCCAGGCCTACGGGGTTGCGTCCGTTGACGACGACCCCGCCGACGCCGCGCTTGGCGAGATAGATGCACTCCGCAAGCAAGGACGTTTCACGGAAGCTGTCGTCGCAGCCGATGCTCGACTCGAACGAGTCACGGGTCGAACCGCTGTGCGAGGCTGGTACCTCTCGGCGCGCGCGGCGTTCGCTTCCGGCGATGCAGCAAGCGCGGCCACACGCTTTTCGCGCATGGCGGCGCAAGCGAAAGACCTCGGGTTCGACGACGACGAAGCCATCGGGCGCCTTGCAGCGGCGTTTGTCTTGAGCGCGCGGCTCGGAAAGGTGACCGACGCTCTCGCCTTCGTGGACGACGCCGATGGCTTTTGGAGCGCTCACCCGCAGCATCGCGCGCCGTGGCTCTACTACCGGGCGTCGGTTTTTTTGAACGGCGCATCGCACCGCAAGGCCATCGCGGACCTTGAGGAGGCCGCACGGCTGTTTCGCATGCTCGACAACCGCGTCGAGGCCCTCAACGCGACCTCCGCCTTGAGCACCGTGTTCGCGACGCTTGGGCGCCCCGCCGACGCGCTCGCACTCGTGGCCTCCACGGGCCGCGACACGCTGCCAAAGGACGGTTGCAGCAGCTTCTTCTTCGCGAACAACAGCCTCTTCGCTTCGCTTCGTAGCGCGGAAAAAGCCAGTCCTCCGTGGAGCCGCAACGAGGCGGCACGATCCCACGCGCTCGCGGAGGCCGAAGCGTGGATCGCGTTCCTTCGTTCGTTTCCCCCGGACGCCTGCGCCGACCGCGCGTCGCTGTCCCTCACGCGGGTGCACGAAGCCGAGCATGCGAAACTCCGCGCCGACACGCCGACCCTCGACCGCCTTCTTCGCGAGGCACGCGTCGCATCGGAGCGTCGCTTGCCGGTGGTTGACCTCGCATGGCTTGAACTCGAACTCGAACGTGCGGTGGACCGCAACGACGTCGCGCTCGCGGAGAAACACGCAGCGAAACTGCTCGCCGATGGACGCGCGCTCGACAACGCGCACAGTGTTTGGGCCGCGCACATGGGGCGTGCACGCCTTCACCGGGCACGTCGCATCAATGTGTCTCGCTCCGCACTCGAGAGCGCCGAAGCCGAGCTGGATCGCACGGTGCGCGACGTGGCGGTCGGTGACGGGCGCAACGCATTCCTATCCGCGCACGAGGCCTCGGCTGCCGCGCTCTTCGACTTGCTCCTTGAGACGCGCGCCTTCGACGATGCGCAGCGTGTGGCCCGGTCCTCCGCACGCCGCGCGCTTGAAGCGGCCGCAACAGCCTTCGACGCCACGCAGACGCTCACGCCATCGCAACACGAGGCGCTGCGCGAATACCGTGAAGTCAAGCTACGCAACGAGGCGTCGGTTGCACACGACTGGGAGCTGCCGGTGGCCGAGGTGACCCTCGCGCGAGAAGCCAGAGCACGAGCGCTCAACCAGGCCCGCCGCGCGCTCGAAGGCGCTTTCGCGAACGCCGGAACGCTTCACGCATCATCCGTCGTCACCGCACCTCCGCCACGAGGCGAGGCCTATCTCGCGGTTCATCCAACGCCATCGGGCTATGCGGCACTCCTGCAAACCGCCGGGGCATTTCGCGTTGCGCGTGTTGACGAAGCTGTCGAACCGAAAGACCGCGAAGCTGCCGCGGCTCGTTTGCTGCAGAGTGCAACAAACGATCTTCCCGAGGGCACCCTCGTTCATCTCACCGCGTACGGGCCGCTCCGTCCTCTCGATTGGGCGAAGCTCCCCGTCGACGCCTTGGGGACCACGCTCCTCGCTCGCTTCGGACTCGTCGAGCACTTGGGGCTCTCGGACGCTTCGCCCTCGCCTCGATTCGACACGTCGTACGTCATCGCGGACGCCACGCTGGACCTGCCTTTTTCCGCGCGAGAAGGAGCCTTCGTTCACGCGCGCGTTCCCTCAATGGAGCTTCGCGGAAACGCAGCAACGCGCCTCGCGGTGGTCGAGGCCTTCGAACACTCGGACTTCGTGCATTATGCAGGTCACGGCCGCTTTGCGGGAGCCGACGGGTTCGAAAGCGAACTCCTCCTCGCGGGGGGAACCGCACTCTCCGTGAGCGACGTGCTGCTTTTGGGTCACGTGCCGACCATCGCGGTTCTCTCCGGCTGCGAGCTGGCGCGAAGCGACGACGCGTTTGGCGAATCGTTCGGCATTGCCCAAGCGATGTTGGCGCGCGGCTCTCACTTCGCCGTCGCGCCAAGTCGCAAAGTGAAAGACGAACTTGCCGAGCGATTTGTGCATGCACTCTACACGGAGGGTTCTCTCACAGAGGAGACGCTACCCGCGCGAGTCCGCGGAGCCCTTCGCACGCTCGCGCGCGAAGTTCCCGAGGAAGACTGGAGCACGTTCCGACTCCTCGCGCGGTGACGCGGTGATGCGGCGAGCGGCGGTCAGTGCGCGTCGACGACCACTGCGGTCTTCGGGCGGCGCAGAAAGAATACGACGGGGAGCGTGACGACGATGAGGATTGCCGTCGCGTAGAACGCATCGTTGAACGAACGGATCATCCCCTCGCGCGCAACAGTGCCCGCGAGCGAGCGAATGGCCATCTCGTGCGCATGCCCCTCTTCGATGCCTCGCGACATCAGCGCGCCGGTCGTGCGCGCCAATCGCTCGTGCACGCGCGGATCGGTCGCGAGGAGGTGTGCGGAGATGGCCGCTTTGTTCACGACGATTCGCCCGGAAAGGTACGTCGTCAGAAACGCAACGCCCATGCTCCCGCCAAGTTGACGCGTGAGGTTGTAGAACGCCGTGGCCTTGCCCATTTCCTGCTTAGGAACGCCGCCGATGGCCGCGATGCTGAGTGGAAGGAACATGAACACCGTCCCGATTGATCGGATGATCATCGGCCAAAACAGATCGTCTTCGCCGGTCTCCACGGAAAGATGACCGAGCTTGAGGACCGCGATGAGGAGCGTGCACGCGCCGCCTCCGATGAGGATGCGAGGGTCCACGCTACGCAGCAGCTTGCCCACGACAGGCATGGCGAAGGCCGCGAGAAGAGCACCGGGCGCGAGCAGCAAGCCGGTCTGTTGCGCCGTGAGGTGCATGATGACTTGCGAGAACACCGGAATGGCGAAGAGTGCACCATACAAGGTTGCGCCGAGGACCAAGGAGAACACGCTCCCGGCCGCAAGCGCCCGATGCCGCAGCACGCGCAGGTCGACACACGGATGCTCGATGGACAGTTCGCGCCACACGAACAGCACGAGACCCGCCACAGCCGCCACCGTCGCCGAAAGCACGAGCTTCGACTCGAACCAGTCTTCGGACTGCCCCTCTTCAAGGATCCACTGCAGTGACCCGAGGCCGATGAAGAGCAGGAGAAGCCCAGGGATATCGGACTTCACCTTCACGGGCGCCTCGGTGTCGGCGGGCAAGAAGTTCCCGGCGAGGGAGATGGACGCGATGCCGATCGGGATGTTGATGAAGAAGATCCAGCGCCAGTCGAGGTTCGTGACGATGTAGCCGCCGAGCGTTGGACCAATGACCGGCCCGGCGATCGCGACGACG
>CAIQDA010000387.1 GCA_903870415.1 uncultured delta proteobacterium
CGACGGGAACGATGAGCAAAAGCGACGCGACGAACCAGCCTCCGCCGGCGAGAGCGAGCGCGAGAATCACGAGCCCCGCCGCCGCTTGCGCTTGAACGATGCGCATCGCCGGCGTGCGTAGAAAGAGCGCACGAAGCCTTCCGTCGAGGTACGCGACGTAGCGGTTCAGTGCGACGCGAAGCGGAATCGTTCCATCGCTCGCGAGCACGTACACGAGCCCCGCCGCTGCAAACACCAGGACAAAGCCTGATACCCAGGCCCACCGAAGCGCAGCGGCCGCTCCGCTCAGGTCCATCGACCGTTCTCCGCAACGAAGCCGAGCACTTGGAACTGATCGAGAAACGACGGCAGGTAACCGGTTGCGTGAAAGCGCCCAGCGACCTTGCCGCCCGCGACGTCTTTGCCGCGCGTGAATTCAAAAAGCGGAACGACTTTGACGATGCCGTCGTCCTCGACCTCACCGACTTCGGCGACGCTCGTCACCCGCCGCGAACCGTCGGAGAAGCGCGACTGCTGAACGATGATGTCCACAGCGCCGCAAATTTGCTCACGAATCGCACGCACGGGCAAGTCGAGGCCCGCCATGAGGCAGAGGGTTTCGAGGCGCGACACCGCTTCGATGGGCGAGTTCGCATGGGTGGTCGTGAGCGAACCGTCGTGGCCGGTGTTCATCGCCTGGAGCATGTCGAGCGCTTCGCCACCGCGGCACTCGCCAACGACGATGCGATCGGGGCGCATGCGGAGCGCGTTGCGAACGAGATCGCGGATGGTGTACTCGCCGCGTCCTTCGAGGTTCGGCGGGCGCGTTTCGAGGGACACGACGTGCGGCTGACCGAGGCGAAGCTCGGCGGCGTCTTCGATGGTGACGATGCGTTCGTCCGCTGGAATTGCTGCGGAAAGGACGTTGAGCAACGTGGTCTTGCCGCTTCCGGTTCCGCCGCTGATGACGATGTTTTTCTTCGCCTTCACGCACCGCACCAGGAACCGCGCCATCTCCTCCGAAAGGCTTCCAAACTCCACGAGCTTCGCGAGCGTGAGCGGCGTCGCGGCGAACTTGCGGATCGTGATGCAGCTTCCGCGAAGCGCGAGCGGGCGGATGATGGCGTTCACGCGCGAACCATCCTTCAGGCGGGCGTCGACGAGCGGGGATGACTCGTCGATGCGGCGACCAAGCGGCGTCACGATGCGTTCGATACAGGCGCGCACGCGATCGTCGTCGGTGAAGCGCGCGTCGGTGCGCACGAGATGCCCGTTTTTTTCCACGTAGATCGACTCAGGATCGACCACCATGATTTCGCTGATGGTCGGGTCCGTCAAGAATCGTTCGAGAGGTCCGAGGCCCAACGCTTCGTCCGCGAGATCCCCGATCAGCCGATCGCGATCGACCGTCGCAGGGATACGCTCGTCCACTTGCTTCACGATGCGGCGCAGCGCAGCCAAGACGCGCGGGCGCATGGACGGGTCGTCGAGCTGCCCACCTTCGAGGGCGGCGAGGTCCAGGTTCTCGATCAGCGTCGCGTGAATTTGGCGCCGCAAATCGCCTTCGCCCTCGAAGCGAGGCGCTTCGCCCATGACCCGCGAGGCCGGTGCGAGCGATGGCGCTCTCGATGCTGAGCCCTCAGTATTTGCTGAGTTTGGAGGCACGACGGACGGCGAGGCGACCCCGTCAACGCGCGGAAGCGCAGGAGGCGCCACGCGCGATGCGGGAGGAAACGCCGAGGCCCCCGGCCCTCCGAGATTCAACGGGGAAGGTCGCGGCGCCGGAACGGAAGGAGCGGGCGCGGCCGCAGAGACGCGCGTCGGCCGTCGCACGGAAGGTGCAGCGGGCGTTCCAAAAACGTCTCCGCCCGGAGGAGGCGGCCACGACGAGGCTCCGTTGCGCTCGACGAGAACCATCGAAGCGCCCACGGCGAACGAGGCGCCATAGGGCAGGTCGGCGTGCGTCTGTCGCACGATGGCTTCACCGACGCGCGTGCCGTTGCTCGAGGTGTCGATGAGGCGAAACCCTGACTCAAATGCCTCGATGCGCACGTGCTGCCGCGACACGAGGTCGTCGTCGATCTGCAAGTGCGCGGACGAATGCCTCCCGATGACGAACGGTCCCGCACCGAGCGGCTCTACACGCCGCAACGTTCCGTCGGCCCCCTGAACGACGAAGCGAATGGTCATGGAGTCGGCTTCTTCGATCCGTCGGGCACAGTCCCGGTCTCGGTCGAATCACGCGGCGTGCGCTCGAAGGTTTCGACCTCGTTCACCTTTCCGTCGAAGGCCGCATACTGGTCCCATGCATTGCGCACGAGCTCGACCGCCGTGCGCGACGGCGCCTCGACCACGCTTGGAACGATGAAGATCGCCCCGTCAATTTCCTCGTCATCCTTGCTGTGGGTGCCGAAGAGACCGCCAATGATCGGCAGCTCGCTGAGGAACGGCAAGCCCTGCGTCGAGCGCCGATCGCTCTTCGTGTGAATGCCCGAGAGCACGAGGCTCTGCCCGAGCTTCATGCGTACGATGGTGACAAGATGCGAGGTCTGGCGCCCAGGCAGCGGCGTCGTTCGCACCGGAGGCACGAGGTCGCTGATGTCGGCGTCGACCTTGATCTCGAGGTCCTTCGTGACCGGGTCGAAGCGAGGAAGCACCGTGAGCGCTGTCCCGAATTTAATACGCTGAATGGTTGCGGTCAGACCGTTTGCGACCGAGTAATTTTGCTCGCCGCCGTTCTCGTAGCTCGCCTCGGTCCCGTTCGTCGTGATGACCGCAGCTTGCTTCGCTACCTTCGCCCAACCTGAGCGACTCGCGAGGTCGAGACCCGGTAGCGGCTGGTTGACGACGTTGGTGCTCGCGGTCGTCGCCTCGGCAATAAAGTCGTAACCGAAGTTCGACTGAATGACCTCGCCACCGATGCGCGTCGGGTAGCTCACGCCCACGTTGTACCCCGAGGTCTTCGAGTACTGGACGAAGAAGAAATCGAGACGGATGTTCGTCTTTCGGTCGGAGCCGCCGGAGCCAAGCGCAACGAGACTCTCCACTTGTCCGGGATAAAGTGCTGCGATTTGCTTGATGCGCGCGACGTCGCCCTCGGTGTTCACGCCGCCTTCGATGAAGAACCGCGGCCCGATTCGGCGCACGCGCAAACCCGTGTATCCATCAAGCAATTGGTGCAGCTCGCTCTCGACGAGCTCCGGGGCCTTCGCGAAGACGCTGATGTTCCAAAGCACTTCGCCGCCGGTGCGACGAAGCAAGAGCAGCGACGTGCTTCCAGGCTTCAGACCGACGACCACGAACTGCGACTGGTCGCTCGTGAGTTTCACATCGACGATGCCCGGGGTGCCCTCCGAGTAGTTCTTCACGTCCGCGGCGCTGATCGTGCGGTTTTCACCGATCGCGAGCGTGAGCTCCTGCGTGGTCTTGGTGGCCATCGCTTCGACCGGGGCGACCGGAGCGCCACGCCGTTGGGCCGCGGCCCGAGACGATGATGCGGTGACACCGAGCGCGATCGCCGCGGCGAAGAAGACGTGCGTGCGAATCATGGCCGAGCCTCAAGTCGAATGGGGCCATCGGCGGAGACACTCTGCCGAATTCCCTGAATGGCTTTGCGCGAGACGCTTTCAACGAGCGCGTTGCTCGTGAGGTCCGCCATCCCCTCGGTGACGCGCAAATCGCTGGGATTCCGCAGGGCAACCGTAAGCCGACCGCGGTCGAGCGCGAGGGAAACAAGCTGCGCTTCTTGCAGGTTCAACGACAGCGACATCACTTGCTGGCGCGAGTCACCGGAGGTGCGCGACCCCGCCGCGGGCACGTCGTTTCCCGTCTCAAGACCCACCGCGAGGACGAGCACGTTTTGAAGGAGGACCACCGAGGTCTTCTCACCGTTCGGAGCGAGTGGCGCGAGGGTGGCGACGACGTCGACGCGATCGCCGGGGCGAATGAGCGCGAAGGACTTGTCGTCGTTCGCGGCACGAATCGTCACCGCGCGCATGCCGGGCTGAACGAGGGAACTCAGGTCCCGGCGATCGTCCGTTGCGATGGCGAGGTCGGTCCAGAAGAGCGATTGATTCGCTTGCACTGGCGTCGCGATGCGAAGACCGATGACCTTCGGGCGATCGCTTTCGCGCACCGCGCGTGACTCGACGTACGCCACGGGAATCAACCGCACCGCCACCGAGTCCTCCGTGAGCAGCGCGCCGGGCTCAAGGGTCTTCACCGCCATGAGCACCTTCACGGGCGCGCCTCCCGAGGCCTCTTCTTCGAAGCGACGCAGGTAAAGGACAAGAAGGAGGGCGCCGACGGCGGCCACCACGGATGCCACGAGGAGCGCGATGCGATTGGGTTGCACAGAAGTTCTCCAGACCATTGGACGTCGAAGCGCCCCCGCCGGTCAAGGCGCGTGACCAGAACCTTGGCCCATGGAGACGACGGAAAGAATGGCCGAACCGTCTCGAGAGGCCTCCGCGTGAACCACGAGCTCTTCGGCACCGCGGCGATACGACCGGGCCCCCGTCGTATTTTCGAGTGCGTCGCGCACGAATCCACCGGACACAAGCTTCGCTTCGAATTGAGCAAAACACGGGTCCGGCTTCAACTCGTGTGCAGCATACACGCGCACGCCATAGGGCGCGCCATCAATGGATGCGGCCAGCACGCGACGCGACCCTTCGGGCTTTCCCACGCCGGCCACGTCGGTCCCCGGTGCATCGGCGTTCGCCGGGAATGCCTCGCGCGGAATCAACGACCCCGCTGTCCAAACGACGACAAGGTGCGTGCGGCCACTCGCGGTGCGACGCACGCTCGCGAAGCGAAGGTGCCCGAGGTGCGCGAGATTCCCGTCGTTGGCCACGCGCCCGAGTCGTTCGGACACCTCTGCAAAGCCCAAGCGATGGTCTTGCCCGAGGCATCCGACAAAGCCGCCTCGCGCGGTCTCCTTGCGCAAAAGTCCAGGAACAGGAGCCGCGACGGCCATGGTTGGCGGCACGAAACCCGCCTTCGATGCGGCGACTGCAATGGCGTCGAGGAGGCCGCCGTCGTGCGCGCGACAGAGACCCTCCATGCGATCGAGCGCGACCCCCGGCGCTTCATCGAGCGTCACCGATGCAACGAACGCCTGCTGCCCATTGAAACGTACGATGTATGGTTTCGGAAGTACGTCACCAAGCCCATCGAGCGCATCGCCAAAAACGAGACCGGCTTCGAGGATGTCGGCACGCACGCGGCGAAGTCCGACGACAAGGATCAGCGCCGAAACGGCCGTCACGAACGCCGCGAGGCGAACCCAGGGAATGACCGCACGAAATGACGATCGAAAAAGCCTCATTCAGAACCCCGTCAGGGTGCTGAAGGCCCGACTCATGACGTTCGAGAGGTTCGCGTCGTAGGGAGGCTCGTTGCACATGACGCGTTCCGTGGCCTTTGGCCGCACCTCGTGGGAGCCGATCTGCAGGTCCGACCTCGTGCTGTACTCCACGGTCGCCACCGCCGCGTTTACGTCGCGCCGGAGCGAGCTCGTTCCCTGCGCGCCTTGCGCTGCGTTCGCGCCGCTCATCGATACGCCCGACGTCGGGTTGCCGTCGTAGCTCTGCGTGGCTCCGCTCCAATTGCGTGCATCGCCGATGCTGCCGTTGCCCGCTTCACCGCAGTTGCTCATCGCGTACGACCACGCCTGACTCTTCGCCTCGCGCATCGCCTTGAGCTTCGTCGAATAGACCGAGCCCGCGAAGATGAGTGCCGCGAGCGTGAGGATGAAAAATGGAATGACCACGAGCGCCTCAATGAGAGCCGCTCCACGTAAAGACCCGCGCTTCACGCAACGCCCGTCGCAAACACTTCCCCCGCTCAGTGAAGCCATTCGAGCCTCCCGAGAAGAGCCGCTCGCCCGATGGCTCTCGTTCCCGCGAACGCGTTCGGATCGCTCGTCCAGCCCGCGAGGATGCCCGCCGCCGCTCCCACGCTGAGCAGGCCCGTCGGGTCCTCGAAGCGCCTCAGTCGAGCGCGCCAACGCATGTTCCACATGGTGTCTTCGTCGTACGTGGACCACGCGGGGTAGTTGCCCTGCACGTCGTAATAGAACTCGCTCTTCGTGCCGCCGTAGCGACTCATCTCGCTCGGGTCTTTGGGCGAGAGGCGACCGTGCGTTGCCACCGCAAGGCCGCTCTTCGCACTCGTGTGCTTCTTCTGCTCGCCCCAGACGAAACCCCAAACGCCGAAGCTGTCCTTGCCGTTTTGCGCACCGTCGATGAGACGCTTCGACGCGGCTTGCGGATCGGGACCACCGTCCATTCGGTAGAGAAAATCCATGCCGTGAGCGAGCATGCTCGCGATGCGGCCCGACGGCAAACCGAACCATCGCAGGGGCGCGGTGGCGATGCCTGCGACATCGAGCTCCGCGTGGTCGAGCAGCACCTGGGGCTCGTCGTCGCGCACCGGAAGGCCAAGCGTTGTGCCCGAGGGAATGAGCGAGCGGCTGACCATGGCACCGCCCTCGACAATCGGCGCGTAGCTTCGTGCGGCCTCGATGGCGCGCTGTTCCGCAACGAGAGGCGTGAGCGTGGCCACGGCGGTGCTTGCAGTATGCAAACCTTGAATGGCCTCCTGCACGACGGGCTCGACGCTCTGAATCGTCGCGGCGAGGACTTCTTCCGCCGCGGTTGCCGCAACGCAAATGACCGCGCCGATGCCTGTCCACGCGAACGCGCAGCTCGCGATTTGGATGAAGAGCGCGATGATGTGCGCCACGTGAAGCGCGACGAGAACCGCGAAGATCGCCGCCATCACGACGTTGAGCATGACGACCGCGTTCATGCCGCGTGCATGGTACACGGCCGCCGAAAACGCCGTGGAGTCCGCGCCGTCTTGGAGGAACTCGCGGTACACGAGCGCGTCGCCGATGCCGATGAGGTACCAAATGGCCCCGACGAGAATCGCCGCCATGAAGACGCCAATCACGAGCACGGCACCGCGCTCGTCGCGGGCAACCGACGGGGGCTCACTCGTAGCCATAACTCGCCCCCTGATTTGGCAAGCTCGCCTCGCCTCGCAGGCGCTTGATGCCGAAAAACGCCCCGCAAACGATGGTCCGCGCCAGAGGCACGCGGCAACGGTACATCGAGGTGACCTGCACGCGGACAAGGTCATCGCGACCGAAGGCCACGCGGTCATCGCTCCCGCCTTCCGTCGTCGGAAAGCGCACCTCGGGAATCGGAAAATCGTCGAGGGTCGAAAGCGGAATGGTTGCAGCTTGCACGATCTTGTCGCGGCGCATTCCCTCGGCACGGTCGATGGAAACGCCGCCGTACTTCTGCGGGTCGTCCGGCAAGATCACGACCGCAGCCCGCGTGGCCACGACCGCCGCATGCTTCACGATGAGGTTCGCGGTTTGGAGCATCGCGAGCTGGACGAGGCACAGGAAGAAACTGAAGAGCGGAAGAAATGCGATGAGAAATTCCACGTAAACCGCGCCGCGTTCGGCGGGACGTTCGGTGCACGAAGAAGGCCCGACGTTCACGGACTTGCACCCGAAAGCACCGCGAGGAGAGTTCCTACGAAGGCCGCGGGGCCAAAGCGCATGACCGTCATGAGCTCGTCGGGGACTGGCTCGGTCTCTTTGGACACGACGCGCATCGCAAGCCGCGCACTTCGACCCAGCACTGCGAAGAGCTGACCTCGAAAGGCCATGCGACCGAGGGCGAAGAGCGCCGCAGCCACGAACGCGTCGAGCTCCGCTTCGAGACCCACCATCGGACCGAGCAGCGCGCCGAGACCCGCGAGGAGTTTCACATCCCCTCCGAACATGCCGCCCAGGCGGAAGAGCAGGTACGGCACCGCCGCGCACACGAGGATACCAAGCACCGAAATGCCCGCCGCGTGCAGAGGCGAGGCCCCGCGACGATGGGCTTCGATGGCGCATACGAGCGGCCCTGCGCCGATCATTGGAAGCGTGAGCGCATTGGGGATGTGCCCCGTACGCATGTCGGTTGCCGCCGCTGCCGCCGACGCGCCAAGAGCCAGGAGCGAAGGCAGTGCGATCATCATCGGCAACCTGCGACGAGCGTTATTGGGCCGCGCCGTTGATGCCGCTCACGGACCCGGCCTGCTCGTTGACCTTGTCGTTCACGCGATTGCCGAAGGCCTTGAAGCCCGCAATGGCGATGAGCGCGATGACGCCGACGAGGATGATGTACTCGACGAGGTTTGCGCCGCGGGTGTCACGAAGAAGAGAGAGCTTGCGGTTCATGGGAGAGGCCTTTCGAGCGAGGGGCGGCATCAGGGAAATGGCAGAAGAAGAGTGTCGCGCGTGTCTTCGAATCCGCGCACGAGCGGCGGGCCCAAGGCCGCGATAGCAACCGCAACCGTGAGCGACACCGTGCCAACCAGAACCACGTACTCGCTCATCACCGCGCCGCGCGTGTCGCGGAGAATCGTCGGCGTTGAAGGGAGCGGGCGCGGCATCATGGGCGAGGAGAAGCGAAGATTGTGCCACGACGAAAACCCAGGTGTGCGCGGAGTTTCGTGGGGCGTTGACCCGACCGAGGTTCGCGGATGGGGGATCGTCGATCCACCAAGTCGGTCCATGCATTGCGCATCGAATCGGTGAGCCATGTCAGCGCAGGTGCCGATCGAGACGCACCGGGCCCGTTGGCTGTGGCGCAGGCGCGACGAACGTTCTCGCCTTCGTCACCTCGACATCGAAGCGTTGTTCGAACGAGGTCAATTGGTCGCGATCGGCTCCGTGAAACGTCATCGCGGGGTGCTGCGGCCTCAACTTCGGCTGCTGCGTCGTGTCGAGGGTCAGTGCGACCGCGTCCGCCGATGCGACGCGAAACGCCACGTGCGCCGCCCCGGAACCGTCCGTGCGCGCGACCTCACGGCCGAGGTAGAGAACGGGAAGATTCGCCCCGCCCTCCGCGCGAACCGCCACGACGAGCGTGCGCTCCTTCGGCGTGCACCGAATGGGAAAACGCGCCGCCGCGGCCTGCTCCGCCGTACGCCTCAGAACGACCGAAAGCGCCGCGACCGGCGATCGAAAACCCGATGGGCATCGGACGTCGAAGTCGAAGGTTTCCCCCTCCTGGCCCGTGATTTGGAGCGAGGCCATGCCGTCGGCCCCCGTCTTCGCAACGGGCTTGCCGCGATGGAGAACCTGCACGCCCGCGAGCGCGGTGCCCGGGTCGCTTTCCGCGGAAAACACGATGCTTTGCGACGGCTTCTTGGGCGGACCGAGCGAATCGCACCCGAGCCACGTTGGCAGGCCGATCGCCATGGCGCATAGGAAGACCGGAGGCACGCTGGTTTGCACGAAATCGAGCGTGCGCCGACCGAGGGTCGATGGTCAACCGGAGAAGTTGAGCCATCGATTCGCCCGCGGCGGGTGGACACATGTAAGCTGCGCTCCGTGCCCTCCGCGGTTGAAAAGCTCCTCGCAACGATTGGCCTTCGCGCCGACACCCCTCCCACGGCGGAAGGGTGGGGCCGTTTGATGGCGACCCTCGACGAGCGACTCGCCGGCGACGACGCGTTTTGGGACGCGATGGACGCCTCCGAGAGCGCCAATCGCCTCAAGAACGAGTTCCTCGGCGTCATGTCGCACGAACTGCGAACGCCTCTGAACGGCATTCTCGGAATGGCCCAATTGCTCCGCGACACGGAGCTCGACGAGGAACGCCGCGATTGGGTCGAGACGATCCTCACGTCCGGCGAAAGCCTCCTGACGATTGTGAACGCGATCCTCGATTTCTCGAAACTCGAAGCGGGGAGCTTGGCCCTCGTCGATGGCTTCACCGGGCCTGGAACCCTGGCTTTCGACACGGTTCAGCTCTTCGCCGCCGCCGCCCATCAGAAGGGCCTCCGCGTCTGCTGCGTGGTCGAGCAAGGCGTTCCCGAAGTGGCGGGAGGCGATGACCGCCGCATCCGTCAGGTGCTCGCGAACCTCGTAGGCAACGCGATCAAGTTCACGGACGAAGGGCACGTCATCTTGCGCGTGCGCATCGCACACGACAACGGTCGCGACAGGCTTCGCTTCGAGGTCGAGGACACCGGCGTCGGCATCGAGCCCGCGATGCAGCGACGCATGTTCGAGTCGTTCGTTCAAGGCGATGCGTCGGAAACGCGGCGCCACGGCGGCACGGGCCTCGGCCTGGCGATCGCGAAGCGCTTGGCCAGACTCATGGACGGAGACATCTCGTTTACGACGACACCCGGCTCGGGATCGACGTTCGTTTTCGACGTTCCGCTTCGCTCCTACGACGACGACGATGCCCCGCCCGCGACCCCTCGTTCGCTTCGGGTGCTGCTCGTCGAGCGGGTGCCAAGCGTGGCCAACGCTCATCTCGGCGTCTTGGCGGGCCTCGGACTTTCTGTGCAGATTGCAAGCACAGCGGCCGAGGCGAAAGAGAAAGTGTCGTCGGCCGTCGGCGCGTTCGAGGTCATCTTCATCGACGGGTCCGGTGACGTCGAAGGGGCGATCGAAACCTGCGAAATCCTCGCGACCGTCCCAGGAAGTCCGCCTGCGTTTCTGCTCGGCCCCTCGGGGCACACCGCGTCCGCTACCCGCACCGAGCGCGCGAAAATCGCCGTCGTCGTTCACGCGCCGTTTCGACCGGAGCACCTCGCGCGCCTCGAGGCGGCGGCCGAGGGAGTTCGCCCCACCATGGGTCAGCTCGTCGCGGCGAAAACGCCGAGCGTCAGCAAGGCCAAACGCCGCGCCCTCGTGGTGGAAGACAACACCATCAATCAACGCGTGGCCGTGCGTACGCTTGAGCGTCTCGGCTTCGACGCGGAAGCCGTCGGCAACGGTCGCGACGCCCTCGACGCCATTCGTAAGACCAGGTTCGATGTAGTCTTCATGGACTGCCAGATGCCGCTGATGAACGGCTACGAAGCCACGCGACGACTGCGCACCGAAGAGCAAAACGGTCGCCACGTGCCCGTGATCGCCATGACCGCCCAAGCGATGCCCGGCGATCGGGAGCGCTGCATTGAGTCCGGCATGGACGACTACGTGTCGAAGCCCCTGCGCCTGAACGAGCTCGAACAAAAGCTCGCGCAATGGGTTCACGACTGACGCCCGCGCGCCATTGACGTCGTTTGCGGAGACAGGCGGACTCCACGCTTTTTCCCTCGTCGCGGGAGCGGAACCGACCGCCGAACTCACCCACGATTTCTTCGAGACCCTTGCGGCACGCACGCGCGAGTGGATTCAACGGCGAAAGTCGCGCTATGGCCGCCGCGCATGGGTTCCTTTACTTTCGCGACGCGACGTTCGGCCCTCGCCCTCGCCCAGAGTCGTGCGTTCGTTCGCGCCCTCGAGGCCGTTGTACCGGACCTGCACGTCGACGAACTGCAAGTCGTCACCGAGGGCGACCGCATCCAAGACCGGCCTCTTTACGAGGTTGGCGGCAAGGGTCTCTTCGTAAAGGAGATCGAGGAAGCGCTGCTCGAAGGTCGTGCGGACTTCGCCGTGCACAGCCTCAAAGATCTTCCCGCGGGGTTGCCTCCGGGCCTCGTGATCGCCTGCTTTCCTCCACGTGAAGCGCCAACCGATGCGCTCGTGTCGAAGAAGTTCACGTCGCTCAGCTTGCTGCCTCGCGGCGCCACCATGGGCACCTCGAGCCTGCGACGCGCGCACCAAGTTCGAGCGTTGCGCCCCGACCTCCGCATCGAGCCGCTTCGTGGAAACGTGGACACGCGCCTCGGCCGCGTCGACAACGGCGACCTCGATGCCATCCTCCTCGCAGAAGCCGGCCTGCGCCGTCTGGGCCTCAGCCATCGGGTGACCGAACGCCTCGCGCCCCATCGATTCGTTCCTGCGATTGGCCAGGGTTGTCTCGCCATCGAAGCGCGCGAAGGCTCGCCCGCAGCTCAAATGCTCGCGCGCCTCGACGACCTGCTCACGCGTCGTGCCGTCCTCTGCGAACGCGCCGTTCAGGCCACGTTTGGGGGCGACTGCCGAACGCCGCTTGGGGCTCACGCGTACCGGGAGCGGGGCTCCGACGGCGACCGCCTGAAGCTCATTGGATGGGCCTCCGAGGAAGACGGCTCGAAGCCGCGTCGCGCGGAACTCGACGCGAATTGGCCCGCAACGGACGAAGAAGCCGTTCGACTCGGGTGCGAACTCGCCCAGTCGCTCATCCGCGGGTAAGCCCATTGTGATGGTGCCGTGGAGAAGCGTGACGCGGAGACTCATCGCCGCGTCGGTCGTCGCGTTCGCCTGCCTCGCGCCCGAAGCCCTCGCTCGACCTGCGCGTCGGCCATCGGTGAACGATGCGCTGCCGCGCGAACTCGTCGTGCCGGGCCATGCCAAGTCGTTCTATTTTCCCGCGAAGGGATCGAGCAAGCGCGTGCTTCTTTGGCTTCACGGCCGCGGCGCTCACGTGGCCGACGAATGCGCGAAATGGGCACCTCTCGCCCGCAACTACGGCTGGCTTCTCTGCCCTCAGGGCGACGAAGACCGAGGCGGCGGCACCCGCGGTTGGGCGAACAACGCCGAACTCGGACGCGAGAACGTCGAGGCGGCACTCGGAGCGTTGCGCCGCAAACACAAGGGCGCGATGGAGCCCGGCCGGCACGTCTTGATCGGCTTCAGCGAGGGCGCGTTCATCGCGATGCAACTGGGGGTCCACGATGCCGCCACATGGAGTCGAT
Source organism: uncultured delta proteobacterium (assembly GCA_903870415.1). GTDB lineage: Bacteria > Myxococcota_A > Polyangia > Polyangiales > Polyangiaceae > CAIQDA01. Next base: position 12,631 of record CAIQDA010000387.1, read on the forward strand.
GGCTCATCCTCGCGGCGAACGACGGCTATTGGCTCGGAGACGGAGTGGCGCGCCTTCATGAGCAAAAGAAGGCCATTCGTCGCGTCGTGTTGCTCACGGGTGCGAACGACGAGGTCGTCCAAGAAACGCGGCGCACGTTTTCGTTTCTCGAACGCGAACGCGTGAGCGCGAAGCTCATCGTCCCCGCGGACCTGGGGCACGAGGTGCCCGCGCAGCGAATGCGTGAACTCTACACGCATCCACTGCGCTGGCTTCTCGGCCTTGAAAACGACCCTCCGCCCAAGGCTCCGAAACGACCTCGGGCTCCGCAACACTAACGCCGCACGGCCACGCGATCACGCATCGGCATCGCCGCGCTTGCCCGGCCGCACCGGTCCTGCCGCAAGCACCGCATCGCGCAAGACGCGGGTGATGTCCGGATTCACGAGGAGAGTTTCACGTGAGCGTTCGCGCCCGTTACCGAGCGTCGTGCCGCCGAAGGAGAGGTGGTTTCCGCTTCGCTCCACGAGCCCGCGCGTCAAGCCCAAGTCGAGGAGTTCGCTCGGCTTGTCCACGCCACCGCCGTAACGAATTTCGAACTCGGCCTCGGTGAACGGCGGGGCACACTTGTTCTTCACAATCTTCACGCGCGTTCGTCCGCCCACGAGCTCATCGCCGACTTTCACTTGCCCGATGCGGCGCACGTCGAGACGCATCGACGCGTAGAACTTGAGCGCGTTGCCGCCCGTGGTCGTTTCCGGCGAACCAAACGTCACGCCGATCTTCTGTCGAAGCTGGTTGATGAAGAGGATCATCGTCCCCGTGCGGTGAGCGACCGCGGTGAGTTTGCGCAACGCTTGGCTCATGAGCCGCGCTTGCAAACCCATGTGCGCGTCGCCCATTTCGCCCTCGATTTCCGCGCGCGGAACGAGAGCGGCCACGGAGTCGATGACCACAAGATCGACCGTTCCCGAGCGCACGAGCGCCTCGGTGATATCGAGCGCCTGCTCGCCGGTGTCCGGTTGCGACACGAGAAGCTTGTCGGTCTCGACGCCGACTTGCTTGGCGTACGCCACGTCGAGCGCGTGCTCCGCGTCAATGAAGGCGCAGATGCCGCCGGAACGTTGCGCCTCGGCGATCGCATGAAGCGCGAGCGTCGTCTTGCCGCTCGACTCGGGTCCGAAGACCTCGACGATGCGACCGCGCGGATAGCCGCCAATGCCCGATGCAAGGTCGACCGCGAGAGAGCCGCTCGACAGCGTCGCGACGGGTTCGGCAATGCTTTCGTCGCCAAGCGGCATGATGGAACCACGACCAAATTGCTTCTCGATGGATTGGCAGACGGTCTTGATCTGGCGGAGTTTGTCGGAGTGCGTGTCGAGCATGATGTGTCCTTGTTGGTTGTGAAGTGAGCCCATTCGTTCGCGCACAGCGGGGCTCGTCGCCGCGCGCGCTCGGCCGGTCATGGCCAAAGGTTGTGCACTCGCGCGGCAACGGTGCTGCGCGGTCAGTTGGAACGCCCGGACGCGCCCTTACGGTGCGGACATCGCGGCGGAAGCGGAGCCACTGCGGCGGTCGAAGACGCGCAAGGCCATCGCTTCGAGAAGGTGCGGCATCGCGACGTCGTCGGATCCCGCGAGGTCCGCAATGGTCCGAGCAACGCGAAGAACTTTTCCATAGCCTCGGGCACTGAGTCCCGAGAGCGTCGCGAACCGTTCCACTTCGCTGGCCACGCGCTCCGAGAGCCGGACGACGACATGGAGCTCGCGCGGAGTCAGATGAGCATTGCATGCATGCTGCACGTGGCCTTCTTCGCGGCGCCGGTACTGCCGCTCGCGTGCCGCGATGACTCGTTCACGAATCGCCCGAGACCCCTCGCCTTCGGCCTTTTGACGAAGCTCATGGATGCGAACGGGAGGCAATGCGACGTGCAAGTCGAGACGATCGATGATGGGTCCGCTCACGCGTGCGCGGTACGCTCGCACCCGATCCGGGTTGCATCGGCATCGGTCCGTACCGTCCCCCAGGTGCCCACACGGGCACGGGTTCATCGCGGCGATGACCATCGGATGCGCTGGAAATATGGCCTTTCCACTCGCGCGGCTCACCGACACGAATCCGTCTTCCATCGGCTGCCGAAGCGCCTCGAGTGCCGATCGCCGAAACTCCGGAAGCTCGTCGAGAAAGAGGACCCCGTGATGCGCAAGCGTGAGCTCGCCCGGGCGCGGCGGGTCCGCTCCGCCAACGATGGCAACGTCGCTTGCCGTGTGATGCGGCGCGCGAAACGGACGAACGCGCACCAGGCCGTCGTGAGGCTTGAGCAGACCTGCCACCGAGTGAATCGCAGTCACTTGCAGCGCCTCCGATCGCTCGAGCGGCGGCAAGATTCCCGGAAGCCTTCGCGCGAGCATCGTCTTGCCCGCACCAGGAGGCCCGACGAACAGAACGTTGTGACCACCCGCCGCGGCAATTTCCATCGCGCGACGCGCAGTCGGCTGGCCGCGAACGTCGCTGAAATCGTCGAACAGATCGGTCTCGATCCGCGATGGCTCAACCGATTCGGGCGGAGCGACGGTTCCTCGAAGCGCATCGGCGAGCTCACGCAAGTGTCCAATCGCCGCGACCGGACACGTTTGCGCGAGCACTGCTTCGGCGCCGTTCGATTGTGGAACCACCGCGCGAAGAAATGCGCCGGACTCGAGCGACGCGAGCGCCGGAAGGATGCCTCGAAGCGGCTGCACCTCGCCGTCGAGCGAGAGCTCGCCGAGCAAAAGTGACCCGGAGAGCAAACGTGCATCGAGATGCCCGAGGGCCGCGAGCACCGCAGCCGCAATCGCGAGATCGAATCCTGCGCCAGCTTTTCTCAGGTCCGCAGGCGCAAGGTTGACGACGATACGGCTCTCCGAAAGGTCAACGCCGAGCCCCGCGAGCGCCGACCGCACGCGCACACGGCTCTCACGCACGGCGGCCTCCGCAAGCCCAACGAGCTCGAAGCTCGGAATCGAGTGGGAGGCATCGACTTCGACACGCACGAGGCGAGCGTCGAGCCCTGCAAGGGCCATGGAGTGGGCGGTGGCAATCATACGCCTCGCTGAGCGATTCCCGTGCCAACCTGTTTTGCCGCAAATTCCCTGCTTTTGACCCCCACGGCGCGCGGCCACGGCCGGCCACGATCGGCCACGTCGCTTCCGAGCGTCGTTCGTTGCCCTGGTCACGCGCGCTCGCGTAGGATTTTCCCCGATGGCAGACGATCTCGCCCCCCGCAGCAAGGTGTCCCGAGATCCGGCCACACGCGCTCTCGTTGTCGCGGCGTTCATCGTTGCAGCGTTGTTGCTCGTGGTTGCAGCCTCCCGCGCACAGCACCGCGCGCCGCGTTTCGTCCCCGTTCCCTCGAGGTCCGCATCGTGAGGAGCCCGTTCTTTCTCACGCTCCCCGCGCTTCGCAGCGTCGTTCGGCTCGTCGTGTTTTCGCTCGTCGTCGCAGCCCTCGCCGGCTGCAGCGTTCACGGAAAAGACGTTGGACCCATGACCGAAGGATGCCTGGATCTGCACGCGTGGGACATCGAACGCGGCGGGCCCGTCAACCTTCGAGGCCGCTGGGAGTTCATCGAAGGAACGCTCGACGTCGACGCGTTCGAACACGGAGGACCGCTCGGGCATTTGAGCGTTCCGTTCAGTGACGGGCCTTCCGAAACGTCGGCAGGCAAGCCCCTCGCCGCGCAAGGATTCGGCGTCGCTCGCTTTCGCGTCACGCTTCCGGATGCCCCGCCGCCCGAGGGAGATCTCAGCGTCTATTTGCCGTATGTGTATACCTCAGCCGAGTGGCATGTGCGCATCGACCAAGGCGACACGCACGGCGTCGAGGTCGTGCGCCACGTTGGAAAACCTGCGGCGAGCGCGCTCGAGGCGGTGTTCCAGTGGCGGCCGGTCTTCGTGAGCCTTCCGGTTCCTCGTGGGGGAGGAACGCTCTCGATCCGCGTCGTTCTCAGCAACTACGCGCACGCTCGCTTCGGCATGTGGGCGCCACCTGTCGTCGGCACGACGAACGCCATCACCGCGCTGCGTGTCAGCGAATCGGGGGGCGACTTCATTTTGATTGGCCTGCTGCTCATCACGGCCATCCACCACTTCATGATTTATGCGCTCCGAAGCACGGAGCGTGAACCGCTGTGGTTCGGCTTCTTCTGCTCGGTCGTTGCCCTTCGAACGGTGGCGCTGCGTTACGCGATTCAGGACATCGCACCGAACGTCGACGCTTACGACGTGCTGATGCGCGTCGAGTACGGGGCTGTCGCGCTCGCCCCCGTGTTCTGCGTGCTTCTCGTGGACTCGCTCGTGGGCGGGCTCCCTCGTGGTCCACGCAACATGCTCATCGCCGGGCAAGTCACCGTCACGCTCTCCGCCGCGTTTCTCCCTTCGGTCTTGGTCACCGGCGCGGTGCTCAACGCGGCGCAGTTGCTGATCTTCCCGGGCGCAGCCCTCGTCGTCATCGGCCTTGCGCGAGCGTGGCGACGTCAACGCTCACGCGAGTCGGCGATCGTCCTCGGCGGCTTCGTGCTGATGGTGCTCTGCGGGCTCAGCGACATCCTCGCAAACCTGCACATCGTCGACCTTCCGCTTCTCGCGAGTTGGGGACTTGCGGCCGTCATCCTCTCGCAAACGTTCGTCCTCGCGCGACGAAACGAAGACGCGCGTGGCCGTGCCGAAGACCTACTCGACGCCCTCACGAATCAGTCCCTCGAACTCGAACGCAAGAACGCCGATCTCGCGCGCGTCGACTCGCTCAAGGACGAATTTCTCGCGAACACCTCGCACGAACTTCGCACGCCGCTCAACGGGATCATCGGCCTCACGGAGGCCATGCTCGACGGCAGCGCAGGCTCGCTGAATCCACGCGCGGCCCAACAGCTTCAGCTCGTCGTTGGCGCCGGACGCCGGCTCGCGGTGCTCGTGGACGACGTCCTCGACTTCGCGAAGTTGAGGCACCACGATCTCGCGCTTCGACGGGAACCCACTGACGTTCAACTGCACATCGGCCTCGCGATGCAGCTCACGCGGCCACTCATCAAAGACCCGCGCGTCACCATGCGAGCGGAACCAACGGATGACCTTCCTCCGGTCGAAGCCGATCCGAATCGCCTTCAGCAGGTGCTGCTGAACCTTCTCGGCAATGCTGCAAAGTACACGCATGAAGGCGAGATCGTTATCCGCACGCGGAACGACGGAGCGTTCGTCGTCGTCACCATCGAAGACACGGGAATCGGCATCGAGCACGACAAGCTCAGCGCGATCTTCGAGTCGTTTCATCAGGGCGAAGGAGGCATCGCGCGTCGTTACGGCGGCACGGGCCTCGGCCTCACCATCGCCCGAGACCTCGTCGAGTTGCATGGCGGCAGCCTCACCGCCACGTCTGAATTCGGTCGCGGCAGCAGCTTCTCGTTCTCCATCCCGGTCTCCGAGGGCACGGTCAACGACGGCGAGGCGGTCGCGCTCAGGCGTCTCATCGACGTGCCCGCATTGTCGGACGAAACGCCGGCCCCGAGCAGCACCATGGAGGCTGCGGCGTTCCGCCAAGCACGCATCCTCGTGGTCGACGACGACGAGACCAATCTTGCCGTGCTCGTCGGCCAGCTCGAGCCCGAGGGCTACGAGGTTGTGGCCGCTCGCGATGCGGAGGGCGCGCTCGAAAAGATCGCGGCGGGCGCACGCTTCGATCTCGCCATCATCGACGTGATGATGCCGGGCACGAGCGGGTACGACTTGTGCAGCGAGCTTCGCACGCGCTTTGACGCCGCCGCGCTGCCTGTGATTTTGCTGACTGCGCGAACGCAAGTGCAGGACTTGCTCAAAGGTTTCAGCGTTGGCGCGAGCGACTACTTGCACAAGCCATTCTCGAAGCGCGAGCTGCGTGCGCGCGTCGAGGCTCACCTCCACGTCGTTCGAGCGAGCGCCGCGTATGGCAAGTTCGTTCCGCGCCAAGTGCTCGAGCTCTTCGGTCGAACGCCACAGGACCTTCGCCTGGGCGACACGGTGCATCGGACGGCGACGATTGTGGTCTTCGACTTCGCGAGCCTCACGGGCTTCGCCGATGAAGAAGCGACCCCGCTCGCGGTTGCAAAGCTCAACGAATTTTTCGCCTCGTCGAGCCAGCGCATTCGCTCCGCGGGCGGCGTTCTTCACGGTCGATCAAGCCACGCGATGACCGTGCTCTTTCCCGCAGACCCGCTCGCCGCGGTGCGCGCGACGGTGCGCATCGTGCGTGAATACGGAGCGGCCAATCACATCTACGCAGGCATTCACCACGGCGAAGCGATCGTCGCGGCCGTGGGCAACGACGGACAAATCGAAACGTCAATCTTCGGCGAAACGGAGCGCATCGCGTCGCGGCTGCTCGGACTCACGCGTGTGTTCGGCGCGAACGTACTCCTGAGCGATGAAGTCCTCGTCGCTCTGCCTGAAACCCACGACTTGGCCCTGCGAAAAATCGGACGCGTGCAAACGAAGGTTCGACCCGAGGCCACCATCTTTCACGAAGTTCTCGACGCCGATGAGCTCGCGCACCGGTACGCAAAAGTTCAGATGGCCGATGCGTTTGCTCAGGCGCTCGCCGCGTATTCGCTCGGTGAGTTCGAGCGTGCTCGCGATCTTTTTCGCTCGATCCTCGAACGCAACTCCTACGATGCCGCAGCAGATTTCTACTGCGATCTCTGCGTCGCGTACGCGGCCGACGGTCCGCACGCCGGCTTCGAGGGGGAGGTCGTTTTCGATGTTCTTTGATGGCTTTTATTTCGGGACATTGATTGAGGGTCGGTCACGGGCATGATGTTCACCGCGCTCAGCTGGCTGGGGCTCGCCGCCGCATCTGCGACGGCCTGGAGGTTCCGCGGCAACGCCGTGGCAGACCGCTCCACGGCAAGCAACGAGCGAACCCGGCGAGAGCAAGCGGAAGCGGATGCGGCGAAATCGAATGCCCTCGCCCGCGATGCCACAGAGGCGCGCATGTACCTCGAGCGTCAGGCCGCCGAACTTGCGGAGCGTGTGAGCCAGCTCTCAGTCGCGCTCAAACAGCAGGACGACTTCTACCGCCACACGTCCGACGAGCTGCACCTTCCGGTCTCGGCGATGGTGGGCATCGTCGAGGGCCTCGCGGAAAAATCGAGGGCGAAATACGATCGGCGTTTCACCCACGACCTGCAGCTCGTGGCCACGACGGGCAAGCGCCTCAGCGCGATGCTCACGAACCTCATCGACTTCGCCGCGCTTCGCACCGGAACGATCGTCCTCGAGAAGCGGCCCATCGATCTTCACTCGCTGGTCGACGTCGTTGTCGCGATGCTCGGGCCGGTGATCGGCGAGAAAAAGCTCGTCGTCCTCAATGAAATCGCGCCCGATCTTCCCGCGCTCTTTGCGGACGAACTGCGCGTTCAGCAAGTGCTCGTGAACTTGCTCAGCAACGCCGTTCGCTACACCGCTGCGGGCAAGGTCATTGTGCGCGCGAACGTCGAGGGCGCGCTCATCGCGTTCGGCGTCACCGATGCGGGGCCCGGTCTTTCGGCGCGTGCGCTGCGATCGCTCCTCGACCCGTCGGTCGAACTCTCCGCAGAGCCCGACATCGACGTGCGCACGAGCGGGCTCGGTATCCGCGTGTGCAAGCAACTCGTCGAGCTTCATGGCGGCACGTTCAACGCGTCCTCGATCGTCGGCGATGGCAGCACGTTTGGCTTCTCGCTCCCGTGGACGAGCGAGACGCCGTCGGCCCAGCTCACGAGCGGCAGCGCGGACTCGACACCGAGCGAGGTCAGCAGCGAGCCAAGGCTGGTGCGACCCGTGATGTACGACGACGACGCGCCACCCGAGAGCGGAGGAACCACTCAGGTGTTCGTTGGCACTCCGAGACCCGGAGCCGCGGTTCGTTTTCGCCTCAACCCGCCCGGGCTGCCCAATCTCTCGGTACCGGGCGAACTCATCGAGCCGCTTGCAACCTCGCTTCCACAGTCTCGTCCCACCGCGCCCCCAAGTGGCGGCTTCATCGCGGCCGCGTCCGTGCTCGGTGAACCGTCGCCCGTGCCCCCTTCTCCGCGCATGCCGTCGAGCATTCGCGTGGGTCAACCGCTCGGCGTGGGACGCGCTTACCGCGCCCTCGTCGCGGACGATGAGGCCATCAACTTGTCGCTTCTCGGGCAGCAGCTCGAGAGCATCGGCCTGACGGTCACGAAGGCGGGCGACGGCGCCGCGGCCTGGGAAACGTTCGTCAACGAGGGCCCCTTCGACGTGGTTCTTCTCGACGTCGTGATGCCGAAGCTGAACGGCTACGACGTCTGCCGCAACATTCGCACGCGCTACACCGCCGCTGCGGTGCCGGTGTTGATGCTCACCGGAAAGCACGACGCCCGCGAGTACGTCCAAGGCTTCGAGGCCGGTGCGAACGACTTCCTCACCAAGCCCTTCGCCAAGAAGGAGCTCACGATGCGCGTGCGCATGCACCTTGGCATCGCGAAGACCAACGAGGCTCTCGGGCGCTTCGTGCCGCGCCACTTCCTCGAACTCCTTGGGCGCGAGGCGATCATCGACGTGCAACTCGGCGACCAGGTCGAGCGCACGCTGCCCGTGTTGTTCGGTGACGTGCGCGACTTCACGTCCATCGCGGAAACCATTGGCAGCGCGGAAACGTTCGCGTTCCTCAACTCCCTTCTCTCGCGCATCGGCCCTGCGGTGCGCGCGGAAGGTGGCTTCATCGACAAGTACATCGGCGATGCGTTCATGGCGCTTTTCCCTGCGTCGATCGACAGCGCCGTGCGCGCCACGATTCGCATCCAACGCGAGCTCGATGCGTTCAACGCCGCGGGGCTCGCTCCGCTCGGGCGCACCATCTGTCTCGGCATGGGCCTTCACGTGGGGCCGATGCGCCTCGGCACCATCGGTGAGGACGAGCGATTCGAAGCGACCGTCATCAGCGATGCGGTCAACCTCGCGTCACGTCTCGAATCGTTGACGAAGATCTTCGGCGTGCGGGTCATCATCACCGAGAACGTGGTTTCGGGCGCCATCGACGGATACGAGGTGCGGCATCTCGGCGCGGTCAAAGTGAAAGGCAAACTTCACTCGGTTGGCGTGTTCGATCTCATCTCCGCCGACGGCGACGAGCAGCGCGAACTCAAGCTCGTGACCCGCTCCCTTTTCGAAGAAGGCATCCTCGCCTTCGCGCGCGCCGACTTCGCTGCCGCAACGCGGGCATTCGAACACGTGACCGAAGTGAACGCGGCCGACGGCGCCGCTTGGTATTACCTTGGCCTCCTCGCCTCGTTCGACATCGATGGGATTCCATCGACGTTCGACGGCACCTTGACCTTCGAGAGAAAGTAACGCCATGGCAACCTGCCCGCGCATCGCCGCGCGCATTTTGACACTTTTCGCGGCCCTCGCGCTCGTCGGGTGCGCCCCGCGAGCCACCGGAAACGCGAAGGTTCATGGCGACGTCGTCGACGCCGTTGGCCTCTCCCCAACGTCGGCACCGCTCTTCATCGCGGACCCGCTTCCTTGGTGGCCTGAGCTTCTCGAGCCAGGGTCCGACGCGCCAGGGCCGGCACCGGGCACCATCGCGTTCACCGACAACAGCGCGACTATTTCACCGACAAGCTTGGCGCCCGCCTATCCCTACGCGGCAGGAACCACGCGCTTTACGCTCAGCATTCCGTGTGCCGCCGCTACGAGTCCCGCGGCGCTTCGTATCGGCGTCGTCGACTCGTCGATGCGCCTCGTCGTTCGCGAACGCTCGACGGGGACGATGGTGGAGCGCGCCTTCGGAGTCCTCGGATCGGCCGCGCACGAGGGCGCCCCCGAGCGGCGGCGAGTTGTCGTTCCGCTACCTGCTCCCGCGCGTTGCGACGGGGTCGCGCTCTACGACGTGCACTGGAACATCGCCAATCAACACGTGCAATCGATCGGCCCGTGGTCGAGCCCCGAGGTTTCCTCGCTGCCTATCGCTCAGGCGGCATTCGCGTCGGAGCTCGGCACGTCGTTCTTCTTCATCGGCAGCCTCGCAATGGTGGCGCTCTACCACTTCGGGCTCTTCTCGATGCGTCGCCGCGAGCGCGCGCCGCTCTTCATGGCCGTGTTCTCGATGCTGCTCGCCTCGCGCATTTTCACGCAGCGTCAGGTGATGGGGGCCCTCGCACCGAACGTCGACAGCTTCCACGTGCTCGGCCCCGTCGAGCTCATCACGATTCCGATTCTGTCGATCGTGTTCGAGCTGCTCCTCGATGCGATCGTCGCTCCGCAAGTGCCTCTCCGCCTTCGTCGCTTCTTCCAAGTCGGACAGGCGGTGCTCGTCCTCGCGATGCTTCCGTCGTCGATCCCCACGCTGTGGCGCGTGTACCTGCCCCTCGTTCAGATCCTCGCGCTCGGACTCTTCGCGGTCGAACTGTTCTACGTGGGCCGCAAGCTCCGCACGTCGCATGACGTGGACACGATGATCGTCGCCTCGGGTTTCGTGATCCTCGGCCTCGCGTTCGTGCTCGAAGTTCTCGATCAGCGCCAGATGGTCACGGCGCCAGGCGTCGCGGGCTACGCTCAACTTTTCCTCGTGTTTTCCCAAGCCTTCGTCATCGCCAAGCAAAACGCTCGTGCGCGGCGCCACGCGGAAGTTCTGTCGGCGGAACTCATCGTCAAGAACGCCGAGCTCGAAGCCTCGTCCAAGCTCCGCGACGACTTCGTGTCGAACACCTCCCACGAGCTTCGCACGCCGGTCCACGGCATCGTTGGCCTCGCGGAGGCGATGGTCGAGGACCCGTTGCTTCCGGAGTCGCTTGAACCGCGCGTGCGAAGCATGCTCGCGAGTGGAGAGCGCCTTCGCGGACTCGTCGATGCACTGCTCGACTTCGCCAAACGCGGAGCGGACGAGCAGCGGTTCACCAAGAGCGCGGTCGACTTCGCTGCCCTGGTCGAAGAGCGCGCACACGAACTCGGCCGAAAGCTCGTGACGGGCGCGGTCTCCTTGCAATGGAACCTCGATTCGATTCCGCCGATCGACGCCGATCGAAACCGCATCGAGCGACTCGTCGACGCGCTCGCAGGAAACGCGGTCAAGTTTACGGACTTCGGCGTCATTACGCTAACCATGCGACGTATTGACGACGGAGCCGAGCTGTCGATCGTCGACACGGGCCCTGGGATTCCTCCCTCCGTGCGGGCGCACCTTTTTGAGCCGTTCGTGCAGGGCGAGCGCTCAGACACGCGCGTCCATGGCGGCGCCGGACTCGGACTCGCTTCCGCGAAGAAGATCGTTGCCATCCACGGCGGATCCATCGACGTCGAGCCGGGCGCTCATGGAGGCACCCGCGTTCGAGTCGTTCTTCCGTTCCGAACGCCCGCAGCTCCGCCGTGCCCCCAACGCCACGGCGAACACGAGGCACACACCGGCCCCACGAGCGAGGTGATGTCGTCGCCGATCTCGTTCGCGAGTCTCCCAGGCTCGCCGCTCTCCGGACCGGCAAGCGGAATCATCGAGGCCCTCTCCGACATTGCACCAGGCGGACGCATCCTGGTCGTCGATGACGAGCCCATCAACCGCGAGGTCTTGAAGCAGCAGCTCAGCGCGCGCGGCTACGACGTCGCGGAGGCCGCCGACGGCACGCAAGCGCTCGAAGCGTTGAGGAACGGCCTCGCTCCGGATTTGATTCTCCTCGACGTGATGATGCCGCAATTGAGCGGCTACGAAGTCCTGACGGAGGTCCGTAAGACCCAGCCCGAGTCGACGCTTCCGATCGTGCTGCTCACGGCGAAGAACCGCGAACAAGACATCGTCGAGGGCTTCGAACGCGGCGCTTCGGATTACGTCACGAAGCCGTTCTCGAGGTCCGAGCTCCTGGCGCGCGTCGCTCATCATCTTCGCCTCGTTCTCACGGCACGGCGCCTCGCGGAGGAGCTCTACGAGCGTCGACGCCTCGAAGGCACGGTCGAAAATCTTCGCATTCTCCGTGACCGGGAGACGAGAGAGCTTGGACGATTGCGAAGCGAAATGGCCCGCATCGATCGCGATGTGAAGGTGCTTCGCGGACACCTGCTTCAGGGCGAAAAGCTGGCGTCTCTCGGCCAACTCGTCGCGGGCGTGGCTCACGAAATCAACAACCCCATCAGCTACATCGGCCAGGCCCAAGAGTCGCTCGTGGAGTTTTTCGAAACCGTCGTGCGACGCCTCGAACGGGGCGATGACGCGAAAGCCCTCGCGACGGTCAAGGGCGACGCCGTCAGCATGCTCGAACTCGCAGGCTTCGTGGGGACCGGTGCCGCACGCCTTCGCGACATCAGCTCCGCCCTCCGCAACTACGCGCGCATGGACCACGAACTGATGGATGGCGTGACCCTCGATGAGGTCGTGCACGAGGCGCTCGTGATCCTCGCCAAGCGTCTCAAATTGCATCGGGTTGAGGTGTCCATCGAGATGCCCGACGGCATTCGGTGCCATCGCTCGCACGTCGGTCAGATCATCGTGAACTTTCTCTCGAACGCCGGCGACGAGCTCGACACGTGCCACGAGGCGCACGGGCCCTCGTTTGACGGACGTATTCTGGTGCGTGCCGTGGCAGAAACCCGCGGTCGCCCCGGGGTTCGCATTTCGGTCGAAGACTCGGGACGCGGTGTCCCTCCCGCCATCGCAGAGCAGATCTTCGAGAGCTTCTTCACGACGAAGCCCGCGGGTAAGGGCACCGGCCTCGGCCTTGCAATCTGCACGGAAATTGCCCACGAGCACGAGGGCGAACTTCACGTAGGCCGCAGCGACGAACTCGGCGGAGCTAGCTTCGAGCTGTGGCTGCCCCTCGACGGACCGAGCGCAAGCGCCCTCGAGGCAACGAACGAGTGACGCGAGGCAGCCCGCGGATCACCATGCACAATGCAAGTGATCCCAGTGGCCTGCGGGGTCGTTGCTCGGCCCGAATACTTCGACGGCCCCGAGGGCTCGGCACGCGTTCATGAACGACGTCGCGACGGAGCTGTTTCCGTTGATGCGGGTGCCGTTCACCTCGTCCACGTCGAAGGCGCGCCCTGCGTAATGGTACGAGCCGGACGCGTGGCTTCCGCCGGCGATAGTGGTCACGAAGAAGCGATAGCCGTAGCGCTCACGCAGCGCTGCGACGCCGTTCAGGAGGCCCGACTGCACGTAGACCGACCCGCACGGCGCGGTTCCGTAGCAGCTTCGTTTGGCCGCACGCCCCGCCACCGCGTCGGTCATGTTCGACAGCGGATCGGCACCGTCCCAGCGGCCGAAGGTCTGGTTCCACAAGGTGATGGTCCCCGCGCGATGCGCCGCGAGCAGGCGCGATGCCGGGCCTGCCGCCGCCGGCGCGCTCGACGACGATCCCGATGCGCCAGCCGTGCCGCCACCGCCGCAGTTTGTCGTGCGACCGATGAGCGCGTTCCAGGTGAGCGAGCCGACGACGCCATCGGTCGTGAGGCATCGCGACTGCTGAAAGCTCGTCGTCTTCGCCCCGGTCGCGCTGTCGAAAGTGCCGCTCACCGAGAGCGCTTGCGAATAGCGGTTCTTCAGGAGGTACTGCACGGCCTCGACGGCGCCGCCGCGGCTGCCCGAGCTCAGGGTCTGAAGGAGTGCCGCCCAGGTGCTCGCGCCCACGATGCCGTCCACCGCGAGGCCACGGCTCCGCTGAAAGTTCTTCACGGCGGTCTCCGTCGCCGTCCCGTAGGCGCCGTCGAGGCTCACCGTGATGCCGCGCCCCTTGAGGAGGTACTGCACCGTGGTCACGTCTTGATTGCTGTCCCCGAGGCGGACCGTGGGCCAGCTCATCGTGAGCGCCTCCGCATCGCCCGAGATGCTCCCGTCGTCGGCGGCCGCTTCGACGGGAGACGAACAGCCCACGGCACCCAGGGACGACAACGCGACGAGCGAGGCGATGAGGAACGATGAGGTCTTCATGCTCCTCACAAAGCAAAAGGTGGGCCACGCTCGCACAGCGCCGAACGAGCGTTTCGTTTGGCTTTTTCCGGCACGCGCACCTTACCTTGCGGCAAGGAGCTTGCGCCTGGATCACACCGGAACCACAGCGCCCGACCAGCCAGCGCTGCGGTCCACGAAAACGAATGATAGGAGCGAAGCCGTGATTGCGACCCTCTTCGATTTCAACGGGGTGCTCGTCGACGACGAGCTCGTGCATCTTGCAGCTTTCGCCGACGTGCTCGGCCCGATGGGCATTGTGCTCACGCGTGAACTCTACGACGAGCGCTACCTCGCCTACGACGACCGCGGCTGCTTTCGGGCGGTTCTCGCGGACCACGATCGGCCCCACGACGTCGACACCGTCGCGGCACTCGTGGAGGCAAAGAAGCCTTTCTACAAAGCGCGCATCGCCACGGGCTTGCGCATTTTTCCAGGTGCCACCGAGCTCGTGAAACGCCGCGCGACCTTGGGGCCCGTTGGCATCGTGTCCGGCGCCCTCGAGGACGAAATTCGCTTCGCCATCGACGCGATGGGCGTCACGCACCTCGTGCAATTCATCGTACCTGCAGAGTACACCAAGGCGTGCAAGCCCGACCCCGAGGGCTACCTTCTTGGCATCGAGCAGGCCATCCAGCGCGGAGCCAAAGGCACCATCGTCGCCATCGAAGACGCGACCAACGGCGTCAAGGCCGCCAAGGCTGCGGGGCTTCGCTGCGTCGCGGTCACGCACTCGTATGGTCGTGACGCACTCCTCGCGGCCGGGGCCGACGCGGTGGTCGACGCGCTTGCGGACGCGACGGATGCGCTGATTCAGGGCTCGTGAGCGCGCCTCGTTTCGTCCGCAAGCTCGCGGCAGCCCTGACGTTGGCCACCGCTGCCGTGTCGCACGGAGGTGAGGTCGTCGCCCCCGCACGCTTCGACTTTCGCGACGAAGCGCCGGCGATGCGCGGCATGACCATCGGCCCCATCGAGAGCGGTTGTCACCCCGGCGTCGGATACGGAACGAAGGCGTTCGAAGCCACCCTCGACGAACTCGTTGGCTGGGGCGCCAACTGGGTCTCACTCACGCCGTTCGGTCGTGTCGGCAGCAAAGCGGGCCTCGGTGTGGACCCCAAGTTTGAGGCCGACGTGCGAACCAATCGGGAAGCGTTTGGCCGAGCCATCGACCAAGCGCACGCGCGTGGACTTCGCGTTCTCGTGGTGCCGCATCTGTGGGTCGAGTCCGGCGAGTGGCGCGCGACGATCGAGCCCGGCGACGACGAGGCTTGGGCGCTTTGGGAGGCGTCGTACACGCGCTACGTCACCGCATGGGCCGAGGTGGCTGAAAAGCACCACGCGGACGTGTTTGCAGCCGGGGTCGAGCTTCGCTCGTGGGTCACGACGGCCCGTGCGGAATCGTTTCGCTCGGTCATCAAGTCCATACGAAACGCATACCATGGCGTACTTACGTATTCCGCGAACTGGGACGACGCGGAAGACACGCTCATCTGGAACGACGTCGACCTCATCGGCATCAATGCATTTTACCCGCTCGCCGACGGACCGAACGCGACGCTCGACGCCATGACGGCACGCGCAGCCTCGACGGCTCTCAGCGTTCGCAGCCTTCGCGCGCGCTTTCGGAAGCCCGTTTATTTTTCCGAAGTCGGCTACACGACTCGCCCCGACCCAGCGTGGAAACCCTGGGAATGGCCTGAAGATCTCGACCATCCGGTGGTGGATGAAGCCGCGCAGGCCCTCGCGATGCGCGCGCTACTCACCCCATTCGTCAACGACGCATCGTTCCCCGGCTTCTTTGTGTGGCGCGTTTACGCAGACCCGAACGACGTCTCGCAAGAGCCCGGCTGGGGGTTCTCCCCGCGGGGAAAGCGTGCAGAGCGCATCCTTCGAAGCTTGTGGCGCAAGCCTTGGCCCGGCGAAAAGCACGCCCGATGGCCGGCCCTCGCGGCGGAAACCCTCGGCAGCCCTCGCTGACACCGGCGGCGCCATCGGCCACGCATCGGAGCGTGTGCGCGCGGCTGGGACTTTGCGGCGGAGTCGTCCCCCGAAAACCGATTTATGACGCGCCTATTGCGCGCTGCGGCATCCTTCCGCTAGCGAGCAATTCCGGTAGGCTCGGGACGCTTCCGATCCATTTCACGAGGTTCTCATGGGTGCACACGTTCTTGCGTTCGGCGACGGCTCCTCCGAGGGTGATCCCAAGCGCCGCGATCTCCTCGGCGGCAAAGGTGCGGGGCTCGCCGAAATGGCGCGCCTCGGGTTGCCCGTACCGCCTGGGCTGACCATCACGACGGAAGTCTGCACGCGCTTCCAAACAGAGGGTTCGCTGCCTGCGGACGTCCAAGACGACGTGCGCGCGGCCATCGCGAAGCTCGAAAAGAGCCTCGGCAGCACCTTCGGCGGGGAGAACCCTCTGCTCGTGTCGGTGCGATCGGGCGCGCGCGCGTCGATGCCCGGAATGATGGACACGATCCTCAACCTCGGCCTCACGCGAGCAAGCGTCGCGACACTCGCAACGAAGACGGGAAACCCGCGCTTTGCCTGGGACTCCTATCGTCGCTTCATCGCCATGCAGGGGTCGGTCGCGCTCGGCATCGACAAGCATCACTTCGACGACGCGCTCGAGGCCGTTCGCCTCAAGGCGGCGCGCACCCGCGGTCTCGACGTCACGCGCTTCAACTCGGAAGAGCTGCGTCGCGCGATGCCAGACAGCGAGCTCAACGCCGACATGCTTGAGGAGGCTGCGACCGCCTTCGAAGCCGTCGTCGCGAAGTACTCCGGAAAGCCGTTCCCACAAGACCCGTGGGAGCAACTTTGGTCTGCCATTTCGGCCGTTTTTCGCTCGTGGAATAACCACCGCGCGATCACCTACCGCCGCATGCACGAGATTCCCGACAGCTGGGGAACCGCATGCAATGTGCAAGCAATGGTGTTCGGCAACCTCGGCGCGACGAGCGGCACCGGTGTCGCCTTCACGCGCAACCCGTCGACGGGTGAGAACATTCTTTACGGAGAGTGGCTCCCGAACGCGCAGGGCGAAGACGTCGTCGCGGGCATACGCACGCCACTGCCGATCGCCAAGACGGAACGAAGCAACGGCACCTCGCTCGAGGAGTCGCAGCCCGCGGTTTTCGAGGAGTTTATCGCGGTCGCTCGCCGCCTCGAAGCTCACTTTCGCGACCTTCAAGACATCGAGTTCACGATCCAAGACGGTCGCCTCTTCATGCTCCAGTGCCG
>CAIQDA010000388.1 GCA_903870415.1 uncultured delta proteobacterium
CCGTTGCAAAGCGGTGCACGAGGTCCGGGTTCGCGACGAACGGCGCGCCGAAGGAAACCGCTTGCGTTGCGCCGCTCGCGATCGATGCTTCGGCGGAGTCGCGATCGAAGCCGCCGTTGACGATGAGTGCGCCGCGGAAGAGCGGACCAAAGGTGCCGACGGTGTCTTGCGGCCACGTGGGGAATCGCGCTGCATCCGGCGTGGCGCGCATGAGGTGCAAATACGCGAGCGGAAGTTCGTTCAGTTTCTCGATGAGGTACGAGAACGTCGCCCGCGGATCCGAGTCGACCATGCCGTTGTAGGCGAGCGTCGGCGAGATACGAATGCCCACGCGGCCTTCGCCCCAGACGCCCACGAGGCGCGCCATGATCTCGAGCACGAAGCGCGCGCGGTTCTCGATGCTGCCGCCGTATGCGTCCGTGCGCTGGTTGGCGGAGTCCACGAGGAACTGGTGCGGCAAGTAGCCAAACGCGCCATGCAACTCGACGCCATCGAAGCCCGCAGCCTTGGCGTTCTTCGCGCCTTGCTCGAACTCGTCGACGGTCGTGCGAACTTCTTCCGTCGTGAGTGCGCGCGGCACTTCGTAATCCTTGAGGCCCGACGGCGTGAAGTGTTGCTGGCCCTGAATGCCAATGGCCGATGGCCCGACGGGCGTGCGACCGCCGCGCACCTCCGAGTGCCCCACGCGACCGGTGTGCCAGAGTTGCATCACGATGGTGCCGCCCGCCGCATGGACTGCGCTCGTGACCTTCTTCCACGCGTCGATCTGCGCCTCGCTCCAGATGCCCGGCGTCATCGGGTACCCGACGGCTTCCGGCGACACGTTGGTCGCCTCGGTGATGATGAGGCCCGCGGCGGCACGCTGCACGTAATAGCGCGCGGTCATCTCGCCGACGACGCCGGCCATGTCCGCGCGGCTGCGGGTCATCGGCGCCATGACGACGCGATTCGACAGTTGGATTTTTCCGAGCGAAGTCGAGGTGAGGAGCTTCATGCGATGTCCTTTGGAGATGGTGCTGACGACAGGTGCGGCGACTATGCGCTCGATGGTCGTGGGACAAGATTCACTCTTTGGGATAGACTGTCCCGCCCATGGGTCATTTCGATTTGAACGCCGCGCTCGTCCTCGTGCGCGTGGTGCAGGCGGGAAGCTTTCGGAGCGCCGCGCGCACGCTTGGGATGCCCAAGACCACCGTGAGCCGAAAGGTCGCGGAGCTCGAAGCGCAACTCGGCGTGCAGCTGCTTCAACGCACCACGCGGTCGCTGTCACTGACGGACGCCGGAGCGGTGTTTGTGGACGAGGCCGAAGCCGCCATTGCGCGCCTTGATGCCGCGGAGGCCGCCGTGACGGAGCTCCAGCGCGAGCCTCGAGGCACGGTCCGCGTGACGACCACGGTGCCGCTCGGGCAGCGTTTCCTCGCGCCGATCGTCGCGGAGTTTCTCGACGCTTACCCGGCGCTCGAGGTCGTCGTTCACCTCACCGATCGCCACGTGGACCTCGTAAGTGAGCGCTGCGATGTCGCCCTTCGCACAGGCTCGCTTGCAGACTCGTCCCTCGTCGCGAAGCTCGTGGGCTCGTCCACCTACCGCGTCGTCGCGAGCCCCGCATACCTTGCTCGGCACGGAACGCCGCGGCGTCCTTCGGATCTGTCGGGGCATTCGTGCCTGCGCTTCGCCAAGTCCGGAACCGCCGTGCGCACCACGTGGCCCTTTGGCAAAGGCAAACGCGCCCTCGAGGTGCCTGTGACAGGCCGCCTTGTGAGCGATGACTTCATGTTGCTTCGCACGGCGGCGGAGCTTGGGCACGGCATCGCACGGCTGCCCATGGCCGTCGCGAGCGAGTCGATCCGCGCGGGACAGCTCGTGAGCCTCATGGAGTCGCAGGCGCCGCCGCCGACGCCCGTGCACCTGATTCATCTCGGAGGAAGGCACGTCCCGCCCCGCACGCGAGCGTTTCTCGACTTCGTGCATCCGCGCCTGGCTCGTGCGTTCGAAGCGTGTGCTTCGACGGCGACGGCGAGAAACCTGCCGACGGCCAGCTCCGTTGAAGACATTGCTTGACGACGCGTCGCGTAGATTCAAGTTTTAACGCCTGTTGCGCCAGGACCGCCCGCGCCGATTAGGCGAAACGTTCGCGCGTTTCGATGCGTCGATCGACCAAGCTTCGAGCGGTCGGATCCCGCGCACCGAGCAAGGCGCTCGCCCACGCTCGTATCCACGTCTGTTGCCAAGTTGCCAAAAAAAGAGGGCAAAAATCGATGCAGCGCCTGGTTGGAGGCACGGCTGAAAGAGCGTCGTTGGCCGCCATCGCACAGCAGGTGCGAGTCAGCGGGGGGCAGCCCATTCAATGCGTTTTGGTCGGGCGATCAACTTGACCAACGTCGCCGAGAACCGTAGGTTTCGAATGATGTATTCCGGTCGCGTGTCGAGCCCGATGTTTAATCCTAAGCACGCGCGGCTGCTTGAGACCGCAGGTACGGGCATGCGCACGGGCCATGTTCAGGACGCGAATGTAGGGGCGCGCGCGGCAGAAGCTCCGTCGTGGTCGTCGGTCGGGGCGCGTTCTGGCCGTTCTGAGCAAGGGCTCCCATGAGGAGGCCTGTCGCGTTCGTTTCGTTGGCTGCCGGTGCTGCTGTTCTTGCGTCGCTCGGCTGCAGCGACACGGTCTCGTCCGGTTCACGTGCCGTTGTGAGCTACGCGAGCGAGGCCGCCCGCCCGAGTTGTGACGCGGGCCTCTACCTCGAGGTCGCCTACGCGATCGCCGAGCAGTCGTTTTCGGTGTGCACCGACGGGGTGTGGCTCGCCGTTACGACGGGGGCGACCGGGTCGACCGGGGGCACTTCGGGCACGGGAGCCACGGGGGCATCAGGTGCAACGGGTGCAACGGGTGCCACGGGTGCCACGGGTGCCACGGGTGCAACGGGTGCAACGGGTGCAACGGGTGCAACGGGTGCAACGGGTGCAACGGGTGCAACGGGTGCAACGGGTGCAACGGGTGCAACGGGTGCAACGGGTGCAACGGGTGC
>CAIQDA010000389.1 GCA_903870415.1 uncultured delta proteobacterium
CGTATGAAGCGCGTGTCGAGGTTTGGATCGGGAGGAACGATGAACGGGAAAAACGCTGGGTTGTTCGCGGTTCTCGCAGCGGTTCTTGCTGCGGGTGGTTTTTTTGGCTGGAAGAAGGGCGTCTTTGGGGGCGCGGACGGAGAGTTGGCTGCGGACGGCAATGCGGGGTCGGCGGGGTCCGGCGCAGGTCGAAAGGGCAAAGGCACGACGAACGACGGGCCGCGCGAGGGGACCGACGTCGCCGATGGTGACGCGTCGGCGGACGCGGCTCCCGCACCTGATTTCGGGACCTACGCTTACGCGCTTCGTACGGCCCGCACCGAGCTCGAGATGGCGAAGGCCGACCTCGAAAACTACAAGGACAAGGCACGGTGGCCCGAGTCCGCACGTCCAGCAGAGGAGATGGCTCCTGGCGGAGGTTTGTTGCCTCACTACACTTCCCCAACCAACGTTCCGCTCGTCAGGCGGCGCGCGGACGGGACTGCTGATCCGGACTCATTCGGCAAAGCGCGCGTCTTGCTCGCTCAGGACCGCTTTCAAATGGTCGGCGACGATGCGGTGACCGTGACGGTTAAGGCTCTCGGCGACAAGAATCGCGAGCTTTCGGTGCGGTGTTCCGAGGCTCATGCGCTTCCGAGCGGGCCACCCAACGCGGGCGCGCCAGCTCCATTCGCGTTCGGATGCAAGCCGGGCAAAGACGGCGGCGTCGTGGCGACCTTCGTGCCGAAGCAGAGCCCGTACCGCGCTTACACGGGCAGCATCGATCTCGACTTCGACCTCTCGCTCGAGCGTGAGGACGGGGTTCAGGAGTCCGGCAACGCTCGTGTCGTCGTCCATTACGTTCCGCAGTCTCCCGGCCGGCTCACCGGCGTTGTTCGCGAGGCCTACGAAGGCGGAAGCATCGCGTATTACCTCGGCTTTGAAGCGGCTGCGCCCGGGTTCTATCGGCTCAACGTCCGTGCGGACAACGGCTCCGACGAGAAGGTGTTCGCGCACATCAACGTTCGTCAGCAGATCGACAAAGCCGGACCTGCCGAACTCCGCGCCGAGCTCTTTGGCAAGCTCATCGTCGACAACCAAGTGAAGGCCGTTCGTCTGCGCGACATCGACGGCGAGTTCGTTCCCGAGGCGGGCGAGATCGCCTCGATCCCCGGGAAAGACGGCGTTTTCTACGCGGGCAAGCCCGTCGACGCGTCCAAGGTGAAGGGCGACGATTGGCAGTCGCCCGAGAAGGACGAGCACATGAAGCACTACGAAGAGACGTTCAAGCGCGCTCAGACCGAGTGCGACTCGAAGTTCGACGGGTGCAAGCCGAACTGAACTTTCTCCCTACGTCACCGCGCACCTGCGCCGCTTCCCCTCGATCAACGAGGCGGACGCGGCGTTCGTGTTTCGGTGGGTGCGTTGTCACGACGCATCACCGCCGAGCCGCGAACGGAAGCGTGTGCGGACGGTGCCAATTGCTCGCGCGACGCGGCTTGGGCGGCCTCCGGCGAAGACGCACTCCAGCGACCCGCCACGAAGATGACGAGCACGGCAAGTCCGATGGCCCAACGCCTCCGACTGTCGAGGGCGGATGGAGTCGCGGGCACCGGGTTAGGTCGCGACAGGACCTCGATAAAGGGGTTCGTCCCCGGCATCGACGTTCGTTCCGTGATGGGCTCGATCACGGACGTCGGGAGTGAGGCCACAACAGGTTCGTAGCGCGGTTGCGGGGCTGCCGGTGGCGCGGCGATGGCCTTCGTCGGTCGCTGCCTCGCGCTGGCCGCTCGCGGAGATCGTGAGCGTCGAGGAATGTCCGCGGTCCTTGGCTCATCGACGGGCGCCGCATCGTCAAGCGACACGCTCGCAGGGCCGAGTAAAAGCATCGGAGGCGCAGCAAGCGCACGAAGCTCCACTTCCGCGAGCGCTTCGAGCAACTCGACCGCCGCCGGAGCAGGCGTTTCATCGTTCGAGACGCGCGGCAGCGGGCGCTGCGTAAGCGGAGCTCGTTCGTTCGGCGCTTCCACGGACTCGACAAACGTTTCCCACGCGCGGCCAAACTTCTCGCGACGCTCGCACCACGGGCACGTGCTCGAATGCCTCGAGTGCAAGTGCGCCGCGACGCGTGAACAGCGCACGAGTTCGCCCTCGGCCATCGTCAGGAGCGCGGCCCATTCTCGAACCGTGGTGCGCAGCTCGGGGCGATGAAGCCCATGGACGAACGTTCGCTCGAAGGCCGCTCGAAGTGCCGGATGCAAGAGCGCGA
>CAIQDA010000390.1 GCA_903870415.1 uncultured delta proteobacterium
CGAGAAGCGGAGCGATGAGGAGGCTGACGACGCCCATGACCTTGATGAGGATGGCAACGCCAGGGCCGCTCGTGTCCTTGAAGGGATCGCCGACGGTGTCGCCGACAACGGCCGCCTTGTGCGCGTCCGAGCCCTTCTTGTGACCAGGAAGGCCGCCCTTTTCGATGAACTTCTTCGCGTTGTCCCAAGCGCCGCCGCCGTTGGCCATGACCAAGGAGAGCGTGGCGCCGACGACAAGGGAACCTGCGAGCGTGCCCGCAAGCATCTTGGCGCCGAAGGCAAAACCGATGACGACAGGCGAGAGAATCGCCACGGCGCCCGGAAGCATCATCTCTTTGATCGCGGCGTTCGTCGCGAGCGCAACAATGGCCGCAGGCTGCGGCTCGACGCCGGGCTTGCCCTCGAGGAGACCTGGAATTTCGCGGAATTGACGACGAATTTCTTCGACGATGGCTCCGGCAGCGCGACCGACCGCGGTCATCGTGCTTGCAGCAACGAAGCAGGGAATCGTCGCACCGAGCATGAGGCCCATGAGAACGTCCGCGTCCGTGAGGCTGATCGACTCGATGTGAGCCTCTTGGTTGAACGCCGCGAAGAGCGCGACCACGGTGAGAACCGCGGAACCGATCGCGAAGCCCTTGCCAACCGCTGCGGTCGTGTTGCCGACCGAGTCAAGTTCGTCCGTGATATCGCGGACTTCCTTGCCAAGGCCCGCCATCTCCGTGATGCCGCCGCCGTTGTCGGCGACAGGCCCGTACGCGTCAACCGTCATGACGATTGCGGTGCCGGCGAGCATGCCGACCGCTGCGATGGCGATGCCATAGAGGCCGAGGTAGTGGTTCGAAACCGCGCCCACGACGACGAGGGTGAGGATTGGAACGATGGCCGACTCAAGGCCGACCGCAAGACCGCGGATGACGTTCGTTCCGGCGCCGGTGAGGGAAGCCTCCGCGATGCGCGTGACCGGGCCCATCGACGTGTAATAATCGGTCACGAGACCGATGATCGCGCCGCCGAATGCGCCCGCCGCGAGCGTGATGATGGCGCCGTTCGCAATGCCGAACTTCGGCAAGAGGACCGCCGAGGCACCTGCGACGAGGAACGGAGGCAGGATGAGCGCGAGGCGAAGCACCGTGGCCGGTGGCATGTGCGTCAGGAGGCGCGTCACGAAGATGCCCACGAGACTGACCGCGAGGCCAATGGTCGCGAGAAGAATCGGCAGGCAAACCGCGAGGATTCGGAGCTGCGGCTCGGTCATTTCGCCGGCAACGAGCATCGGTCCGAGAATCTTGGCAGGAACCGTGAGGCCAAGGGCCATGGTCGCGACGATGGCCGCAACGAACGACTCGTAGATGTCCGCGCCCATACCCGCGATGTCGCCGACGTTGTCACCAACGTTGTCAGCGATAACGCCTGGGTTGCGTGGGTCGTCTTCCGGGATGTTCGCTTCGACCTTGCCAACGATGTCGGCGCCGACGTCTGCCGCCTTCGTGTAGATGCCGCCGCCAATGCGCGCAAAGAGCGCGATTGAGCTGGCACCCACGGCGAAGGAGTGGAGAACCGTGCTGAGCTCGTGCTGCTCGGCGCCGGCGTAGAGCCCGTAAAGGCCGCCAATTCCGATGAGCCCGAGGCCCGCGACGCAAAGGCCCATGACCGCGCCGCCGTCGAGAGCGGTGAGCAGCGCTGCGGCTTTTCCTGAAGCACGGGCTGCCTCAGCCGTTCGCACGTTCGCGTTCGTGGCGCTCTTCATTCCGAAGAAGCCCGCGAGCAGCGACAGAAAGGCTCCCGCGAGGAAACTCACGCCGGCCTTCACCCCAAGGGTGCCGGCGAGGACCGCGAAAACCGCCATCGCGTAGACCGCGAGAACTTTGTATTCCGCCGCGAGAAAGGCCATCGACCCTTCGCGGATGTAGCGCGCGATGCGGGCCATGGCCTCGTTGCCCTCTGGAAGGGCAGCAACGCGGAAGTAGAGGACGAGGGCCATCACGAGGGCGAAAGCACCCACGGCAACGGCGGCGAGGGACAGGGTGTGGGGAACGAGGAGAAGCATGGTCTTTTTTATCGCCGCGCGGCGACGCGGTCGGTACCAACATGAAATTGGCCCCAACCGTCAAGGGGTAAGCGCCTCACGGCACGTATTTCTTCGAATTTTTCTCGCGGGCGGGACTCCGCGACGGTTGCGCGGTTGCTCGAGAAGCCTGCGCGCGGAGCAAAAAAGTGCGTCGATGGACGTGCGCGGGTCCATGGACTGAGTCATCCATGATCCATCCTGCGGGTCGATGCGCCGCCGTGAGCCTTTGGTCCGCCGCGCCTCCCGGCGATTGACGGGCTTGATTCCCTGCACTTTTCCATGTGCCGCGAAATAGATGCGCGCCCGGTTACAGCAAGTTCGGATGTTGCTTGCATGACTGGATCTGGCATGCTACCTGCACGGTCATTCCCGAGGGAGGCTTACATCTCCCCCGTTTTCCCCTGAGGACTTCCATCATGCTTCGACTCGCAGCCGCCATCGCCCTCGTCGCGCTTTCGTCCGTCGGTTGTTCGCAGCGTGGAGCGGAGAGTCCGGAAAATGTCTCGCTTTCTGCCTCGTCTCCGCGACCGGCGTGGGCCTCGCAGATGGCGGTGGGCGATCCAGAGATGACCTTTGACGACGCGCGGCCAGCCTCGGCCAAGCGCAACACCGGCGTGCAGCAAGGGCTCCGCCCATCAAAGTCGGCACAGCCCGTCGTC
The DNA here is from genome assembly GCA_903870415.1 of uncultured delta proteobacterium. Lineage (GTDB taxonomy): Bacteria > Myxococcota_A > Polyangia > Polyangiales > Polyangiaceae > CAIQDA01. Next base: position 2,731 of record CAIQDA010000390.1, read on the forward strand.
GCTCGCTGAATTGCGTGCCTCATGGCGCGTGCGTTCGAAAGGCCTGCCGGCACCGGTGGGCCTTTTTGTTTCGCGACCGTGACACACGAGTCACGGCGTGATACACGTCACGTTATGGCAACCACACCTCGTGAGCGCAGCCTTGTTCCCGTTCGCGGCGGGCACCTCCATGTTGAGGCGTTCGGAGAGGGCCGGCCCCTCGTCTTCCTTCATGGCCTCGCGGACCACATGGGCACCTGGTCGAAGATCGTGCCGCTCCTGCCGCCAAACCGGCGCGTGGTGCTCGTGGATCTCCCGGGTCATGGGCTCTCGACGCGACAAGGTCCGTTCGACGCGGATTCGATTGCGTCACGGCTCCTCGACGCCTTCGACACGCTCGGACTCGACGATTTCGACATGGTCGCTCATTCGCTCGGCGGAGCGGTGTCGCTCGCGTTGACGCCACGACTCGGGGCGCGCCTGAGGCGACTGGCGCTGTTGGCACCTGCGGGGCTCTCGTCTGCGGTCCCCTTCCACCTGCGCCTCGCCGCGACCATTCCGGTGCGTGGCGCGTTGCTCCAGCCGTTCTGCGGCCCGGTCACGCGCCTCATCGCCGCGACCCCTCTCGCGTTTTACGATGCCGACGAAGCGCGCGCGCTCGCGTGGTCGAATGCAGCCCCGGGCACGATGGACGCGTGGCTTGGCACCTTGCGCGCACACATTTCCCTTCGAGGGCTTCGCCCCACGCTCTCCGATCGCATCGACCAGCTCCACGAAACCGCGCCAGCGCTGTCCATCCTCTTCGGTGCCGACGACCCAGTCATTCCGGCTTCGCACGTACGCGAGGTCGAAGCGGTCGTGCGAAACGCCAACATTTGCATCGTGCCAGGCCTCGGCCACGTTCCGCATCGGCAGGCCCCGTTGATTGTCGCGCGCTGGCTTCACGACGTGCTCGAGGCGGCACCGATGCCCCTCGAACGCCATCGCCCGCTGACGGTCGTGAGCGGTTTTCGGTCGCCGTGGTATCGCCGCGCGAGCCGAGCGATCGCACGCTTCTTCGGCTTTGGACGCCCCGCGCTCGGAGCCTAAGCCGCGCATTACATACGAATCACATACGCATACGCGATCTCGCACGTACGTCGACGATACGCCTGCGACGCACACGTCACCTCACGTCACTTGAACACGGGTTCGCGACGTTCGGCGAACGCCATAAACGCCTCTTGCAGGTCCGTTGACGAGAGAAACGCCGTGTTCCAAAGGGCCACGCGGCGCAAGTCTTCGCGTTCACGGCTGGCGCGCGCGTCGTTCATGACGGCCTTCACCCCTTCGACGGCAATCGGTGAATTCGCCGCGATTCGCTCGGCAATCGCAAGAGCGGCGGCGAGCACACCGTCGGCACCGCCCTCGTGCACCGAGGTCACGAGCCCCGTGCGAAGAGCCTCATTTGCGTCGAAGTCACGGCCGGTGAGCGCCCATTCACGCGTGCGCCCCTCCCCCACTATCCCTGGCAAACGCTGCAGCGAACCCACGTCGGCAACGATGGCAATGCGCACCTCACGCACGCTGAAGACAGCGTCGGAAGACGCTACGCGTACGTCGGATGCCGCAATCAAGTCGAGGCCACCACCCAAACAATACGAGTGCACCGCTGCGACAACGGGCATGCGTGCCTCCGCAACCGCTGTGATGGCACGCTGATACCGCTCGATGAGCGCAAGCAGCTCGCGACGCTGGCCGGCCAGCTGCGCGCCGGTGAGCATTGGCGCGAGCTCGCCCATGGTGCGCATGAGGTCGAGGCCCACGGTGAAGCATTTGCCCGACCCGCGAAGCACGCACGCCCGCACGGTTCTGTCGCGGTTCAACGTCGCCATCACCTCGGGCATTTCTGCCCAAAATTCGGGCCCCATCGCGTTGCCCTTCCCCGGCCCCGTGAGGGTCACCACGGCGACAGCGCCCCGTTTCTCGACAGCCACACTTGCCCAGGTTTTCTCTTCCGTCGCGCTCATGCCAAGGCTCCTCTTTTCACGCGCGCCTGCTCGCGGTACGCCCGACGCATCATGCGCGAGCTCATCGAAAAAGCGAACGTCCTTCAGGAGGCGCTCCCCTACATTCGCCGCTTCCACGGGCAAACCTTCGTCATCAAGTACGGCGGTCACGCGATGGTCGACGCCACGCTGCGCAATGGTTTTGCCAGGGATATCGCTCTTCTCAAGTACGTCGGCCTCAACCCGGTCGTGGTTCACGGAGGCGGCCCGCAAATCGACGCCATGCTCGCCGCCATGGGCGTTGTGAGCGAACGCATCGACGGGCTGCGTGTCACGGACGACCGCACCATGGAGGTCGTTGAAATGGTCCTCGGCGGCAAGCTCAACCAGGAAATCGTCTCGCTCATCTCGCAGCACGGCGGCAGAGCCATCGGCCTCACGGGCAAGGACGCGAACTTCCTCCGCGGCACGCGCATTCCTCTGATGAAGACGAAAAAGGGCGTCGAGGTCGACCCAGGCCGCGTAGGCGACATCACCTCCGTGGACGCCGACGTGCTCAGGAAGCTCGTCGATGCGGGCTTCGTTCCCGTGATCGCCCCCATCGCGGTCGACGAAAACGGGCGTTCGCTCAACGTGAACGCGGACACGGTCGCCGGACACGTGGCCGCAGCCCTCAAGGCTGAAAAGCTCGTCCTCATGACCGACGTCGAAGGCGTGAAAGACGGGGAAAAGAACCTGATTCCTTCGCTCACCGCCGCGCGCGTCGCGAGCTTGCGCGAAAGCGGAGTCCTCGCGGGGGGAATGATTCCAAAGGTCCAGTGCGGCCTCGACGCCATCGCCGGAGGGGTCGGAAAGGCCCACATCATCGACGGACGAACCGAGCACGCCGTGCTGCTCGAGATATTCACCGACAGCGGCATCGGGACCGAAATCACCAGGTAACTCGCCCGCACTGCCGCGCGAGCGCTGCGCAATCGGAACGCGCCCGAGCCTCGCAAACCACAAACAATACCGGCATAAGACCGGCGATTCATTTCATCATCGCAATCCATTCCGAATTCGGGCCGCCCAAGCAGGAATGCCTTGCGAACGTTGTGGAACGCGAGGAGACTCAGGTTTGGGCGGAGTTGCGGAGCGAACCAGGGGTGGGGAGGAGCCGGATCTCGAAAGAGGTTCGGCTCTTTTTTTTTCGCGGGATTCGATCGAACAACGCCCATCGGGTGCGGACGACTCCCACACGAAAGTGGACGCTTTGCGCGTTTTTTGCGTAAGGTTTTTCGCGTGATCGCCGTTCAGCAGCGTGTGAACAAGCTTCGCGCATCGTCGACAAACGCTTTTGATTTTTAGCAAACTTTCCGTCCAACGACCCTCGACATCATCGTTACGATGAGTATGCTTGACAACATGAGGTAATCATGTCCGCCGCAGAGTCGCTCAACCCAGCTGCATTTCGTGTCGTCGCAAGCGATGACATGCTTGAGGGGTTTGCGATCGCCGACACGTCGTTCGAGGGGGACGAGGCGGCTTTCGTTGGCGGCATACGCGAAGCAGGCTTCAACGGACCGCTCGACGACGAGGGGGTTGCTTCGTTTTTGCTCGAGCGCCCCGTCGGCGCGCCTGTCCGCGTGCTTCGTGGACGCAAGGCTTCGGCAGGCTCCGACACGCGACTTGAGTTCGTCCTTGCAAGCCTGGCTCCGCGCGCGGCCGCGACCGAGCCAGCGGCGGGTGAACGCGAGGAGTTCGCCGTCGACCATCGGGAGTCGCGCGCGCTCGAACGCTGCAACGCTGGCGACGTCCTCGTCAAAAAAGTTTCCGGCAACACAGCGGCCGACGGCGTCGACGTTTACGGACGCGTGCTCCCGGCCGAGCGCGGAAAAGACGTGAAGCTCGTCGCAGGGTCGAACGCGGTGCTCAGCGCCGACGGTCTCGCCATCACGGCTGCCATCGACGGCGTTCCCATGCGTGAAGCCAACGGGCGCATCGTCGTCAACCCCGCGGTCACGGTCAAACAGGTCGATTTCAAGAGCGGAAACATTCACTTCGACGGAGCGGTCATCGTCGAGGGCGACGTACTCCAAGGCTTCAGCATCGAGGCCACCGGCGACGTGAGCATCAAGGGAAGCGTGGAGAATGCACAGATTCGCGCAGGCGGGTCCGTGACCGTTGGTGGAGGCGTGCGGCGCCACTCGGTCGTGCGTGCAGCAGGCGACGTGGACGTGCGCTTCGTTGACTCCGAGAGCAACCTCGAGGCTCGCGGAACGGTGCGCGTGGCCCAGAACGCGATTCAGTCGTTGCTTGTCGGCGATGAAAGCGTCGTCGTAACCGGTCAGTTTGTGGCCAGCCACGCGCGCTCATGGAACCTCGTCGAGGTCGGAGTGCTCGGCTGCCCGCACGGGTCGCTGACAACGGTCGTGGTCGAGCGTCCCAACGCCGCTCTCCGTGTGCACGTGCTTCGCGAAGAGTTGGGCCTCGTGCCGGCGAACGAGGCAGCGCCAAGTCGACCTGCGAGCCATCCGAGTGGCATGCGTCCCATTTCGATCGACGCGCTTCCATCGCCAATGTTCGCACCGCCTCCCACGGGTTCACTTCCGCGCCCGACCGTGGGCATGCCAGCGCTTCCTATTCCGAACGGAGCGTCGAAGCCGAGCGTCCTTGCGACGGCCCGAATGCCCACGCGCCTGCCGACGGCCGGGCCTCCACCACGTTCGATTCTTCCAAGGCCAAAATCCCTCGCGTTGAGCACGGCGAAGGTTCCGACCGATCCGAAAGGTATCGTTCGGTCGAAGGTCACGACGTCGATCGAACGTCACGAACGCGAGCGACTTCTCGCGCATGCGGAGCGCGAACTGACAGCTCCGCCGTCGGCCCACGGGCGCGTCGTCGCCAAGATCGCCGTTCGTCCTGGAGCAAGCGTGACCATTGCCCACGACACCCTCACGCTCGATATGGACCTCGGGCCACGCAGCTTCTTCGTAGGCGACGACGGCATCGCGGAAGCCGCGCTTGGTCCGGGTGCCCCGTCGTCACCGAAGAGCATCGCATGACGTCGCGGATGTTGCGTCCCCGCGTGACCATCTCCTAGCGTGCCGGCGATGGAGAGCTATCCGCCGAGCCGCGCCGCGGACCGCCCACCGAAACTCGATGTCGCCGTGACCGAAGACGGCCTTGAGGCTTACGTCCAGCCGCTTCCTGACGTGCCCGTGAACGTCGGCGACGTCCTTCATGCCCTTGCATATTACAGCGTTATTCAAGGCATCGACGGCTCACTCGTCGCCGAGGTCGCTCGCTCGAACGATTCGGAAAAGCCGAGGCTCGTTGCCCGTGGCCGTGCAGCGGTGCCCGGTCGCGACGCGTCCGTGGAATACTTCTTCGAGACGAAAACGTCTTCGAGCCTCGCGGACCCGAAGGACGCGGACTCCGTGCTCGAAAGCGCCGGAAACCTGAATTTTCGCAGCGGGAAGATCCTCGCAAACGTCCAACCCGGCGACGTGCTCGCGACCAAGATTCCCGCGATGGCGGGCACCGCAGGCAACTCGGTTTTCGGAACGCCCATCCCCGCTCCCCACGGCAAAGACGTCCCGTTCGCCATTGGCAGGAACGTGCGCTTTGGCGACGACGAACTCTCGGTCATCGCGCGCGTCTCGGGAACGCCGATGGTCGAACGCGACGGCAAGATCTCCGTCCTCGACACGTACGTGGTCAAAGAGGTGAACCTCGCCACGGGCAACATCTCGCACATCGGAAACGTGCGCGTCGACGGCGACGTCCTTTCCGGGTTTGTGGTCGAGGCCACCGGCGACATCGAAGTTAACGGAAACGTGGAAGGCGCCTCGCTTTTCGCGGGTCGAAACCTGATGGTTCGGGGCGGAATGCGCGGCCACGCCAAAGGCGACGCCGCCGGAGATGTCACCGTTCGCTTCGTCGACCCCGACTGCTCGATCAAGGCAAAGGGAAAAGTCAGCGTCGAGCGTAACTGCATCCAAGGACACATCGAGGCGCTCGAAAAAATCTCCGTGGGGGGAAACCTCATCGGCGGTTCCGTGAAATCCGCGATGAGCATCGACGCCGCGATCGTGGGTTCTTCCGGCGCCATCACCACGACCCTCGAGATCGATCACACCATCAGCGAAGCCTTGCTTGCGCTCTTGCGCGAAGACCTCGATCTCATGGAAAATGGCAGGGAAAAGCGCGAATCCATGCCGCCCCCAAGCGAGTTCGGAGACGATGACCTCGAGCCCGCGCCCCTGACCCAACAATCGCCTGTGAGCTCCTCGGTTCATGGGTCCGCGCCTCCCACGCAGCGCTCGAACTCGCTCCCGCCTCGACAGAGCATCCTCCCCCAGCGGGCGTCCATTCCGCCCGGCGCGACCACGTTGTCGCGCATGAAGGCCGCGATTCCGGCTCCGCCTCGCGCACCTTCGCTTCCGCCGCGACCCGGGCCTGCGTCAGTCTCGCGAATGCCCGCTGCGCCCGTGCGAACGGCTTCTTCAGGTCCGCAGAGCGTGCGTCCTGGTGCTCCGTTGGCCGGCCCCCAAAGCGTTCGCCCGCCTGGCGGACCCCAAAGCGTTCGACCCGGCGCGCCGCCATCGAGCATGAGGCCCCCAGGGTCCATCCCGCCACCGACGATGGCCGCGGGCGTGCGACCTTCCGTGGGCGTGTTGAAGATTGCCAAGGGCGGCGGTCCGCCTCAATCGCTGCGAGCGCCGTCCCCCGCGGCCGCGCCCCCGCGCGAGCACGAAAAGGTGCTTTCACCCGCCGAAATCGCGCGCAAACAAATGAGCGACCTCGTGCTGCACCATCAGCTCATGAACGCCATGCGCAAACACATTGTCTTCCTTGAGCGAGAACTCGCGTCGCGCACCAAGGGTCCAGGCCGCGTCACGTGCCGCCAGAACTGCTTCGTCGGTGTGCGCGTGGTCATCGATCACGTGGAACACCGGGTTCTCGCGGACAGCTTCGGCACCACGTACTTCTTGCGAGGCGAAAAAATTCAAGAAGCCAAGATCCTCGTGTGACGGCGACGGGCACGCTCCCTCGGCGCGTTCCCGGACATTTTCGCGCGCCACAGAGGAGCCCTTCCCTCCAGCGAAAAACCAGGGTACGCGCTCATCATGCGGTTCCACTTCGGCCCCCTCGCTTTCGGTGCGCTTCTGGCGTTCGTTGCAGGTTGCAACCTTGTGCCGCCAACGCCAGCCGAGCCCGTCACGCCTGACGCGCCCGTCGCGCCCGTCGCGCATGACCCGCCGTCTCCGCTCGCGGTCGCCCATCCGTCCGCGGCGCCCCTCGTCCTTGCTCCGCCTTCGGACACGGTCGAGCGTCCTGAGCCGCGTCGCTTCGGAAAGAAGATCCGCAGCACGGAAATGGTGAGCCTCGCTGCCGTCGCCGCCGCGCCCAAGCAGTACAATCACCGCAGCATCGTCACCGAGGGAATCGTCACAAAAGTCTGCCAAGAGGCCGGCTGCTGGATGGCGATCAAGGACGAATCCAAAGACACGCTCACGGCGATGGTCCGCATGGAGAACCACGCGTTCTTCATGCCGAAAGACGCGCCAGGTAAACACGCGCGACTCGAAGGCCGCATCCTCCTCGTGAAAGACGGCAAGGAATGCGACGAGTCCGAAGCCGAGCGCGCCGAGCTCTCGATGGAAGCCGTCGGCGTCGAACTCGCCGACCGGTAGGTGCATGGTGCAAGCAAATTCGCCGCAGGCTCCGGTTCTGCTCGTTGGCCTTCCGAACGTCGGAAAGAGCGTTTTTTTCGGGGCTTTGACAGGAACCTACGTCGCGGTTTCGAACTACCCCGGAACGACCGTGGAACTCTCGCGCGGCACATCGGACGCGCTGGCAGGGCGCACCATCGTCGACACGCCCGGGACGCACAACCTCGTGCCGATGAGCGAAGACGAAGCCGTTACGCGCGACGTGCTCCTCGACGAAGCGCACGCTCCACTGCTTCAAGTAGGTGACGCCAAGAGCCTCGTGCGCACGCTGCTCCTTGCCGCCCAACTGGCGTCGCTCGAACGACCTCGGGCTCTCGCGCTCAACATGGCCGACGAAGCGCGCGCGCGTGGCCTGCATATCGACGTGGAACGGCTTTCGAAGGAGCTCGGTTGTCCGGTTTTTCTCGCGGCCGCCGTTCATGGCGAAGGCATCGACGAGGCGGTGCGAACCCTCGCGAACCTCGACGTGACGACAGCGTCGCGCCCGTCGCTTTCCAACGTCGTGAACCCCATTTTGGCGGACGCCATCGCGCAAGTCGCAGCGGCGCTTCCAGCCTCGACGCCTGTGCCACGAACCACGCTGGCCGAGTGGTTGCTGTCGGGCGATCGCAGCGCCTCGCAGCGCCTTGAATCGATGGCGGGGGCCGAGGCCTCTGCGCTGGCGAAAGAGCTTGCCGCAAGCGTTCAACGCCGCGAGGGCGCGCCTTTTTTCGCTCTGGTTTCGCGTGATCGGCTTCAACGCGTGCAGGCTCTCGCGCGGACGGTGACCACGAAGGACGCGGTCGCTTCGCGAACAGACGCGCTTCGTACTTCCGTTGCCGCGAAGGCGTTCGCGTGCGCGACGCTTTTTGCCGTGACCGCGTTCGCCGTAGGTCACGCGCTCCTCGCGTACGCGCAAGTTCCCTACCCGTTGACCGACCCGCTGGCCGACGTCGGCGTGCTCGACTTTATCGGACGCACGTTGGGAGGCGATTTCTCCTTCGCGTCCGCGTCACCGGTTGCGCTTCTCGCAGGCGCCCTCGCGGCGGTGCTGGGTTTTCGCTCGATGCAAGTGCACACGGCCCCCCCGTCGGCGCTGTGGAAGGGAGCCGGCGCGCTCTTCTTCGGACTTACAACGTATTCCGTTGCCCATCTCGCGTATACGTTTGGTACGCATCACGATGGGCCTCTTCCTGTTCTCGCGGGAACCCTCGTGGGCCTTGCCTCCTACGCGGCTCTCCTTTCTGGTGGTCGAGCCGCCGACGTGGGTCGAAGCGCGGCGCTTGGCCGCTGGACGACCGACCGCAACAAGGGACTGCCGCTTCTCGCGTTCGCCCTGTATTTTGCCTATCAGTTTGTTGGCGTCTTCGGTGCGGGCTCGGCGGTGGACGCGCTCGAAAACGGCTTCTTTGGCAGCGTTCAGTCCGAGGCTCACTCGCTCGAACTTGGGGCTCCGCGCATCGCGCCAGGCACCGCGCCGGGCACGGTTCTTCTCGGCGTCTACGCAGGTGATCAGGGCGCGCGAACGGTCGTCGTCTACAAGGTCTCGGACGGAGGTGACTCGCTCGTTGCCGCGCCGGACGTTCGCGTCGACGTCTACGAAGATGAAGGCAAGCGCGAGCACTTGAGTGGCTTTGGAGCTGTCGAGGTGCCCGCCGCGACGGCCGAGCACGCGAGCGCAAGAGTTTGGGGCGGCTTTCTGAACCGCAGGGTTTTTGCGTTCGTTCACGCGATCGGCAGTGACTTTCTCACGCGGTTTCTCGTGGGTCCGTACGGCCTCGTCACGATGGGGCTCACCTACGCCATCGCCATCGTGCTCCCGGTCGTCACCACGTTCTTCTTCGTCTTCTCGATGCTCGAAGATTCCGGCTACCTGCCGCGCCTCGCGATCATGGCGAACCGCGGACTCCGCGTCATCGGCCTCAACGGACGGGCGGTGCTGCCGATGATCCTCGGCCTCGGCTGCGACACGATGGCAACGCTCACGGCCCGCATCCTCGAGACCAAGAAAGAACGTGTACTCGTCACCTTTCTCCTCGCTCTCGCGGTGCCCTGCTCGTCGCAGCTTTCCGTGGTTTTCGCCTTGATGCAGCGTACGACCTTCGCGGCAACGGCGGTGTGGGTGGGCGTCGTGCTCTTCACGCTTGGCTTCGTCGGCTACGTGGCGGCGCGCGCGCTTCCCGGTGACCCGAGCGACTTTCTTCTTGAGCTGCCCCCGTTGCGTCAGCCCAAGGTGGGCAACCTCGCGTCGAAAACGCTCGCGCGCATGGAGTGGTACCTCAAGGAAGCCGTCCCGCTCTTTCTGGCAGGAACGCTGCTTCTCTTCAGCCTCGACGCCTTTCACTTGCTGCCGCTCGTGCACCGCATGGGCGAGCCCATCGTTCATCACATCTTGGGTTTTGCCAGGGAAAATGGCGTTGCTGACCGCGTAAGCGAGGCGCTGCTCGTCGGGTTTCTGCGCAGGGACTTCGGCGCCGCAGGGCTCCTTGAACTCGCGCGGGCCGGACACCTTTCGTCCGCCGACATCGCCGTGTCGATGGTCACCATTACGCTATTCATACCGTGTATTGCCAACGTCTTCATGGTGGTGAAGGAGCAAGGCGCGAAGGTTGGCCTCGCGATGACGGCGTTCATCTTCCCGTACGCGGTGCTCGTGGGTGCGATCGTCCGCGCGTGCTGGCGTCTCTTCGGCGGGTAATTCGGCGCGATTTCCGCACTTCGGCGACGGGTGCGCGCCGCCATCAGGAAGCTTCCGCAAACGTTTCGCGAGACGAGAGCACATCTCTTTTGCGCAACGATTCGTGTCGGCTAACGTTGCGGCCCATGAAGTCTTTTCCTTCTGCTTTTCGTGCAACGTCTTTTGCGTTCGTTGTCTGCGCCTCCGCGCTCCTCGCTGGTTGTGGTTCCGCTCCGGACGCCGCGCGTTCCAGCGACACCTTCGGTTCGGACGAGGCTGCCCTTGGCAATCAGGTCGTCGAACTCGTGCCCGCCGACGACATCGTTCGGGTGGCGTGCCGCGCGGAGATGAACCGCGAATTCTGTGGCGATGTCGATGCGGACAAAGCGGTGGTCGCGTGCCAAGCGAAGGTGCCGCTCCGTCACGCGTGCAAGGTGAACCGCGCCGCGTGCTTTCTCCGCGAACCAAAGAACCTGTCGTGCCTGCGCACCGCCGAGTCGTATCCAACGCTCGCCACCTGCGCGACGCCGCTCTCACGCAATTGCGGATTCTACGCCGAGTGCCTCAACACCGCGGTCGCCTGCGGTGAGAGCGGTTACGCGCTCGGGTTCGGCGAAAAATACTGCAACGGGTTTCGGCGCACGACGTTCAGCACCGCGGGCACGGCGTGGGTGAACTCGGTCATGATCTGCCTTCAGCGCGAGCTCGTTCCCGTGGTGCGCAACGCCACGAGCGGCTTCCAGAATGCGTCGTTCTCGCCTGCTTCTGCGCAGGTCTGCCAGACGACGCTCGACAAGGCATTCGCGTCGCACCCCGGCTGCTACACGAAGCCCGAGGCGAGCATCTGCTTCCTCGGCCCCGTGGACGTGACGAAGATCCTCGGTGTCATCGGGGCCAGCGAAGTCTTCACGACCCGCACCGCCGCTCAGATCTCAACCACGGTCGGCACGTGCATTGGTCAAATCGCTCGTCGCCTCGTCGGAGTCTCGCTCTCCGCTCCCGGAACGAACCCGCCAAGCGCCGGCGACGATCGCCTGGTGCGGGCCAACCTTTCGCAACTTCGCCTCGCGGAAGCGAACCAAGAACTTCTGGCCCAACGGCAGATGTGGCTCGACTATGCGAAGGAATACGGCGTCGAGGTTAAGTAATCCTTAACGCATACGCTAACTAGACGCGGCCGCGCGACGTGGATCACTCAAGGGTGACGAGAACGTCGCCTTCGTTGACCGCTTGGCCTTCGACGCAGTGCACGGTGACGACTGTTCCCGCGGCCGGTGCCTCCACGGGCATTTCCATCTTCATCGACTCGAGGATGACCACGACCCCGTATTCGTCGACCGCATCGCCGACCTTCACTTCGATTTTCCAGACAGTTCCGGTGATGTGGGCGGGAATCGGGGTGGCCATGGGAAGCGCACGGTACGGGCGCTCCGCGGCGTTGCCAAGCTTCTTTCGCACGCGAAGCTTTGATTCACGCTCGCGAAAACGTCGGTGAATCGGGGTTGCGTGGGTTTAGAGCGTTCCGTCTCGATCAGTACGCATGGTGACGTTTGCTTCGTGAGCGACCTTTCGCTAGCGTCGCGCCACCTCACCCTCGGCCGTGTGCACATCATCGTGCCTCGGTCTTTCCGCACGAGAGAGTCCGTCGATGGCCGACAAGACCACGGAGAGCTCCGTAGAGTTCTCGCTGAATCAGTTGATGGAGATCGAGGCCGAGCGCGCGCGCAAAGAAGAAGCCGCGAAGCTCCTTAGGGCCGACGACGATGCACGCGCCGCCGCGGAAGCGGAGCGGGTGTCTCGCGAAGCAGAAGAAGCGCGCATCGCTGCGGAAGAGCAAAAGCGTCGCGACGAAGAGCAGCGAAAACGCGAAGAGGATGCACGGCTCGCCGCCATCCACGCCGCCGAGGTCGAGAAGGCTCGCCTTGACGCCGACAACGCGGCGCGCCTCGAACAGATGAAGGCTTCGCAGCATCACGAGCGCGAGAAGCTCGTCATCTCGCAAGACGAAGAGAAGAAGCAACTGAAGACCCGAGCAGCGGGAATCAGCATCGCGCTTGTCGCGGTCGCGCTCATCGGCGGCGGCGTGGCGTTCAAGCTCCACTCGTCGAAGCAGGCCGCGGAAACGCGACACACCGAAGAGCTTCGTCAGGCGAACGAGCAAATCGCACAGTTCCAGCGCAAGCTGCAGGACCAAGAGGCGATGGTTCGTCAAAAGGAGACGCAGCTCGCGACCGCGAAGGACGAGAACGAGCGCGCCGCTGCCCAAAACGCGCTGAATCAAGCGCGCGAGGCGATGAACCAGACGAAAGAGAACATCAAAGCGGTTACGTCGAAGGCGCGACCCTCGGGCGGAGGCTCCGCAAAGGGCGGCGCATCAAAGGCCGTGTGCAATTGCACGCCCGGCGACCCGCTCTGCTCGTGCCTCTAGCGCACGCGCGCAACTGATCCGCAAGGGCCCTCGAACCTCACGGCGAGGGCTCTTTTCTTTCGCGTCCCACATCGCTTTCGGCGATCATCGGCGCACCCGCGAACGGTGCGTTTTCCGCGCCTCGCGCCTCGTCCTTGTTTCCACCACCGGAGACCCGCATGTCCTCGCCCCTCTGCCTCGCGCTCGATGTTCACACCCTCGCGGAAGCCCAAACGCTCGCCACCGCCTGCGCTCCGCACATCGGCATGCTGAAGGTCGGCCTCGAACTCTTCGTCTCCGAAGGCCCGAAGGCCGTCGCGGAACTCAAAGCGCTCGGGCTCCCCATCTTCCTCGACCTCAAGCTCTTCGACATCCCAGCCACCGTGCACCGCGCGGCGAAATCCGCGGCGGAAAGCGGCGCTTCGATGATCACCGTGCACGCTTCGGGCGGTCGCGAAATGATGGAAGCCGCGATCGAAGGCGCTGGCCCCGACGTCACGATCGTCGCGGTCACGGTCCTCACCTCCATGAACGATGGCGACATGCACCGCGTCGGCATCGATCGCCCCGTCATTCAGCAAGTGCGCAAACTCGGTGATCTCGCCAAGGGCACCAACGTGAAGGGCCTTGTCTGCGCGCCGGTCGAACTCCAGCAAATGCGCGGCCTTTTCGGTCCCGGCATCACGTACATCACCCCGGGAATCCGCGGCGATGAGCCCGTGTCGAACGACGATCAGAAGCGCACCATGAAGGTCGACGAAGCCATCAAGGCCGGCGCCGATTGGCTCGTCATCGGCCGCCCCATTCGCGACGCGAAAGACCCCGCAGCCACCGCCGCTGCCATGAACGCCGTCGCCGCCGACGCCCTCGCGAAGTACCGCGCCCCCAAGGCATGAAGCCCCCCTACCCACACCGTCCCCCCGCTCCGCCCCTGGAAATTCCCTTCGAAGGGCGCCTTGTTTGTGGCGTACAGCCGGTGCGCGAAGCCATCCGCGCGCACGGCGAAAAAGTTCGAGGCGTTCTCCTCGAAGCCCACGACGAACAAAGCCCGCTCGACGGCCTTCGACGCTTCGCCGAAGCGCGCGGCATCGCCGTGCAGCGTTGGGGTCGCAGCGAACTCGATCGCCTCACGACCCAGCAGCGCCATCAGGGTGCCGTCGCCTTTGCGCCGCCCCTGCATTTTACGCAAGTTGCGGACATCGAGGCGACTCCGGACGCCCTCGTCGTAGCGCTCGATGAGCTCGAAGATCCCCAGAATTTCGGCGCCATCGTTCGCTCGTCCGTCGCCATGGGCGCCAAGGCGATCCTCTTTCCCGAGCATCACGCGGCTCCGCTGACGCCGTCGACCTTCCGCGCATCGGCCGGAGCTGTCGAGCACGCACTCTTCTGCCGAGTGGGCAGTCTCCCACGCGCCCTCGAAGAGCTTCACGCGAAGGGCTTCAGCATCGTGGGCCTCGACTCGAACGGCAAGAGCTACGACACAGGCGCCCTGTTCTTGGGGCCCACGGTCGTCGTCGTTGGCGCCGAGGGAAAAGGCTTGCGAAAGTCGGTCCGTGCAGCCTGCAACGACCTCGTCACGTTCCCGCTCCTCGGCCCAGTCGAGTCGCTGAACGCGTCGGTCGCCGCGGGCATCGCGCTTCATGAAGTGCAAGCCCAACGTCGTCGCGCCAAGGGCGACGCGTGAGTGCTCTCGTCATCGATCGCACGCATGGCGAAGGCCGCGTGTGGTCGGTGACGATCGCGCGTCCCGATCGGCGCAACGCTATCGATCGCGAGACAGCCGAAGCGCTCCACGATGCGGCCCTTGCGTTCGAGGCCGATGAGAAAGCCTGCGTGGCGGTGCTCGCTGGCGAGGGTTCCACCTTTTGCGCGGGCGCCGATCTCCGTGCGGTTTCCCAGGGAAAACCCAATCGCGTCGCCGTCGACGGACAGGCGCCTCTCGGACTGACGCGCTTGCGCCTCACGAAGCCGTTCATCGCGGCCATCGAAGGTCACGCGGTCGCCGGTGGTCTTGAGCTCGCGCTATGGTGCGACCTTCGCGTGGCGGGCGCCTCGGCGCGGTTTGGCGTCCTCTGCCGACGCTTCGGCGTACCGCTCATCGACGGCGGGACCGTGCGCCTTCCGCGCCTCATCGGACAGAGCCGCGCGCTCGACCTCATTCTCACCGGCCGCCTCGTCGCTGCAGACGAAGCGTTTGCCATGGGGCTGGTCAATCGCCTCGTCCCCGATGGAGACGCCTTCGCAGCCGCCATCGGCCTTGCGACGGAACTGGCAGCATTTCCACAGCAATGCCTGCGTGGCGACCGTGCCACGGTGCTCGACCAGTGGGAACTCTCCGAGTCCGATGCGCTTCGGCTTGAGACCACGCGCGGACTTGAAACCTTGGCGAGCGGCGAGACCCTCGCGGGCGCGAACGCGTTTGCGCGCGGCGAGGGCCGCCATGGCGAGAAGCGAAACCCCTGAGTCGCGAGCCGAACTTCGCTAACGGGTACGCCATGAACGACGTGCGCGCCCTCGTCGCCGCCCTCGATGCGGCCGATTACCTCGCCGATGATCGCCTTGCGATGGCGGTGTTTCTCGCGATGAAACTCGAGCGCCCCCTTCTCGTCGAAGGGCCTGCTGGCGTGGGAAAAACCGACCTTGCGCGCGCGGTGGCCGCAGCCACGGGGCGAACCTTCCTTCGCCTCCAGTGTTACGAGGGACTCGACGAAAGCCGAGCCATCTACGACTGGGATTACGCGAAACAGATTCTGTATACGCAGCTGCTTCGCGACACGGTCCGAGACAAGGTCGAAGGTCAATCGCTCACCAGCGCGATGGACGCGCTTGGGGACGCGAACGTGGCGTTCTTCGACAGGCGTTTTCTCATCGAGCGGCCGCTGCTCAAGGCCGTGACAAGCGCCACGCCGGTCGTGCTTCTCGTCGACGAAGTTGATCGTGCAGACCCGGAATTTGAGGCACTTTTGCTCGAACTTCTCGCCGAGCGCCAAGTGACCATTCCCGAACTCGGAACGCTGCGCGGGCCCCATGCGCCCCTCGTGCTGTTGACGACCAATGGCACGCGCGAGATGACCGACGCGCTCCGCCGGCGCTGCCTTCACGCGTTCGTCGACTACCCTGCCCCGTCGCGCGAATTGGCCATCGTCCTTCGACGCGTGCCAGGCATCAGCGAGCGCTTGGCCGAGCACCTCACGCGCTTCGTCGCCGAGCTTCGCGAACGTGAATTGCGCAAGGCGCCTTCCATCGCAGAAACCGTCGACTGGGCGAAGTCCATCGTGCTCCTCGGCGGGTCAGCGATCGACAGCGCGGCAGCCCGCGACACGCTCGCCGCCTTGGTAAAACACGAGGAAGATCGCGATCAGGCCGCGACCGCGCTCGAAAAGTTCGCGAAGAAGAACGTGTAATCTACAGCGTTCACGCTCAGTGCGCAGGGCTCCGGCACTGAAGCGCTCGCCCGTAAACTTGCGCCATACCGTTGCGTCCGTCGTTCCACGCCAGCACCGCATCGGCCAGACCGAACGGCGCGAGCATGGGCGCGACGCTATCCCCTACCGCCGTCGTGACGCGAACAGGGGTACCTGCAGACTGCAAGGATGCGTCAAAGGTCTGCAAGTAGATCTCGAAGGTCCGCGCATCGTCGCGATCGTCGGCCCACGCGACCGCCAGGCGCTGACCAATGCCCTGAAGCGCCACGTCGCGCCCGTAGGAGACGACACCGTTCGTGAGCTGCGTCGTCGCGAGCGTGGAGAGTGTTGCGGTGTCGAGGACGGAAATCCTGGAAATACCCGTCGTTGCATGGGCTGCGACTGCGACTTTTCCATCGACCATGGTCAGCGCTGGACCGCCGCTCACGGCCCCGGCGATCGGCATCACGGGCCCCGTCAAAGGAACGAGCGCCTCGTCAATTCGCATGACGTTCACTTGCGCGGTGATGATCGGCCCGATGGAAGAACCCTCAAGCCACGCCACGATGTAACCGCCGGTCGAGATGGCCGCGACGGAGATATTTCGTGAGTCGAACCCGGAGCGAAGGTTGACCGTCGGTCCGACGCTTGCGCCGTCCGCGGAGATGCGCACCGCGTCGATGTCGTAGCCCGACTGCTCTTCTTGCCACACGACGAGGAAGTCACGGCCGGTCCACAGCACCGTCGGCTGAATCGAAAAACCGCGTGAGTTGGTGAGCCGAATGTCGCCCGGTGAAAGCTTGCGCCCCTGGGAATCCGCGAGCGCGAAGAAGATTTCGTAGTTGCCCTCGCGGCGGTCGGACCAAACGATGCCGAAGCGGTCGCCTGCCCATGCGACGCGAGCGCCGTCCCCGTCCGAAGGCGAAAGAGCCGTCAGATCGAGGTCCGTGCCTTCGCGCACAAGAGCGCCCGTGAAGCGCCCGACGTAGGGCGAGAAGCGCGAGGTGGTGAGCGACGCGCTGTAACCGACCGCAAAGCCGCCGCTGTACGAGGCCACGTGCGTGAGCCCCGAAATGGTCGCGTTGGTTGGCGACAGACGCTGTTCGACGCCCACCGTTTGGTAGCTCGCGCCTTCATCCACGTGCCCGTCGCAGTTGTCGTCGATGCCGTTGCACACGTCGACCGCGCCAGGATGAACGTTCGCATCCGCGTCGTTGCAGTCGGTGCCGCAAGCGTCCGCGGCTCCTGCGGTTTTCCCTGGAAGAGGCCCCTTCGCGCCATCGCCGTCGCCGTCAACGGTGCGCGAGGTGTGGGCGCACGCGTTCTGGGCCGGGTCGCAGCGGTCGTCCGTGCAGAGGTCGCCGTCGTCGCAGGTCGGTGTAGCTTGCACCAAACACGTTCCAGCGACACAGGCGTATGGCGTGCAGAAGGTCGCCTTGAACTTGCAGTCTGCATCCACCACGCACTCGGGTGGCCCGGCGTCGATCGCCGCGTCGGACGCATCTGACGCATCGGGCGCATCGGGTGCCGCGTCAGTGGCATCGGTCGCCGCGTCGCCGCCGTCCACATGCGCGTCGGGCCCTGCGTCGACGGACCCGCCGTCAACGAATTCGTCGTCCGTGTGAAGGCCCGTGCGCGCGCCGCACGCCACCAGGAAGAGTGCGGCTACGAAGGAAATATCCGATCGTTTCATGCGCACACCCCGTAACCCGACACGTCGACGGGCTGGCACGTGAGCCCGCGCGGGCATTGGCCGCTGAGCGTCAAATCACACAGGTGCGCGCAGCTCTCACCGCCGGAGCCGACGATGCACAGGAAGCCTGCGGAACAGCCGTTGCGCGAACACGACTCGCCTTGGGTCCCGCTGCCGGTCGCGCGGCACGTGGTGCCGTAAGTCTCCACGCCGCACACCCCTTGCGGCGGGATCGTGTACGGGTAGCAACCTTGTCCCTGCGGGCAACCGGTCTGCGCGTATGCGTCGCACGTGGTGCGAGGCGGAGTCGTTCCAGCGTCGCGGCACCCGGCATCGCCCAAGACCGGCGGCGCATCGGGAAGCTGAAAAACGTCAGGCAAAGGCGCGTCGGGCATCGCGTCGCGAATGTCCGTTGCATCGCGTGCCGCATCGAGAGCGGCGTCTGTCGCGCTGTCCGCCCCGCCGTCCACACTCCCGTCGAGAACCGCTGCGTCGCCGCCGTCGCCCGCGTCTGCCCCAACGTCGCCGTCGTGCGAGCCGTCGAGCAACCCCGCGTCTCCGATGGCCGCGTCGCCATCGTCAACCGCAACAACAGAACCACCACAGCCAACAACGAGGGCCGCGAGTGCGGCGAAGGGCACGAGCGAACGAAGCATGGGCGGAACCTTGGCATTGGCGAGGTGCCCAGCGCAATCGGTGCCGCGCTCAATCGAGCGCCTCCACAGACGTACTGGAGGATTCCTGTGACGCCATGCGCGCGGGGCGGTGCCTTCGTTTCGGCACAAAAAAAAGAAGGAGGGCCCGCGAACAGGTCCTCCTTCTCGACACTCGGGCTCGACACTCGGGTCTCGACGCACGCAACTCGCAACGTCGCGACGCGCCGCTCAGCTAAGCTGCTTGCCGCTCAGCTCGCGCTCCGCACGAACCCAGTCTTCGAACGCGTTCCCGTTCATTCCGCCACGCGCGACGAAGAGCTCGAACGCGCGCTTGCCAATCTCTTCGGCCGAAGGAGCCACGACCGCCGCCTTGGACACGGGCGCTGCCGCTTTCGCTGCAATCGCAGGGGCCGCAGGTGACTTAGGCGCCACTGGAGCCGCCGCAACAGGAGCCGCCGCGACCGGGGCCTGAACCGAAACGGTCTCCGAAACCTTCGCAGAAGCCTCCGCCTTCGGGGCCTTCTTCGCTGTCTTTTCTGGTGCCTTTGGGGCCGCAGCCGTCTTCTTCGTCGCCATGAAATCTCCGTTCTTTGGGCGGTCCGATAGACCTCTTTCCGGCATACGTCAAATAGCTCGTGAGCGATTCCGGTAGTTGACGCGTACCGTCAACGTACGGACACAACGACGGTCGCCTTTGAACCGGCGATCGTCAGCGCAGTTCGGCCACGGATCCACCAAAAACGCGTTCCAATCCGGAAAGGACTTTGTCTCCGGCATCGACACGCCACTCGGGACCGAGGACGAGTTGCGCCTCGCCGGCCGGCGTTTTGACGTGCACGTGCACCGGACACGGGCCGCGCGATGACTGAAAAAGCGACGCCATATCGTCGAGAGCCTTCGGCGTGAGGCGCTTGCCATCGATGCGCACGAGGACTGTGCGCGCGGCACTCTTGACGGAATCCGCCAAAAGCTGAGCGTCGTTCAGGAGCAGCGTCGGGTCGCGCGGCACGTCCGCGTCTTCCTCCTCGTTTTCGGTCCGTGGAAACTGCAGCTTTCCCGAAACGATGACGGGGTCGCCCGACTGAAGAACACGCTCGAATGCAGCGATTTCCCTCGATCTGAGCGAGACTTGAATGCGCCCCGAGGTGTCCTCGAGTTCGAAGAACGCCTTCTTGTCGTTCGAACCTTTGAAGATGCGCTCACGCCAACCCTCGACGGTTCCGACAAGGCGCACGGCGGTCCAATCGTCCATCTGTGCGCAGTCGGCGACCCACGACGCCTCGAGGCGCGCAAGGGCCGCGTCGCCGGTGATGTAGCGATCGATCGGGTGACCGGAAACGTAGAAACCGAGTGCACGACGTTCACGCACAAGGAGCTCACGCGTGTCCCACGGCTCGCAGGAAACGAAGTCGCCCGCCGCCGACGATGCAGCTTCTTGAGCGCGCGGGTCCGCACCTGCGCCCGCACCAAACAGGCCAAAAAGGCTCGTTTGCCCCGCTTCTCGATCACGACTCGCCGCCCGCGATCGCTCAAGCGCCACGTCGATGCTTGCAAACGCCTTCGCACGATCGACGCCGGAAGCTGCATGGCTCGATTCGAAGGCGCCGCTTTGCACGAGCGCCTCGAACACCGCTTTGTTCACGCGCTTGGCATCGACACGACTGGCGAAGTCGAACATGTCGCGAAACGGTCCACCGGACTCGCGCGCTTCGAGAATGGCTTCGATGGCCGCGTCACCAATGCCGCGCACCGCTCCGAGGCCAAAACGAATTTGCGGCCCGTACGTGTCCTTGACCTTCGCGCCCTTCGCGACCTTCAAGTCGCCCTTCGGGTGCGCGTAAACGACGCGAAAATCCCTGACAGATTCGTTCACGTCCGGCGGCAGGACGGCAATCGCGAAGAGCTTTGCGTCGGCGATCGTGCGCACGACCTTGTCGTTCGTTTCCTTGTCGCTCGTGAGCACCGCACAGAGAAGCTCCGCGGGGTAGTGCGCCTTCAGCCACGCGGTTTGATACGTGATGAGTGCATACGCCGCCGAGTGCGACTTGTTGAAGCCGTAGCCCGCGAAGTATTCGAGGAGCCCGAAGATGCGTTCCGCGTCCTCTTCGGTGACGCCGAGACCTTTTGCCCCGTCGAGAAACGTACTCTTCTGCTTCGCCATCTCCTCGGGCTTCTTCTTGCCCATGGCGCGGCGAAGCAAGTCGGCTCCGCCCAGCGAATATCCTGCCAATCGCTGCGCGACCTGCATGACCTGTTCTTGATAAACGATGACGCCGTAGGTCGGTATGAGCACCTCATCGACGAGGTCGTGCATCTTCTGAATCGGCTTGCGGCCGTTCTTGCACTCGACGAAGTCCTTCACCATTCCCGAGCCGAGAGGACCGGGGCGGTAGAGCGCGACGGCCGCGACGATATCTTCGAAACAGTCGGCGCGAAGGTCCTTGAAGAGCTTCTGCATGCCGCTCGACTCGAGCTGGAACACGCCCTTCGTTTCGCCGCTGCCAAGGAGCGTGTACGTCGCCTTGTCGTCGAGCGCGATCGCCGACAAATCGAGCGTTTCGCCTCGCGCGCGCATGTCCGGTCGCGCGTTCACGTAACCGACGGCGAGGTCGAGAACGGTGAGCGTCTTCAGGCCGAGGAAGTCGAACTTGACGAGGCCCGCCTGTTCAACGTCGTCCTTGTAATACTGCGTGACGTACGCGCCGCTCTTCTCGTCGCGGAAGATGGGCACGTGGTCCCAAAGCGGACCTTCCGAGATGACGATGCCCGCGGCGTGCTTGCCCGTTTGGCGGAGCATGCCCTCGAGACGCTTGCCTTGGTCGAGCAGCTCTTTGACCTTGGGCTCGGTGTCGTAGCGCGCTTTGAGCTTCGGCTCGATCTCGAGACTCTCGACGATCGTGTACGTTTCCGCAGGGTTTTTCCTGGGTATTAGATTCGCAATCGCCTGCGAGTCGATCGGCGAAAACCCGAGAGCGCGCCCCACGTCCTTGACGACGGACTTGCTCTTGAGCTCCGCGAAGGTCGCGATCTGCCCAACGCTTTCGACACCGTACTTCTGCTGCACGTACGCGATGACGCGGTCGCGCTTGTCCATGCAGAAGTCCACGTCGAAGTCCGGCATGGAGACGCGCTCCGGATTCAAGAAGCGCTCGAAGAGAAGGTTGTAGGGAAGAGGATCAAGGTCCGTAATACGAAGCGCATACGCTACGATCGAACCGGCGCCGGAACCGCGCCCCGGACCCACGGGAATCCCGTTCTGTTTGGCGTAGCGAATGAAGTCCCAAACGATCAGGAAGTATCCAGGGAATTTCATCCCCGAGATCACGTCGAGTTCCACCTGCAGGCGAGCCCGGTACGCGTCCCTGTCGACGGTTTTTCCAACCTTCTCGAACTCGTCGAAGCGCGACTCGAGGCCCTCTTTCGACACGTGCCGAAAGAAGCTCTCGGTGTCGTAGCCCGCAGGAACCTCGAAGTTCGGAAGCATCGACTTGCCGAGGTCGAGCTTGAGCTTGCACCGCTCCGCTATGGCGAGCGTGTTCGTGATGGCCGCGGGCACGTGCGCGAAGAGCTGCGCCATTTCGTCCGCGCTCTTGAGGTACATCTCGCGCGAACCATGGTTGCGCTCGCGGGCTTCTTCGAGGGAGCGCCCGGTCTTGATGCACGTGAGAAGGAGCTGCGCGTCCGCGTCTTCTTTTCCAGGGTAATGAACGCAATTGGTCGCGACGAGGGGCAGGTCGAACTCCTTCGCCAACGCCATGCCGATGCGGTTCAAAATAGGCTGCTCGACGAGGCCATGGTCTTCGAGTTCGACGTAGAGGCGCTCGCGTCCAACCGCCTCAACGAGGCTCGCAAGCGCACGTCGACCCGCGGCCTCACCCTCTTCGAGGATGGGCACGTTGAGGTAACCGCCCATGCACCCAGTCAGCATGACGAGACCGTCGCGATGCTGCGCGAGGTCGTCGACGGTCACGCAGGGGTGTCCGAGCGGCGCGCCCTTCGCGTTCTCCACATGCCCGCGCGATACGAGCTTGACGAGATTCTTGTATCCTGCAGCATTCTCCGCAAGGACGGGCAAATGCACAAGGCGGCCGCCCATGAAGACGTCGAGCTCGGCCCCCACGATCGCCTGCACGCCCGCGTCCTTCGCCGCCTTGTAGAACGAGATGGCGCCAAACATGTTCGCGTGGTCCGTGAGCCCCACCGCACGCATGCCCATCGCGGACGCTCGTTTGACCAGGTCTTTGACCCGCAGCGCCCCGTCAAGGAGCGAGTACTGCGAGTGCACGTGCAAGTGGACGAACTCGGCGGCCATAAGAAGGGCTGCCTAGCAGTTTGCGCCGGCCCCGAGACGCTGAGGGACTGTCCACCGCAGAAAAACGGCACCCAATTCTCTTGCCCTCGGAGCGATTGCCGATAACGCTGCGCTCGCCCGCGTCAAGCAATCGGTGGCTTGCGCGCGCCTTGGAGGAGCAAACAACATGAAGCGTGTTTCTACGGTTCTCGGTCTCGTGGCAGGCGTCGCGGCCATTGGTTCTTTCGCGCTCGGTTGCGGCAGCAGCGACAGCAGCAGCAGCGATGCAGGGGCGTCCACTGCCGACGCAGGCCCCGTCACCCTTGCGACGCCACCGGCGAAGCCCGCCACGGGCACGGCCACGAGCACGCGCAAGGTGTTCGCCATCAGCAAGCTCTACCTCGGCGACACGGACCGCTCGGACGTGTCCAGCTCGAACGCATGGAAGCAGTTCGGCTACGACCTCGACGGCACGTACACGAAGACCTCGAAGACGGGCACCTGCAAGCCCATCAGCGACGGCGTCGTCGTTCTCGACGGCACGAACGGCATCGACAACTCGTTCGGTCAGAACATCCTCGCGGCCCTTCAGAAGGCTGCAAGCGGCTTCAACGAGCCTTCGAAGACCGTCACGACGACCATCGCGAACGGCGACTTTACGCTCATCCTCGACACGACAGGCCTCGATGACACCGCGACGCAAACCGCGTCCGGCCTCACCGGTCAGCTCTTCGTCGGCGGCAAGCTCGGCGCTCCTGCGAAGTTCGACGGAACGGACAACTGGCCAGTCATCGGTGCACCCCTCACGGACCCGTCCGACGCGACCAAGGGCTCGAAGATCAAGTTCTCCGACGCTTACATCAACGGCGGCACCTGGGTAAACGGCTCCAAGTCCGACGTCACCCTCGCGATCAGCGTTCAAGGCGTTTCCCTGAACCTCCAGATCCACAACGCGATCATCACCGCGAAGCACTCGTCGCCGAACAAGCTCACGGAAGGCACTGTCGCCGGCTACATCGCGGTCAGCGAAATCATCGAGACCATCGGCAAGGTCGCTGGCCGTCTGACGCCAGAAGCCTGCCCGGGCAAGTCGCTCTTCAACCAGGTCCGCTCGATCATCGAGTCGAACGCCGACATCCGCCTTACGGGTGCCGACGCGACCAAGGATTGCGACGCGATCAGCATCGGACTCGGCTTCGAAGCCACGACCATCGCGGCTCCTTCCGTCGTCGCCCCAGAGACGCCACCAGGCGAAGATCCCTGCGCGGCTGACGCGGGCGCCGGCGACGCTGGCACGCCCTGACGCACATCCACCTTTCGGTGCAAACGCCGTGGCCTTCGGGTCGCGGCGTTTTTGTTTGTCTTGGGCAGCCTCGCCTCGCGCGCTTTTGCGTGCACACTGCACTCAAGCGAGTTTGCGAAGCGCCGCGAGGGCCACGCTCAAGTCGAGCGGAAGCGTCTCCTCAAAACGCAAAACGTTCCCGCTGCGCGGATGGCGAAAGCCGATGACGCCCGCGTGAAGCGCCTGCCGACCAAGGGCGTCGGCGATGGCCGCAAGGTGCGGATCTCTTGGTTTTTTCCCGTAAAGCTTGTCGGCGAGAATCGGCGTACCCGCCTCCGCGAGGTGCATGCGAATCTGATGGGTGCGACCTGTTTCAAGGCGGCACCGCACGTGCGTAGCAACATCACCGAAGTGCTCGACGACCTCGACATGCGTGACCGCGACTTTGCCTTCGCGAACTTTGCTCGTGTAGCGAAGGCGGTCGTTCGAATGACGACCGTGAAGCGTGCG
>CAIQDA010000391.1 GCA_903870415.1 uncultured delta proteobacterium
AAACGCGAGCTCGCGTGGAGCGCCGCCGGCCGCCTTCACAATGAGGCGCGCTTTGACGATGGCTCCGCTCGAACCCCACGAGTCGCTATCGAGGATTTTCTCAACGATTGAGGCAGCGGTTGGTTCCGCCGCGGGCGCGTCGCGCACGATCAGCGCGGCAGCGAAAGCCATCGCGTAGGCGGCAAAAGTACGACGCAGAATCGGCGCGCGAAAACGTGGTGCAAAGGCCATAGAGACTCCCTTCGGGCATACGGCACAACGACTGACGCGCTTCAGCTCGGAGCCTTCATTTTTACGCGTAGCGAGCCGTAGACCCGAATGAGCCAGGAAGGGAGCGATGTGCGCATGAACTGCCTCACGATGGCAGCGGACCAATTGCAAGGCCGCGGGAGCCAGATGGCGTTGTGGACCGAGGACGACGGCCCTGTTTCCTTCGAGGAAATGGCCGTTCTCACGCGGCGCGCGCAAGCGATGCTCCGTCGTCACGGCATTGCTCCAGGCGACCACGTGCTCCTCTTCGCCCTGCCAGGCCCGCGCCTCTACGCGATGATCATGGGTATCCTGGGCCTCGGCGCCACGGTGATGATCGTCGAACCGTGGATGCCCATTGAGCGCGTCGACCATGTCGTGCGCACGACAAAGCCGAAGGCCTTCTACGCCGGATGGATCGGACGCCTTTGGGGCTGGCGCATCAAGGCTATCCGCGAGATTCCCATTCACCTGGGGCTTAAGGCGTTCGACGCGGAACCGCCTGTAGAAACGCTCGTGATTGAGCCGTGTCGGGGCGACGAACGCGGCATCGTGACGTTCTCGTCCGGCACCTCCGCGGCGCCGAAGGGCGTGGTCCGCACGCAGCAGTACCTCGACGACATCACGCACATCATCAACAAGTACGAGCCGCCCGATCCGCAAGGTCGTCCGGACCTTTGCCTCTTCGCGAACCTCGCCACGCTGCACCTCGCCAACGGCCGCGCCGCGCTCATCGTTCCTCACCATTGGAAGAAGAAGAGCCTCGCGAAAATGTCGGCGCTCGCAGAAGCGTATCAGCCGGTGACAATGACGTGCGGCCCAGCTTTTTTGCGGCATTTGCTCGAAACGCCGGAGGCTCCGTTCGCGAAGCTCGAGCACATCGGCATCGGAGGCGCTCTCACGCCCAACGCCCTCTTCGAACAAGCGTTCGCGCGCTGGCCGGATGCCAAGTTCACACACATCTACGGCGGCAGCGAAGTCGAGCCCGTGGCCCATTGCGATGCCCGCGAGGCGGTCGCGCAGAGCAAGGCACGAGGCTTGTTTCACACGCTCTACGTCGGCCACATCATCGAAGAACTCGCCGTCGACATGGCGGACGAGAAGGGCCCCTGGGTCGCGGGCCCGAACGTGTGCCCCGAGTACGTCGGCGCGAACGACGAGAACAAGAAATACAAGCGAAGAGACGAGCAAGGGCGCCTCTGGCACTTCATGGGCGACCGCCTCGAGAAGACGGGCGACGGCTACTTCTACGCGGGCAGGTCCTTCCAAGAGCCGCGCATCTTCGCCCTCGAAGAGAAGCTTCACGCGCACCTCAATCGCGACAAGTTCTTCCTGCACCGCGACGACAAGGGCACCCTCTGCGTCATCGGCGAGGGGGTCACAGCCGATATGGGTACAATACAAGCAGTCGCGCCGGAGGTGCAACGCTCCTTCGACGTGACGCTCACTGTCGATCGCCGCCATCGCGCGCGCATCGACCGCGCTCACGCGCTCGGAAAGGCAGAAAAATGGCTCGCTGGCTGACGTACCTGAAGGAGCGCTCCCCCATCGCGCTCATCCTCCCCATTGGGCTCGGCGTGTACTTTTCGGCGCAGCAGGGAACCGGTCAGGGCTTCTCGCTCTTCGCGTTTCTCGGCGCGGTCGTCGGCCTCACGGGCTGGCTCATTCTTGCGCGCCTGATGGACGAAAAGAAGGACTACCACAAGGACCTCGCCGCTCACCCGGAGCGCCCCCTGCCCCGCGGTCTGCTCACGGTGCCCGAGGTCGAAGTGGCCATTCTGCGATGCACGTGGGGCCTCTTTGCCCTCGCGGGCGTCTTCGCAGCCCTTGGAAATATCCCCGCGGCCATCGGTTACGCCGTGAGCGTCGGCTACCTCTGGCTCATGTACCGCGAGTTCTACGTGGGCGAGTGGCTCGGCGAGTACCCGATCCCCTACGCCATCAGCCACCAGATCGTCGTCTGGCCGATGTACGCGTACGTGTTCGCGCTCTTCGAACCCGCGTCGCTCGTCTCCACGCTCACGCTCGCCTACGGGCTCTGCAGCATGGGTTCGTCGATGACCTTCGAGATCTCGCGCAAGCTCGACCCGAACGCGCACCCGGCCCTGAAGACGTACCTCGTCATGTACGGCCCCGCGAAGACCTTCGCTCTCACCCTGGTTTTTGTGGCACTTTCCGCCATCGGGGCTCAGCTCCTTGGCCTTGGTGTCATCCTTTGGCCTCTTGAGGCCCTCGCGGTCGTCGCCGCGTCGACGGTCTTTTGGAAGCCCGGCGCCTTCAAAGCTGTCGAGGGCGTCACGGCGCTTTCGAGCCTGATTCATTTGTTCGGCATCGCCATCGCCCATTGGGCAGGCCTCGTTCCTTCGGTGCACCCATGATCCTCGGCATCCTCGGCGTGAACGCTTCCCTCGACGTGCTGCTTCCCTCGGCTCCAGACGAGCTCTTCGTTGCGCAAGGTGGCGGAAAAGCCCGCAATTTGGCGAAGCTCGTGAAGCTTGGCCACCGCGTGCCGGAGTTCTTCTGCGTGCCTGTGCCCTTCTTCGATTCGTTCGTTCAAACGAACGGTCTTCACATCGAGGTGCCCGCGGAGGGTGAACTCGCGACGCTCGCGGAAGACGTCGATCGACGCTTCGTCGCGGGCGCCTTCGACAACGCCATGCGCGACGCCATCGCGAACGCCATGCAGGCTCACGGGCTCCACACGGGCTTCGTCGCCGTACGCTCCTCGGGCCTCGACGAAGACTCGGCGGACCACAGTTTTGCAGGCCAATTCAGCTCGTACATGTACCGCCAAGGGGTCGACGACGTCATCGACGCCCTGAAGCGCTGCTGGGCCAGCGGCTACTCGGAACGCGCCCTTTCGTACCGTCGCGAGCGCGGGCTCACCGTGTCGAACATCCGCGTGGGCGTCGTCGTCCAGCGCATGGTCGACGCCGACGTGGCCGGTGTGGCCTTCTCGCGAAACGCCATCGCGCTTCTCGACCGCGAACGCGCCGTCGTCTCGAGCGTGTGGGGCCTCGGCGAAGGACTCGTGTCGGGCGAGCTTGATGCTGACCATTTCCTCGTGAAACGCGACGGCTCGACCGTCGAAGCCACCATCGTCGACAAGGAGCACGCGCTGCGCCAGTCGCCGCAAGGCGGACTCATGAAGGTCGAGGTGCCCGAGGCCCAGCGCAAAGCGCCGTCGCTCACGGACACGCAAGCGGCGGACGTGGCGAAGCTCGTCGTCGAACTCGAGAAGAAGCTCGGCATCGCGCAAGACTGCGAGTGGGCCATCGTCGGTGACGTGCTCTACCTGCTGCAGACGCGCCCCATCACGAACCTCCCGCCCGACGCGGTTTTCGAGCCTGGAATCTCAGGGCGCGAGCCCATTCTCTGGGACAACTCGAACATCATCGAGTCGTTCTGCGGAGTGACGACGCCCCTCACGTTCAGCCATTCGTCGCGCGCCTACGCCGCAGTCTACGAGGTCTTCGCTCGCGTGATGGGCGTGCCCGAGACCATGGTTCAGCAACACATTCCGATGTTCCGCAACATGCTCGGCTACGTGCGCGGACGCATCTATTACAACCTCGTCTCCTGGTACCGCCTCGTCTTCCTGTTCCCCGGCTCGTCGACAAACTCGAGCTTCATGGAAACGATGATGGGCACGAAAGAGGGGCTAAAACCTGAGCTTGCAGCGCTCTTCGAGTTCACGAAGAACCCGCCCAAGTACTCGGCCTTCGAGCTCGCGTCGCTCGTCGCGAAGTCGGCGTACCGCTTCGCCACGATCAATTCGATCATCGACGACTTCATGAAGAACATCGCCCATCGTTACAACCAGACGATGGCGATGGACATGGAGAGCATGTCGCTCATCGCAGTGTACGACCACTACGAGCTGCTGAACCGCGAGCTCCTCTTCAACTGGAAGGCCCCCATCATCAACGACACGCGCGTGATGGTGTTCTTCGGTCTCCTGAAAAAACTCACGGAAAGTTGGGTCATGGAGAAGGCCGGCGACGAAGCCGCTTCACTCCAGAACGACCTGCTGTGCGGTCAAGGCGACCTCGAGTCCACCGAGCCGACCAAGGCTCTCATGCGCATCGCCAAGCGCATTGACGAAGGCGACGCGCAGTACCGCAGCTGGTACCTCGGCGCGACGAACGAAGAGCGCCGCAAGGCCGTCTACGACACGGACAAGCACCACGCGATAAGCGTTTCGTTCCGTGAGTTCGTGATGAAGTACGGCTTCCGCTGCGTCGACGAGCAGAAGCTCGAAGAGCAGGATTTGCACGATGATCCGAGCTTCGCGCTCGAAGCCATTGGAAGCTACGTCGCACGAAAGACCTATTCGATCGACGAGATGGAGAAGCGCGAAGGTCTCATTCGCGACCGCGCAGAAGGCGTCATCCGCGACAAGCTCTCCGGCGTGCGCTCCATCGTCTACCGATGGGTCCTCAAGAACGCGCGCAACGCCGTGCGCGATCGCGAGAACCTTCGCTTCCAGCGCACGAAGACGTTCGGCCTCGTGCGACGGCTCTTTCGGGCAACGGGAAAGAAGCTTCACCAGCTTGGCGCTCTCGACGCGCCGCGCGACGTGTTTTTCCTCACCATCGACGAGTTGTCGGGGTTCATGGAAGGCCGCGCGACGTGCCTCAACCTCAAGGGCATCGCGGCCGTGCGCAAGGCAGAGAACGCGACCTTCCTCAACGACCTGCCCCTGCCCGACCGCTTCATCACCTACGG
The DNA here is from genome assembly GCA_903870415.1 of uncultured delta proteobacterium. GTDB lineage: Bacteria > Myxococcota_A > Polyangia > Polyangiales > Polyangiaceae > CAIQDA01. The sequence goes on from CAIQDA010000391.1 coordinate 4,978, forward strand.
CGTGGCCGGCGCATCGATGCAACACATCGGCGTGCTCCAAGACGCCGACCTCTTGAAGGACCTTCAGAAGAGCGACGATCCGAACGTCCTCTACGGCACCCCGTGTTGCCCTGGGCAAATCGAAGGCGTCGTGCGCGTTGTCAAATCCATGCAGGATGCCTCGGGTTTGGACGGCGAAATCCTCGTCACTGAGCGAACCGATCCGGGTTGGGTGCCGCTCTACCCGTCGTGCTCGGGCCTTCTCATCGAACGTGGTTCGCTCCTTTCGCACTCGGCTGTGGTCGCGCGCGAACTCGGGCTCCCCACCGTCGTCGGCATCAGCGGCGGCCTCATGCTCAAGCTCAAAACGGGCATGCGCGTGCGCGTCGATGCGGGTCGCGGCGAGGTGAGGATCCTCCATGACGAGGAGTGAACTCACCGTCGAAGCCCTCTCGTCGGCCTGCGATCGAGAAGCGTTCGTCGAGGCATTTATCAGGCTTCCATCCGCTTGCCGGCCGGAGCCGTACCGCGTCGCGCTCCAAGATCCGTCGTCGACGAAGTGGCTTCTCAACCTCACGCTTTCCGACTCGCACGAGGCATGGCTCGCCACACGCGACGGTCGGGCGGTGGGGCGCCTTCACGCGAACCTGAGCTGGACGCGAAAAGGTGTAGGCTACAGAT
>CAIQDA010000392.1 GCA_903870415.1 uncultured delta proteobacterium
CACCGAATCTCCGCGCGCTACGCCATGAAAAAGTCCCTCGCTTCGAACCTCGTCCTCGCCGGTGCCGCGCTCACATCGTCGGCCGTTGCCGCACCCAAGCGCATCGCACCGCTCGCTCCGGGCGCGCCCTACGCGTCGAAAGTTCCCTCGGCGGACGGTGTTCCCTTCCCGCTCGTCGCCATTGCCGAAGCCATTCGCGCGACCTCCGGCGACACGACCTACACAGTCGTCGACGAACGAGCGGCGACGCCCGTGCCCGCACCGACCCCGGCGCCCGCCCCCGCCCCCGCCCCCGCTCCGTTGCCAGTGCCAGCGCCAGCGCCAGCGCCAGCGCCGAAGCCCGAGCCGAAACGCGAACCCGCGATCGTGCCGCCCGCGCCAGCTCCCGCGCCAGCCCCAAAGCCAACCCCGCGCCCGACGCCGGAGCCCGCGGATGATCCGTCGGACTTCGACACGAGCTTTCGGCGCACGCCCCCCACGCCGCCTGCTCCAACGCCCGCACCCAGGAAAACTCCTACGCCAAAGCCATCGCCACGCCCGGCGCCCGCCCGCGACGAGATGGACGAAGCGCGCGCGGAGTTCGACGATTTTCGCAAAGGCGCTGGCGACGAATTCGAAGCGACGCGCATGGCGTGGCAAAACGAGTTCGAAACGACGCGACTCAAGTGGGACGCAGAAGCGAAGTCGTATGACTCACGTATTTCGCTTTATGAATCGTCGCTGTCGATGGTCACCCGAGGCAAGCCGAAGGTCCGCCTGAAGAGCGGCTCCGCCGATGGCGCGATCGATGGCACCTCGACGGCGCGCGGATGGAATCCCGGCAAGCTCAAGAACGCAGTCCTCGTCGCCGGGTCGTTCGACGTCCCCGTGCGTGATCAAGGTTCGCGCGGCACATGCGCGGCATTCTCTGGGGTCCGTGCGCTCGAACTTCTTGCGGCGCAAAACGCCGTGAGCGTCGACCTTTCGGAACAGCGCTTTTACGCAAACGCGCGCCCCGAATGCGCGAAGCAAAGTTGCGCGGACGGCGGCACCTGGGCGGGCACGGGCTTCGAGATTTCGGCGAAGAGCAAAGCCTACGATCAGGCGCTTGAGAGCACGTGCCCCTACGTGCCGACGCCGGTCGCAGGAAACGACACGCAAACGCCTCTCGCTGCGACGTGCGGACGAGGAGTCGCGAGGGTCACCGGCGTGCGCGGCGTGCGGACCTACGGCGACCTCTTGAACACGCTTGGAGCGAACCGCCCGGTGGTTCTCGGGACCTCCCTGTCGGACAACTTCTTCAAAGCGAAGAGCGGCCTCGTCACGCTCGCCGACGAGCTCAAGGCACCGAAAGCCACGGGCATGCATGCGGCCGGCCACGCCTATGTCGCTGTAGGTTACATGCAACTTCCCGCCTCGATGCATCGCACAGAAGGTGCAACATGCATCCTTGTTGCGAACAGCTGGAGCGAGGGCTGGGGCCGCGGAGGTTACGGCTGCATCACCGAGCAATGGCTCGCCAAGCACTGGATGACCTACGAAGACGGCACACCGATCGAATTCGTCGCACCCGAGGGGATCGAACTCGATCGCTGAGGCCGCGGCCTCCGGCGCGTTTGCATGGGGTTTTTCCGTAACGCGGCGGTGGCGGCGGGGCAGCGAACGTTCGACGCATCGTGACAAGCGGTTTTCCCGTGCGTCATCGCGATGCGAGCCTTGACGCCTCCCCCGTGCTCGGCCAAGTCACGGCGCCATGACCCCGGCCCCCGCCGTCGTTCCCTCCGCCTCGACCAAGCGCGAACTCCCGAAGGAGACGTTGCTTGAGATCCACTCGCTCATGCTTCGTGCGCGCCTTCTCGAAGAGCGCCTTATCCGTATGCAAAAGCAAGGAGACGGGTACTTCTGGATCGGCGGTCCCGGCGAAGAAGCGTTCAACGTGCCGCTTGGCGTGCTCGTGCACAAAGGCCAAGGCCCTGAGTACGACTACCTTCACTTGCACTACCGATCGAACGCGGTCGCCCTCGCGATGGGCGCCGACGCCGTCGACTTCATGCGCCAGATGAAGAACACGACGAGCGACCCGTTTTCGCGGGGCCGCAACTTCGCGGGACACCCGTCGATTCGCAAGTGGAACCTCGTTCCCGTCTCGAGCCCCATCGAGGTGCAATACGCCATGGCGCCCGGAACCGCGATCGCCAACAAGCGCGCAGGTGGCCGCGGCATCAGCATCGTGACCGGCGGCGACGCGGGCACGGCCGAAGGCGAGTTTGCATCCTGCATGATTTGGTCGTCGCGCCCCGGAAACGAACTTCCGGTGCTCATGGTCGTCACGAACAACCAGTTCGGCATCTCGACGCCCGCGCGCACGCAGCACGGCGAACAGCGCATCAGCGATCGCGGCAAGGCCTTCGGGATTCGCACCGCGACCATCGACGGGCAAGATCCTGAATCCGTGTACTTTGCACTTCAAGAAGTGATGGAATACGTGCGCACAGAGAAGAAGCCGTACCTGCTCGAGATCATGGTCTCGCGCCTCTATGGCCACTCGTCTTCGTCGGGCGCGAACTTCGTGGGCGACGAGCACGACTGCCTCCCGGCCTTCGAAAAGAAGCTTGAGGAGCGCGGCTACCTCTCGCGCAAAGACGCCGACGAGATGCGCGCGGCGACGACGCAAGAGTTCCTTGAAGCTGCCAAGCGCGTGCGCGAAGAGGCCATGCCGACGCAGGAAGACGCATTCACCCACGTCTTCGAAGAGACGAACCACGTCGCGTGGAAGAAGGGAAACTGACATGGCCACGATGGTCCAAGCGGTTCGCATGGCGCTTCACGTTGGTGAAGAGCGCCTCGGTGTCACCGACATCTTTGGCGAGGACGTAGGCGCGCCTCTCGGCGGCGTCTTCACGGCCACGCAAGGTCTCAAGACGACGTGGAATACGCCGCTCGACGAGCGCGGGCTTATCGGCACCGCCATCGGCCTTGCGCTCGCAGGTCAGTGCCCCGTCGCGGAGATTCAGTTCTGCGACTACGCCTTCAATACCATCGACCTACTGAAACTAGCCGGCGGCATGGCGTGGTCTTCCGGTGGCGAATGGAACTGCCCGATGGTCGTCATGACGCCGGTCGGGTCCGGTATCCACGGCAGCATTTACCATTCGCACTCGTTCGACGCGCAGGCCACTCGGCTTCCTGGTTGGAAGGTCGTCATGCCGTCGACGCCTCGCGACGCGTACGGCCTCATGCTCTCGGCCATCGCCGACCCGAACCCGGTCCTCGTGCTCATTCCGAAGGCGCTCATGCGCGTGAAGAATGCGCCCGGCGAGGAAATTCCCGGCGAGCCCGACGAGCGCACGCTCTCGAAGATGATCGACGCGCCCATTGGCGATCGCAGCCAGTGGGTGCCGCAGTGGCCCGCCACGCCGGACATGATGATCCCCTTCGGCCAAGCGCGCATGGTCCGCACGGGCGAGCATGTGACGGTGGTCTGCTACGGCCGCATGGTTCGCGAGAGCGTCGCCGCCGCGGAGACCTTGGCCGCAGAAGGCATCTCGGTCGAGGTCATCGACCTGCGCTCGCTGCACCCGTACGACTGGCCCACGCTCTCGACGTCGATTCGAAAGACCGGCCGCGTGCTCTTCGTGAACGAGGACACGGAGATCACGAACTTCGGCGAGCACCTCATTCGCCGCACCGTCGAGGAGCTTTTTTACGAGCTTCACGCGCCGCCGAAGCTTCTCGCGGGCGCGCACCTTCCTGGCATCGGCCTCGCCGACAATTTGGAAAAGGCCTCGGTTCCGCAGCGCGATGGCATCATCGACGCCCTGCGAACCCTCGCCCGACACGAGCCTTGAGCGAACGCGCGCGCGACCCCTTGTCGCCCGCGGCGGAGCTTTTACCTGCGTCCCCCCCGAGCCCTCTCTCCCGGCGCCTTGCAGCGTTGCGGGCGGGCGCTCTCCTTTCTCTCTTCGCCCATGGCGCGCTCATCGCGACCATCGCGCCGGGACGTTACGCGCTCGCCGAACGTCAGAGCCACGTCGGCCGCGATCGCTGGCCCACCTTCTTTTCGGGCGTCGCGCACGACACCGCGGACACGGCGATGGTCTTCGGCATTCTCGTGGCGATTCCCCTGCTTTTTCCCAGGGCATTGCGCGCACGTCGCCTCTGGGCCACGAGCCTCTTCGGACTCGTTCCCCTCGCCTGCGTCGTGTTCGGCGTCACGAGCTCGTGCTTCGCGGAGTTTGCGATCCAGCGCGGCACCTTCCCGACCTGGTTCGACTTGCTCGGCGGCGTGAAGGACACGAGCTTCATCACGAGCGCCCTTGAGGTGTTCTTGTATGGCCGACATGCGCGCCCCATTGCCGTCGGCATCGCCTGCTCCACCGCATTGCTCGTGGCGTGGACGCGCGCGGTGGACGAGGTGCGCAGTGGCGCAGCAAACGTCATCGTCGCGGGGTGCGTGACGGCGAGCGCCCTCGTCGCAGTCGCCGCTGGGCTGCCCAATTTTCCAGGATACGGCTGGTTTCCCAAGCTCGGCGACGGCGATGTCGCAGGGAAACCCTTTCAGGTTTTTCTCACGCCGCCTTCGGGAGGCGACACGAACGTCCGCTACGGGGTCCTCGGCATCGTCGAGCGCGCAGAGTTCAGTCCGGGCTCGGACGCGCCGGGAGCCGCGATGCTCGGGTTTCCATCCCCCGTCGGCCTCGACGGCAACGCGTGCAGTGTGCATCCATTTCGGAGACCTCTGCCCACCGGCGACTCGCGCGCCCCAGCCCTCGTGCGCGTGTTCGACGACCTGTCGAAGGTGCTCTTCGACACCGACAACCCGCCGCAACGCATCGTCCAATTTCTTCTCGAATCGTTCCGCGCCGACGATCTCCACGCGCTTCATGGCGCGGCTCCCGAAGCGCTCGCTCCAGCCACGAACAAGCTCATCGACGACGCCTTGTCGCGAACCTCCAACGACCTGACGATTCCTGATTTATTCCAGGCCGGATGCCGCTCGTCGCAAGGACTCACGGCGAACATGTGCGGCCTCGGGATGGTGGGGTTCAACATCAGCGCAAGTCGCGATCTCGGAGCACTGCCCATCCGCTGCCTCCCGGACGTGCTCATCGACGCGGGCTTCGACTCGCACTTCGTTTATGGCGCAGAAGTATCCTTCGACGGCGTCGACGACTTCTTCCGCCTCCATGGACTGCGGTACATCCACGGTGAGACCTCGTTCCCGAAGCACCTCGAGCGAGGAGGCTGGGGCATCAGCGACCTCGCCATGCTCGATCAGCTTATGGCTCTCGTCGAACGACCCCAAGCCGCACCAATGTCGTGGTGGATCATGTCGACCCTCACGAATCACTCGCCCTATCGCGCGCCCACCGACTTGCCCGGCCACGTTGCGGAGCGTGTGCGCCTCGTCACCGAAGGCCGCGCGATCAACGTCGAGGAGCTTGGCCGGCTTCGGACGTTTTCCTACACGGACGAGTTCCTAGGGCGAGCGGTCGCACGCATCGACGCCACGCCCGAAGCTTCCCGCACCATCCTCATCGCGAACGCCGATCACGCGACGAATGACCTACCGCTGTGGGACGCGGCCGACGAACGAGCCCTGCGTACCCGAGGGCAAATTCCGTTCATTCTACACGTACCCGAGGCTCTCGTGCGCGCGCATCGGCATCCGAACGAGCTCCGCGACGCGCTCACGGCCGCGCAACGTGCGCTCGCGGCGAACCCGGTTTCCCAGAACGATTTGCCGACGCTCATCCTCGCCCTTCTTGGCCGCTCGGCACCGCTCAAGGGCCTGCCAAACGCCCTCCGTTGGCACACGATGGGGGGTCAACGCACCGCCCCCGATTGGTCGCTGCCGTCCCGCCCTGGGGCCGTCGTGGGCGGACTGAATTCGATTGGAGAGTTCTTCGCCGTCGACGCGAAGGGCGACGCGGTGGGGCCGCTTTCGCTCGTGGAAACGATCGCTTCGCCCGACGACATCCCGAAGGATCACTCGGAGGTTCGTCCCACCGCCGCGCTCTTTGGGCACTTTCTTCGCAAGTGGGGACGCAGCTGCCCGGCCCCCGAGTCGATTCGTCCAGGCTCGCCCCCATGATGGCGCGGAAGCGTGGCCCGCATACGCATGCGTTCTACATCTTCTTTGTCTCGATGGTCTTCGCGGCTCAGTGGTGGACCTTCGGCCACGAGCTCCTCGCTCACACGGCGGGAGCGTGGGCACCTCCCCTCGACGACGCGTTTATCCACGCGCAGTTCGCGCGCAACGCGGCGACGGGGCACCCGCTTCAGTGGATGGCTGGTGAGGGCGTATCCAGTGGCGGCACCAGCATTTTGTGGCCGTTTCTCCTCGCCATCCCGTGGGCGCTCGGGGCGCGCGGAACCTTCATCGTTCCCGCATCGCACGCGCTCGCAGGGACTCTCCTCGTGGTCGCGTTTGCCCTTCTCGAGAAGCCGCTTCGCAAGGTGCACCCATGGGCTCCATGGACGGCGCTCGCGCTCGTCGCCGTCGACGGCCCCGTCGCGTGGCACACGTATTCCGGGATGGAATTCGCCCTGACGTTCGCGGCCCTCGCGGGTCTCTTGCGGGCTGCAAGCGACCACCGCGACGCGCCCTCGTCGCACTCCGCACGCACGCTTGCGGCGGCAGGCCTCGTCGCCGTGCTGTCGCGTCCTGAAGCGCTGGTCGCGGTCCTCGTCGTTGCGGTTGTCTGCTGCGCCGCCGCCGGGCGTGCACGAGGAGAGCGCCACGGCGTGCGCACGCTCCTCGCTGCGGCAGGTCCGGCGCTGGTCATGGTCGCGGCCACGGCGTGCCTTTACCGCGCGACCACGGGCTTCTTCAGCGCGAGCGGAGCCATCGCGAAACTCGTCACCACGCACCCGCTCTTCGACACGCACGACGTCGTCGACAAGCTCGCCTCGAACGCGGTCTATGCGATGCGCCGCATTCTGTCGCGCGACGCGTCCGTCGACCCCGCCGGGCCACCGCTCGATCGCTTCCTCTCGCTCGGCGCCCTCGCGTTCGCCACGGCCTTCGCGCCGCTTGCGATTCGCAAACGCCTCCCGGCCCTCGCGCTTTTTCTGTTCGTGCTTGCGTGGGTCCCCGTCGAGCTCTTTCCAAACGAGCGCGTGCAGGCGCTTTTTGGCTATGCGTTCGTCGCCGCGCTGCTCGCGTCTCTCGCGCTCTCGAAGCTCCCGGAGGCTGAAGAATTCCTCGCGCTTCTCCTCGTGCTTGCCGCCGCATGGACCCTCGTCGCCGCAACGAACGGCCAGGTCATCTACCACCAGGATCGCTACCTCATCCCCGCGCGCGCGCTTTGGCTCGTCGCCGCGGGTGCCGCTGCACCTCTCGCGTGGTCTCGCCTCCGTGAGGCTCCGCTCCTGCTCGCGCCCTGGTACGCCCTCGCGCTTGCCGCGCTCGTGTCGAATGCGGGCGCGGGCGAGCGCTGGCGCGTGCACTATGCAAAAGCCTGCGCGAACATCCACGAGCAACACGCGGGCACGGCGAAGTTCCTAAAAAACCTCGATCCGAAGCCGACCCGTGTACTCCTCAACGATGCAGGTGCCATCCCGTACCTCTCGGATCTTCCGGCCCTCGACCTCGTAGGGCTGGGCGGGTTTCGGCAACTCCCTTTCGCGCGCGCGTTTCGATTGGGCGTCGGGGCGTCGCTCGAACTTCTCGAGCATATGCCTGTGGAGACTCGCCCAAGCCACCTGGCCATCTATCCCGCGTGGTTCCCCGGGCTCGCCGATTCCTTCGGCCGTGAGCTCCGGCGCTTTCCCGTTCACGACAACGTCGTGTGCGCAGGTTCAGAGAAGATCGTCTACGCCGCCGACTGGTCACCGCTCGGGACCGGAGAGGCTCCTGCCAGCCTTTTGCCAGGCTTTCGCGCACAGAGTGTCGTCGACCTCGGCGACGTGTTCAGCGAAGACGCCCACGATGTTCGCACGTCGCGACCGCTGCGCCGAACCTTCGCGGTGAGGCCACTTGCCGAGGTCAAGCGCGTCTTCGACGGGGGTGCCGCCCTTCAAGGAGGCGACCGCATCACGTTCCGCGTCGAGGCTCCGTCGGGCTCGCGCATCGTTCTTCGCGTCGGGCCGATCGCCGCAGGAGCCATGCGCATCGCGTTCGACGAGGTCGAAACCGACGGCCGATCGTTCCAAGCCACAAGCCAATGGATCGAACTCGCATTTCCCGTTCCGCCCGCGGGAGCACGCACCGTCGCCATCGCCGTTTCGTCAGGCGAATTGCTGGTCGCGCACGCTTGGGTGATGGTTAGCGAAGCGACGAAGTGACGTGGCGTACGGCGGCGTTGGCGTCGCCAATTACGGTGCGCATGCGAACCACCCGTCGTGCGGCGTTGCATGTAGACTCCACGCTTAGGCAACGACCATGCACCCGCAACGCTCACCAAACTTTGCATTTTTGGAACACCACGACCCAGCGCTCGTTGCGCTCTCGACGGGCGCGGAGAACCTCTTCGCCGTCGACACGGCCGCTTGCATCGCGAAGCTTCGCCTCTTCGGTGAGCGCCTTGCGCAGCGGGCCGCCGCGAAGCTCGGGCTCTATGTGGAATCCCGCGAGACGCAACTCGAGCTCTTGACCCGGCTCGGCGACGCCGGCGCGATGACCAGCCTGCAAAAGAGCCTCTTTCATGAGCTTCGCAAGGCGGGCAACGCCGCGTCTCACGACAACGTCGGGTCGGCGACCGATGCGCTCACGCAGCTCCGCATCGCGCACCAGCTCGCCATTTGGTTTCAGCGCGCCTTCGGAAATGATCGTCGCTTCGACCCTGGGCCCTACGTGCCACCCGCGGAGCCGAAGGACGCAAGCACGGCTCTGCACGACGAGCTCGAGCGCCTTCGCTCCGAAGCCGATCGCCGCGCGAGCGAGCTCGAGGTCACGCGTGCGGCGGTGGAGGCTGCGCGGGCCGATGCGGAGCGCGAGTCGAAAGAACGCCTAAGCGCCGAGGACCGAGCCGCGAAGGCCGCCGAAGAGGCTCAGCTTTGGGAGCTTCTCGCGGGCGAGCAAGAGGCGAACGTGCAGCGCTCTTCCGAGGAAAAAACGAGGCGCCACGCCACCCTTGAGGTCGAGCACGCACGCCTCGTCCAGGAGCTGAAGGCGCTCCAGTCCAGCGCCAAAGCCGAGCCCGCGACGGAGCTTCGGCGACGCATCGAGCGCGCGGCGGAGGCGAGCGACGCGATTGAAATCGACGAGGCCACCACGCGCAAACTCATCGACCGGCAGCTCCGCGAAGCAAGCTGGGAAGCGAACTCCGAGTCGCTGCGCTACGAGCGCGGAGCGCGACCCGAGAAGGGCGAGAGCCGCGCGATCGCCGAGTGGCCGACCATGCTCGACGGCAAGCGAGGCTTCGCCGACTACGTGCTCTTCGTTGGGCTTCGCGTGGTTGGCGTCGTGGAGGCCAAGCGCAAGCATCGCGATGTGTCATCGGTGATCGACCAGGCAAAACGCTACTCGCGCGGCTATCAGGTGCTCGGCGATGACGTCCTTGAGGCCGGCGCGCCGTGGCGCGATTTCAACGTACCGTTCCTCTTCGCGACGAACGGACGACCGTATCTTCGGCAACTCGAGACCAAGAGCGGCATCTGGTTTCTCGATGCTCGCCGGCCCACAAACCATGCGCGGGCGCTCGAGGCGTGGTTCACGCAGGACGGCCTCGTCGACCTTCTGAAGCAAGACGTGGCGAAGGCCGAGGTGGCTCTCGCAACCGAGCCCATGCCGGCCATTGTCGATCGCGCGTACCAACATGCCGCCATCCGCGCGATTGAGAAGGCGATCGCCGATGGTCGCGACAGCATTCTCGTCGCCATGGCCACGGGCACAGGCAAGACGCGCACCTGCCTCGCGCTCTGTTACCGCCTCGTCCAACACAAGCGAATGAAGCGTGTGCTTTTCCTCGTCGATCGCAGCGCACTCGGCCAGCAGACCCTCGATGCGCTCCGCGATCTGCGCATCGCGAACCTGCAAACCTTCGCGGACATCTTCGAGGTGAAGGGCCTCGAAGATGCGGAGCCCGACGCGAGCACACGCTTCCACGTGGCCACGGTGCAAGGCATGGTGCACCGTCTCTTTGGTGACAGCGACGCCATCGTTCCCATCGATCGCTACGACTGCGTTGTCGTCGACGAATGCCACCGCGGTTATGTGCTCGATCGCGAGCTCTCGGATCGCGACTTCGCGTTCCGCAGCGAGGACGACTACATCTCGAAGTACCGCCGCGTGCTCGATCATTTTGCGGCGGTGAAGATCGGCCTCACGGCGACGCCAGCGCTTCATACGCAGGAAATTTTCGGGGCGCCCGTCTTCACGTACACCTACCGCGAGGCGGTCATCGATGGCTACCTCGTCGACCACGAGCCGCCAACGCGCATCGTGACGAAGCTCGCCTCCGACGGCATTCACTACGAGGCGCACGAAGAGGTGCAGGTCCTCGATCGCAGCACCTCGGAGGTGCGCTCCGAGATGTTGCCCGACCACGTTGACTTCGACGTCGACGACTTCCACCGCACGGTCATCTCGAAAGACTTCAACCGCGTGGTGCTCGAGCAACTCGCGAAGGATATCGATCCCGCGAGCGACGAGAAGACGCTCATCTTTTGCGTCAACGACGAGCACGCGGAACTCGTCGTCGACCTGCTCAAGAAGGCTTTTGAGGCGCGCTACGGCGAGGTCGATGACGATGCGGTCCTGAAAATCACCGGGGCAACCGATCGCCCCCTCGATGCGATTCGCCGCTTCAAGAACGAGCGCAACCCGAACGTCGCGGTCACCGTGGAGCTTCTCACGACGGGCATCGACGTGCCGCGCATCGCGAACCTCGTCTTCCTTCGTCGCGTCGCGAGCCGCATCCTCTACGAACAAATGATCGGCCGGGCCACGCGCCTCTGCCCCGAAATTGGCAAAGAGCGCTTTCGCATTTTCGACGCGGTCGACCTTTACGCGCGCCTCTCGACGGTGAGCGCCATGAAGCCCGTCGTCACGGACCCCGCCGTGCCCTTCGCCTCGCTCGCGGAGGAGATCGCCGCCGCGAAGACCGACGCGGATGCACTTCCTGCGATGGAGCAATTCCTTGCAAAATTCCAGCGCAAGAAGCGCAGCCTCCAGGGAGCAAACGGCGAGCTGTTTGGTGCTGCCGCGGGCATGGACGCGAGCGAGTTCGCAAGCCTTCTGCGCCACGGCTCGCGCGAAAAGGTCGCCGAGTTCTTCCGCGCGCACGATCAATTGGCGCACCTCCTTGATCGCGCAAGTGGCGCCGGGCCGAGCGCCTACCGCACACTGATCTCGGAGCATGCGGACGAGCTGCGCGAGGTGACGCACGGGTACGGAGCCGACGGGCGCGCACGGCCAAGCGACTACCTCGATGACTTCCGTCGCTACGTCGCCGATCACATGAACCGCATCCCGGCGCTCCTCGTCGTGGTGCAACGGCCTCGCGACCTGACGCGCAAAGAACTCAGGGAATTGCGCCTCGCCCTCGACTCTGCGGGCTTCGACGAGCGCAAGCTCCGATCGGCCTGGGCCGACGAGAAGAGCGAAGACATCGCCGCGACAATCATCGGCTACATCCGCGGCCTCGCTCTGGGCTCACCGCTCGTGCCCTACGCGCAGCGCGTCGATCGCGCCGTGGCGTCGCTCGTGCGGACGCGCAAGTTCACGGACCCGCAGCGCAAGTGGCTCGACCGCATCGCCAAGCAGCTCAAGGTCGAGATCGTGGTCGATCGCGCATCGCTCGATACCGGCGCCTTCGCAGAGGGGGGCGGCTTTGTGCGCATCGACAAAATCTTCGAGGGTCAGCTCCTCGCGGTCGTCGGCGAGCTCGCGGAGGGCATTTGGAAGGACGCGGGCTGAAGATAGCGCGGCCATGCTTCCTTCACGCGAGACCGAGCTCTTTTCGCACCTGCTCGTAGGGGATCGAATCGCCCCCCTCCGCCTTCGCGAGGCGCACTGCCTCGAGGTCGGCTTCGTCTTCGATCC
>CAIQDA010000393.1 GCA_903870415.1 uncultured delta proteobacterium
ACCGGCGGTGACCAGGGACGTCGTGGAGATGTCGCTGGCCACGATGTCGCGCTGCTCCGCGGTGAGCTCAACACGCTTCTTGGTGTCGTCGAGGAGGCCCGCCCGGCGGTCGAGTTCTTGGCGCCAGTCGAACGTGGCGTCGGAAATGTCTTGTGCTGTGTAGGTCATGCGCTCACCGCCGACACCGTGTGAATACGTTTGGCGTACGTGCTGTCAAACTCGCCACGCTCCTCGCGGGTAAAGATGACCGCAGTGAAGGTGCTGCCCGACATGCCTTCGGCGGCATTCGCCACCCTGGCTTCGATGGCCTCTTGGGCCGCACCGCCACGCTCGATGGCCTGCTGGAGAACCTCGGTGACCTCGCCAGCACGTGTCTTCTTGACCGCCTTCTCGTCGACCATGAGAATTCCCGCCCCGCCCGATCGTGCCCCCGCAGCTATGAGTTCGCCCCGTGGCGGTGGGGTATCGCTTTCTGAGTCGTGCTCGACGGTCTCGCGAATCTCGTCGCGGACCAGCGCCAGTTGGTAACACTCGAGCTGAACGTTGTCGGCCACCTCGTCTTCGGTCATCTTCTTGGTGCCGGTCTTGAGGTCGATGATGGTGACCGTGCCATCTGGATTGCGATGCACGCGGTCAATTCGCCCGACGAGCCTTCCCACGCCCACGTCGAAATTGAACGAACACTCCACGCCCACGACATCGACGTTTCGGGAGCGCAGATCGCCCAGATAACTGGCCAAATTGCCCACCATTGTTTTCGCACGTGCGCGTTCGCGCTCACCCAACCAGTCGGCTTCAAATGTGAGCTCGTGCCAGCGCTTCTCAATCGCGGACCACAAGCTGTCGGCCGACAGATCGGTGAGGATCTCGTTGCCCACGTCCTCAAAAACTTTGTGAACTAGTGTGCCCAATCCCGTTGCCACGGTTTGCTCGCCGCCCACCGTGGAGTCGATGAACCAGCCGAGTTGGTTGCGCTCCCAAGCTTCGAGACGCGACGGAGAAACGTGAACCGTGACCCCGGCCGCTCGATCGGCCTCGTCGACAATCTCGCGCTCGGTGGAAGGCCCGGCAAGTCCGTACCAGTCGTTGGGGTGGGCGCCGGCCACGTCGGCCGCGGAAAGTATGGCGAGCGCCTGTGCTAACTCGGTCGCCCGCGCCGGAGTGAGGGGTTGCGACGATTCGGTCGAGTGCGGGAACTGGCGCACCAACTCGCTCCGAGCGAACCCGGTAATTCCCGACAGTGACAGCGGATAGGAGTCTTCTGTCGGCGCGGGCTCACTCGGGACCGGTTCCGCGTTTTGCGCGGGCGCGCCCACGAGTCCCACAAAGGGAGATGCCATGGCGTCGGCGCTCGTCGTGGCCGAGACGATCAGCGTCTGGCGCGCGCGCGAACAGGCGAGGACAAACATGCGCAGTTCGTCATGCAGCACGGCGAGGCGTGCGTCGGTTGGCGAGGATGCCGAGGAGTGCCCCCTCACGATGTCGTCGAACCGACCCGCGTGCAAGAGTTGGCCGCGCAGCCGCAGATTGGGCCACACCCCTTCTTGAACGGCCACGACGGCGACCACGTCGAACTCGGCGCCGATGAGTGAAGGAGGCGTGCAGACCAACACGGCATCCGCGCTTGAGGTAGGTGCCAGGGTGTCTTCGGGCACGTCGGTGTTGAGGAGGTCGTGAATAAAGTCTTTCGGGGTTCGGTCGGGTTCGCGTTCGACAAATCTCCGCGCGGAGGCGAAAAGCGCGAGAACGGTATCGAGCTTGCGATGAGCCTCTTCGGCGATGAGCCCGACGCCCTCCGTTGCGGAGGCGAGCTCGCGAGGCAGCACCGATCCGTGCCAGGCGGTCCACAGGAGCTCTTCGATGGTGCCGCCCGCGACGCGCTGTTGCCGTAACTCGGCCAACAGTGTGGCCACCCGCCCGGCGGCCCGCGCCGGTGCAGAATCGACGATGGCTAGTTCGGCAAGACTCACGAGTCCGTCGCGGACGAGTTCGGGTCCGGTGCGCGTGCCGCCCCCAGCGAGCTCCTGTTGCCGCAGCGCCAGCCTCAAGCGACGCGCATCGACCGATGACATTCCGCCGATTTCGCTGAGTAGGAAACTCTCGGCTTCGGCCGTAGTCAGATTGTGCCCGGGCTCGGACAAACGCAGTGCGGCGACGAAGTCACGCACCAAGGGCTGATCGCGCAAGGCTTGGTCACTCAGCAGGGAACGCGTGGGCACCTCGTGAATGGCCAGCTGCCGCGCCACACTCTCGACGAGTGATCCCTGGCGCACCACGACCGCCATGCGATGCCACCCCACTCCGTCGCGAACGTGCGCCTGTCGCATGGCCCGTGCCACCGCCGCCAGTTCGCTCGAACGCTGCGACTTTTCGACGACCACGACCGAGCCCGGTTCGGCGTCGGGGCCGGCGACGGCCTTTCGCTGTGTACCCAGCCCAGCGGCACCAACGCGCGCTTCGAGCCGCGCGACCGTGGAACGCACAGCGGAACCGTGGCGATACACGTGCTCCAGAACGATGGGTGCCTGCGCGCTGGGGGCCACCGCGTCAAATCGACCAAGCACATGGGGAACGGCACCGCGGAACGCCGTGGCTGTTTCGTCGGGATTACCGAACAACACCACGGGAATGTTGCGCCTCGAGGCCGCGGCCAGAAGGGCGATCGATCCGGCCGTGAGTTCCTGCGCGTCATCAACCACGATCAGTCGACACTCACGGAGCGCCACCCCGTCGGCTACTGCGACAGTCGCCTGACGCATCACTTCGGCGGCATCGGCAAATCCGTAGCGCATGGCGTCGAGGACATCGGTGAGCGACGTGGACCAGAACTGCGCCACAGCCTGCCACTCGGCCACGCCGTGCTGCCTGGCTAGCGCCTCGAGGTCATCCGCGTTGACGCCCGCATC
>CAIQDA010000394.1 GCA_903870415.1 uncultured delta proteobacterium
CACCTTCGACAGCACGACGGGCCAAGTCCCCACGGGCGCCAGCCTCCGAAGCGAGTGGCGTTACGACGTGCAAGGCGTCGTCGGAGCGTCCTTCTTCTTCTGATTTCCGACCGATCTTCGTCCCCGCTTCGCAGCAGCTTCACCTGAGGATTTCCTAATGAATCGAACCGTCGCCGTCGTTGGACTCGGATACGTGGGCCTTCCTGTTGCCGTGGCGTTTGGCAAGACAACGCGCACCATCGGCTTCGACATCAAGAAGGACCGCATCGCCGAGCTCCGCGAGGGCCACGACCGGACGGGCGAGGTCGAGAAGGGTGAGTTGCAGTCTGCAAACATCGTTTACACAGACGACGTAGCGGTCTTGCGCGAAGCCGACTTCTTCATCGTCGCGGTGCCCACGCCCGTGGACCAGGCGAACCGGCCCGACTTGACGCCCATGCTCCGGGCGAGTGAGTCCGTGGGCAAGGCGCTCAAGAAGGGCGACATCGTCGTGTACGAGTCGACGGTGTACCCAGGTGCCACCGAGGAAGACTGCGTGCCGATTCTCGAACGCGTGTCGGGCCTCAAAGGCGGCGTCGACTTCAAGGTCGGCTACAGCCCCGAGCGCATCAATCCGGGCGACAAAGAGCACACCTTCACGAAGATTCGCAAAGTGGTCTCGGGCCAAGACGCCGAGGCCTTGAAGGTCGTGGCCGAGGTCTACTCCAGCGTCGTCACCGCCGGCGTTTTTGAGGCGTCGAGCATCAAGGTCGCCGAGGCCGCGAAGGTCATCGAGAACACGCAGCGCGACCTCAACATCGCGCTCATGAACGAGCTTGCGTTGCTCTTCGACCGCATGGGCATCGACACCCTCGACGTGCTCGCAGCGGCGGGCACCAAGTGGAACTTTCTTCCCTTCAAGCCAGGCCTTGTGGGCGGCCACTGCATCGGCGTCGACCCGTATTACCTCACGCATAAAGCGGAGATGCTCGGGTACATCCCGCAGGTCATTCTCGCCGGGCGCCGCATCAACGACGGCATGGGCGCGTTCGTCGCGCAGCGCACCGTGAAGGAGCTCGTGAAGCTTGGCCACTCGCTGGCGCAAGGCACGGTCACCGTCCTCGGTCTCACGTTCAAAGAGAACTGCCCGGACCTGCGCAACTCAAAGGTCGTCGAGATCGTGCGCGAGCTCGAGAGCTACGGCCTCACGGTGCAGGTGCACGACCCGCTCGCGGACGTCCACGAGGCGAAGGAAGAGTATGACCTCGACCTCGTGGCGTGGGACAAACTCAAGCCCGCTCAAGCGGTCATCGCCGCGGTGTCCCATGCAGAGTACAAGCGTCTTTCTCCCGAAGAGATGACGCGCTTGTGCTGGTCAAAGCCGCTCCTCGTCGACGTGAAGGGCGTGTACGACCGTCCGCGCTTCGAGGCCGCGGGCTTCAAGGTCTGGCGCCTCTAAAGAGCCACGGTCCGGCCTCTCGGAGCCGACGTGAGCGCCGCGGGCGTGAGCCCTCTTGACAGGGTTCCCGCTCGCGACGGGCCCGCGAAACCAATCGTCCCGTGCGCTACGGCGACGGGTTCGGGCAGCTGCTGAGGTCCGCGTAGATGCCGTCTTGACCGACGCAACTCCCCGACGCGCCACCGTCGCCGCGCGCCTTCAGGATTCCCTCGCCGATGCGCAGTGGAAAGACGAACGGCCCCGAGGTGACCACGTGGCCGCCAAGGGTGGTTCCGCTTACGCGAAGCTCGAAATTCACTTGCTTCACGAGGCCCGTGCCGGGGATGCGATCGTAGTCGATCTTGCCGATGGGCAGGAGCGGCACGCCGACCACCGCGTAGCCCGGTGTCGTGCCGTCGCCTGGCTCCACGACGGCGGTGACCGGGATGTCGTACGCAAGCTGCGCGCCGCCGGGCAACAGTGCGGTCACCTGCAGCGTGTCGATCTGAACGCGGTTCGCCTCGGTGCGGCGAATCTCGTTCGATGCGTTCTTCTGAAGACTGTTCGCGATGAGGATGTTCGCGACGTATTCCTTCTTGCAGCTCCAATCGAGGGCGCCGTACGTGACGGTGATGACGCTTTGATCGATCGTGCCGTCGTAGCCGCACCCCTTGGTCGGCGGAACGATGGCGCGGATGAACACCATGGTGTTGTTGTCCGCGCATCCGGGCGCAGCGGCAAACGTGGCGAATGCGGTCGCCCCAAGCAACGCGACTCCGACCCAGCGAACGGCCCCAAACTTCCCGAGCGACAGCATGTGCCCGAGGCTATCGGAACGGAACGTCCTGGGCAAACGTGCGGCGACGACACGCCGACATTCGTTCAAGGGGCCGCCGGCACACCCGCGCGCAACGCCGCCTCAAGGTCGGCCACCGGCACCTTCACGAGTTCGCTCGACCCGAGTTTTCGCACGGTGGGAAGCACGATTTGCCGGCCCCGGCGCTTCTTGTCGGCCCCGATGAACGCCGCGGCCGCGAGCCAATCGGTCGCAGGTGCCTGCGTGGGCAACCCGAGGCGCCCGAGCAAGAGTTCCGTGCGTGCCGCCACTCCAGGCTCCGCCAGGCCCCGCGCGGCAAGCCACCGCAGCTCGTACACGAGGCCAACGGACACCGCTTCGCCGTGCAGCCACTTCGCGTAGCCGCCGGCAGTCTCAAGGCCATGTCCCGCGGTGTGCCCCGCATTGAGAAGAGCTCGCGCGCCTTGCTCATGTTCGTCGTCACGCACCACCCGCGACTTCGCGGCAATCGCCTTGCGCACGAGCTCGCGCGTCACGACGAGGTCGCCTGCGACAATGGCCGAAGCATGGTCTTCGCAAAATGCGAACAGCGCCGCATCCGTGCAGAGTGCAACCTTCACAATCTCCGCCAGTCCCGACGTCCGCTGCCTCGGCGCGAGCGTCGATAGATGCGCCATGTCCGCAACGACGGCAGACGGCTGATGAAAGGCCCCGATGAGGTTTTTTCCAGCGGTCGCGTCGAAGCCTGTCTTGCCGCCAACGGAGCTGTCGACCATCGAGAGCAGCGTCGTCGGGACCTGCACGAAGCGAATTCCTCGGAGCAACGTGGCCGCCGCGAAGCCTGCGAGGTCACCGACTACTCCGCCTCCAAACGCCACCACGACCGCATCCCGATCGACACCGCGCCCAAGCGCCGCATCCCAAATGGTCGCCACCGACGTGAGCGTCTTGTGTTCCTCGCCCGCGGGCAGCACGACCTCGATGGCGTCCATTTCGAGAGCCGATCGCACGCGCTTCATCGTCGCTCCGCGCGCGCGGTCGACATTCGCATCGGACACGAAGACAAGCTTCGACGGGGCCAAGCCCGCGAGCACATCGAGCAAGCGCGACGGCTCATCGACGACGACGTCGATCGGGTAACTTCGGCCTGCGAGCGGCATCAAAAGCGGCGCGCGCATCGCGACGGCGAGCACCTCATCGGCCACCGCGTCCACATCGCGATCGTGCGTGGACAGGCGCTCGTGCGCCTCCGCATAGGCCTCGGCGCGTGAGGCGAGAAGACCTTCAAGAGTGGCGCGCGGGTCACCGCGGGAGAGGAGCGGGCGCGTTGCAAAAGGCTGCGCACGCTCGAGGATCACGTCAACGGGCGCATCGAGGGTCACCACCGTCGCATGGTCGAGGGCTTCATGGCGAAGCGCCCTCGGCGTGAGCGCACCGCCGCCGAGCGCCACCACACGCACCACGCCATCGTGGAGAAGCGAACGAAGCGCCGCAGCTTCGCGCTCACGAAAGAACGACTCGCCGTGGTTCTCGAAGAGGCTCGCGATCGACTGCCCCTCTTGCTCCACGATGAGCGCATCGAGATCAACGAAGGGAACGCCTGCCCGTGCGGCCGCAAGGCGACCAACCGTGCTCTTGCCCGTCGCCATCATGCCGGAGAGAAGGACGCTTCGGTTCATGGTGCCCATCGTCGTGACCGCCTCGCCAAGCCTCGCAACGCGTCGCTCAGAAGCGCGCGAGTTGGTCCTTGTATCCTGCAACATTGCGTCGGAGCTCCACGAGCGAATCTCCGCCAAACTTTTCGAGCACAGCGCCTGCGAGCACGATGGCGACCATGGCCTCGCCGATGACACCCGCTGCGGCGACGGCGCAAATGTCGCTCCGCTCGTGCGCCGCTTCGAAGACTTCTTTCGTGCGAATATCCACGGAGGGAAGCGCCTTCCTCAGCGTCGCGATGGGCTTCATCGACGCGCGCACGACGAGCGGTTCCCCGTTGGTGATTCCGCCCTCAAGGCCGCCCGCGTGGTTTGACTTGCGGGGAAACACGTTCGTCGCAGGGTCGTGAAGAATGGCGTCGTGCACTTGCGATCCGCGGAGCTGCCCCGCCTCGAAGCCGTCACCGATTGCGACGGCCTTGATGGCCTGAATGCACATGATGGCCTGCGCGAGGCGACCATCGAGTTTGCGATCCCACTGCACGTGCGAACCGAGGCCCGGCGGCAAGCCCGTTGCGACGACTTCGAAGTGGCCACCAAGCGTGTCGCCTGCGTGCGCGGCTTCTTTGATGGCGGCCTTCATGCGGTCGACAGCCTCGTCGTCACCGCACGCCAAGTCCGAGGCGCGCGCCTTGGCTTTGAGCTCGTCGAGGGAACCTTCGAACGGCTTCACGGCGACAGGTCCAATGCGCACCACGTGAGCGAACACGTCGATGCCGAGCTCTTCAAGAAGCCGTCGCGCCACCGACCCGACCGCCACGCGCATGGTCGTTTCGCGCGCACTCGCTCGTTCGAGAATGTCGCGAAGATCATGGCGATCGTACTTCTGACCGCCGGCGAGATCCGCGTGCCCAGGACGAGGCCGTGTGACGGGCTCTGGCGTTTCCGTGAAGGGCTCCGGGCCCATGCGCCCCTGCCAGTTGGCGTAGTCTTTGTTCGGCACCACGAGCGCGATGGGGCCGCCCAGCGTCTCGCCTCCACGCACGCCGCCCACGAGCCGCACGCGATCGGTTTCGATCTTCATGCGCCCGCCTCGGCCGTAGCCTTGCTGACGTCGGGCCAGGTGTTCATCGAGATGCTCCGCAAGGAGCGCAAGGCCCGCGGGCACCCCGTCGATGAGCGCCGTGAGTTCAGGGCCATGGGATTCGCCCGCGGTCATCCAGCGAAAGCTCGTCATCGTGGCGGCAGTAAAGCGCACTTCCGTCGGGTCTGCACGCAGCGCGTCATTTTAGCTTCAACCCGTGCATTTCCTGAGCCCGATCTTCGGCGACAGGTATTGTTGACGCCCCATGTCCATCGCCGTCGGCATCGATCTCGGCACCACCAACACGGTCCTTTCGGTCGTCGATGGCGGTGTGCCCCACGTCATCCCGCTCTCGAGCGTCGATGGCCTTCTTCCCTCCGTCGTGTCCTTCGTGACCCCCGACGAGGTGCTCGTTGGTCACGACGCGAAGGCCCGTCGCGCGATCGATCCCGAGCACACGATCTTCTCCGTGAAGCGCATTCTCGGGCGACCCTGGGGAAGCGAGCTCGTCGAGGAAGCGCGGTCGAAGGTTGCGTTTTCCCTCGTCGATGGCCCGCGGCAAAGCGTTTCGGTCGAGGTGCATGGCGTGACCTACGGGCTGCCGGAGATCAGCGCGTTCGTCCTTCGTCACGCGCGCGCCGAGGCCGAGCGCATTCTTGGTGACAGCGTCGACCGCGCGGTCGTGACGGTACCTGCAAGCTTCAACGATCTGCAGCGAGGCGCGACGAAGATCGCCTGTCAGCTCGCGGGCCTCGACGTGCTGCGCATTCTCAACGAGCCCACCGCGGCCGCACTCGCCTACGGACTCGCGCTCGGCACCCAGGAGCGCATCGCGGTGTTCGATCTCGGCGGCGGCACCTTCGACCTGACGATTCTCGACCTTGCGAGCAACGTGTTCGAGGTCGTGGCCACCGCGGGCGATTCGATGCTCGGCGGCGACGATCTCGATCGCGCGATTGCGTTGCGCATGGCGAGCGAATGTTCAAAGTCGTTCCGCTTCGACCCACGCGCGGACGTCGGCATGTTCTCGCGGCTCTTGCTCGCGGCCGAAGAGGTCAAACGTCGACTGACCCTCGATGAAGAAACGCGCGTCGAGATTCCCGGCCTCGTGCGTGAACCGGGAGCGCCGCCGCTCAGCCTCGGCTTCTCGCTCTCGCGAACACAGCTTGAACAGCTCGCGCAACCGCTCCTCGAACGCACCGTGCGCGTCTGCGAACGTGCGCTGAGCACCGCCCAGCTGACGAAGAAAGACATCGATCGCGTCATCCTCGTGGGCGGCTCCACGCGCTCTCCGGCGGTGGCCCGTCGCGTGGCGCAGTTCTTCGAAAAAGAGCCGTACTCGTCACTCGATCCGGATCGCGTCGTCGCCCTCGGCGCCGCGCTTCAGGCGTCGAGTCTTGACCGCAGCCGCAACAAGCGCTCGTCGATCAACAAGGTCAGCCTCCGCCCCATCGACCCGGCGAATCGCACGGCATCCCATTCCTCCGACGCCGCCGAAGCGAGCCCGCGACGCCCGTCGACGATGCCGCCCCCTGCGCCGCTTTCGCTCGTCCCTTCGTCCGACGGCGACAGGCCC
The DNA here is from genome assembly GCA_903870415.1 of uncultured delta proteobacterium. GTDB lineage: Bacteria > Myxococcota_A > Polyangia > Polyangiales > Polyangiaceae > CAIQDA01. The sequence goes on from CAIQDA010000394.1 coordinate 6,529, forward strand.
ACGGCGCGCCCGCCCACGAGTTCGATCTTCTCCACCTCCGCGGCGCCGGTCCCTTCGGATCGCGAGTCGCCGCGCTTGCCGAGCCTCATCGATTTCAGCGAGCTCAACCTCCCGGAAGCTCTCCCTGCGCCGGGCACGACGAGCGAGAGTGAGCCCTTTCTCGGCGGCCGCATTCCGACGCCCGCGTGGCTTCCATCGCTCTCGCTCGACGCCCTTCAACGGTTGCAACCTGCAGACGAACGCTTGCGCATGGGCGGACGATTGCCGCTCCTCGTTGACGTGACGCCGCTTGGCCTCGCGGTGGAAACGGCCGGCGGTTACGCGCAGTTTCTCGTCGCCGCCAACACGCCCATTCCCTGCGATCGCACCATGCGCTTCGCCACCGGCGCCGACAACCAGACCGCCGTCGTGGTGCGTGTGGCCCAAGGCGATGCGCCACGGTTTGATGGAAACACGTTGCTCGGCGAAGCGACCCTCTCGGGCCTTCGATCCGCATCACGCGGACTCGTGCAAGTCGACGTGACCTTCGCCATCGACGTGAGCGGCATCCTTCACGTGAGCGCGAAAGACGTCGAGACGGGCCTTGAAACCTCGGCGCAAATTCGCCTGCTCGCCACCCGCGACGACGATGCGGACTTGGCGCAAATGGCTGCGAAGCAAGAGAAGCTCGGCGCGAAAGGCGTGTCATGAGCCTCGCCCCATCCGAACGCGCCACGTTCTTCGATCGCGTGCTCCGAGCGATTCCCGGATGGAATTACTACCAACTTCTGCGCATCGAACCGAACGCCACGCCCGCGCGGATCAAGGCGGCGTTTCACGCATTCGCGCTCGAGTTTCATCCCGACGAAGTGGACGACGACGAGGACGACGCGTGCCGCGAGAAGGCCGACACCATCTTTCGCCGCGGCGCCGAAGCATACCGCGTCCTCAGCACCGCTTCGACGCGCGCGCGCTATGACGAGGGCCTTCGCCGCGGTGACTTGCGCCTCGTCGAGGTCCAGGCAAAGCCTCGCGCCAAACCACGCACGCTCGAAGACATTGCGCTCACGGCGAAGGGCAAGGCCCACGCCCGCAAAGCCGATCAGCTGTTGTCCATCGGTGACTTCGATCGGGCACGATCGCCGCTCGCGTCGGCGTGCCAAGAAGAGCCGGCGAACGACGATTTGAAAGAGCGCCTCGAGATGCTTTGGGAAGCGCTCGCGTGCGCCCCGGAGTGACGCGCGCGACGCCTACGCCGGCTTGACGAGCGAATGCAGCGGAGCGTCGTCCCGTGGCGATTCGTTGATAAACTGCTGGGCCGCGCGATCTTCAGGGCAGCGCTCGAGCACGCGCAGAAAGCACGCGCGAGCGGCGTCGTGTGCCCCCGCTTCGTGACACGAAACCCCTTCGGCGAACGCGTCCAGCGACGCGACCTTCGCCCAGCGAATGCCGTCTGCATCCGCATCGAGAACTTCGAAAACCTCGACCGGAATGCCGCGACCCTTTAGCGCCACGTGACCGAGAGGACGCAACGTCAGGCCGATCTCGTTGGCTTCTTCCGCGACGGATCCCGACACGATCACGCGAGCGCCGTAGGTCTTCGTGAGGCCTTCAAGGCGCGACGCCACGTTCACCGTGTCGCTGACGACGGTGGCCTCCATGCGCTCCTCTTCGCCGATGGTGCCAAGCATCGTGCGCCCTCGATGAATCCCAATGCCAATGGCGAGAGGAACGGCGAGGGGCTCGTCGGCGTTGAACGCGTCGACCGCACGCTGCATCGCGATGGCGGCACGCAACGCATCGGCTCCGCTCGACGGGAAGAGCGCCATGATCGCATCGCCAATGTACTTGTCGATGAAGCCACCATGCGCGCGAACCTCGGGACCGAGACGCTCAAGGCAACGGTTGATGAAGCGAAACGTGTCGTCCGGCGAGAGGGATTCACAGAGCTTCGTGAAGTCGCGAATGTCGCTGAAGAGCACGCTGATGTCGCGCTCCACTTGATCGCCGAGCTGCACGTCGGACACTTGCTTGCGCCCGAGGAGACGAAGAAATTCGCGCGGAACGAAACGCCCAATGGCCCGACGCGTGCGGGCCTCGCGCACATGCGAATGGACGCGCGCGATGAGCTCGCCCTTGGTGAATGGCTTGCGAATGTAGTCGTTGGCGCCGCGCTCGAATCCGTCGACGAGGTCTTGCTCCTGCGTCTTGGCCGTCACAAGCAC
>CAIQDA010000395.1 GCA_903870415.1 uncultured delta proteobacterium
CGAGCCCAAGGCCGATGCGGTCGCAGGGGATGCGCCCAAGGCGAAGGCCTCGAAGACTCGCGCGGCGCACAAAAAGAAGAGCCGTAAGCACCACGGCTAGAACGCTCTCTGGAGCTTCCATAGGCCTGATTCCCCAGTGGGATCAGGCCTTTTGTCGATCATGCGGAACTGTCACCGAAAGTTTTCGGCGCGGCGCTAGGAGAAGGTTCGGCACCCACCTGCGTGTGCCACGGAAGGTTCCCATGGGCATCTCGAGCGTCGTTCGCATCATCTTTCCGCGCGATGACCGTTTTTACGGGATTCTTGAGGAGCAAGCGAAGCTCGTGCGCACGGCTGGAAAAGCGATTCTCGCGTTCGCCGCGGGTCAGCAGAACGCCGAGGTTGCGGCGTCCGTCGTTCAAGGGCTCGAGCCCCAGAGCGATGCGCTCGTGCATCAGCTCGAAGACTTTTTGGGCGACACGTTCGTGACTCCGATCGATCGCGAAAACCTCCACGCGCTCGCGACCGCCCTCGACGACTTGCTCGAGCAAGCGAACCGCAGCGTGCGCGCCGCGGCCGTGTTGGGCATCGACAGTCCGAGCGAAGGCATCTCCGGCCAGTTCGCGCACCTTGGCGAGTTCCTCGATCAACTCGGCGCGCAAGTTCCGCTTCTTCGCGAGCAGCGCTACATGGAAATCGTCGAAGCGCGTCGCAGCCTTCGTCGCATCGAAAAGGCGGCGCACAAGAGCTACCGCGACGGATTGAGCGCACTCTTTTTGCGCGAGGGTGTTGGCATTGCCACGCTGCTTCGCGAAAAGTCCGTGCACGACGCGGTGGAAGACGCGGTGACCTGGGCCGACGAAGGTGCAGACCTCCTCGCGGGAGTCGCGCTAAAGCATGCGTGATGGGTGAGCATTTGCGTGCCCTCGACGGTGCGCGTACGGCGCTCGTTCGAGCTCTGAAACACGGTCGAGGGTCGCGCGTCGATGCCGGAGCCGTGGGCCACGAACTCGTCGACGACATCGTGAGCGCGTTGCTCTTGGGCCACGTCGGAGCGCTGGCCCCGGCGGCGGTGAACGACGTGAAGAGTGGCGTGCGGACGCTGGACGGCCTTCGCGCGGTGACGCAAGCCTGGTGGGTTTGGCGGGATGCGGGGCCTCCATACGACCTGCAGGTGCCGGCGGAGGTGCTTCGCGAGGTCGCCGTTGCCGCCGACGCGTGGGTTCGGGCTTTCGACGGAACGCCTGCCGATGTGCTGCTCGCGTACCACGAAGCGCGACTGTCGCTCGACCGCGACGCCCGCAAGGACAAAGGTGCATTCTACACGCCTTCACCCGTGGCCGATGAGCTTGTGGCCGCCGCGCTGAGTCTCGTGACGCGACGCCCTGGCAAGCCGCCGCGCATTCTCGATCCTGCATGCGGCACGGGGGTCTTTCTCGTGGCTGCGTTTCGGCGACTCGTGAGTGCTCAAATCGATCAGCCCATGGAGGGCTCGCTCGCCCGCCGGCTGGCTCTCGCGGGCGCGACACTGCACGGCGTTGACTTGGATGCGCGTGCCGTCGACTTGGCGCGACGCGCGGTGATTCTCACGGTCCTCGACGATCCGCGCGTGCAGGAAGAGCTCACGCTCGCGCTCGCCTTTCCGTCGACGCTTGCGATCGCTCGCGCCGTCGGAGGCATTCTTCACGGAGACTCGCTGCTCGGCGAAGACGCATCGCTCGCGCTCCACGGCGACGCGGTTCCTCTCGTGAAGTGGTCGCAATCGTTTTCATCCGCGTTCGCCGCGGGCGGGTTCGACCTCGTCATCGGAAACCCTCCTTTCGCTTCGTTTGGCGGTCGAGAAGGTCACTCTCTCGATCCGGATCTGAAGGCATACCTCGAAGCGCATCATGGAGCGTTTCGCTGGCCGTCGCTTCACGGCTGGTTCGTCGCTGCGGCGGTGCGACTGTGGGCGCGCGACACGGTGGCCTTCGTGCTTCCGGAGCAAGTCTTCCACCTTGAGGGTTATGCGGACCTTCGACGCGTCGTTGGCGAGCACTTCGTCGTTCGCGAGGCGAAGCCCCTCGACGCCGATACGTTCGGGGAGGCGGTGGCTCCTTCCGCGACCGTCACGCTCAAGCGCTCCGATGACGCGCGCCCAGAATCGGAGCGTGCGCGACCATGGCTCGTCCCGTCGAGACCGGTCGGCCTCGAGCATCTCATCGCCCGCGGAAGCTC
>CAIQDA010000396.1 GCA_903870415.1 uncultured delta proteobacterium
CTGCGTATGCCCGGTAGATGCGCCACGTCTGCTCATGGCCGCCACCAAGGCCTCGAGCAATTGGCTCTACCGAGTAGAGAGCTGCGGTGGCCGTGCTTGCGGGCGTGACGACGACACCGTCGAGGGTCGAAGCTGCGGTGCCTGCTGCGAAGCCGTTTGCGGAAATGCCCGCAGCGCGAAGGTCCACGAGCGCTCGTCGCCATTCGCCCGCGAGCGCGTCGAGCTGCAGCGCCAGCCCGCCGAAGGTCGGGTCACACAACGATCGTCCGGAACATCCATAGGAAAAGACATATTCCACGTCTTTCGCCTCGGCCGGATACCTCCGGGCCGCGAGCAGCGCGCCGTCGCGTTCGAGCCGAGCCAAGAGCCAGAGCGCACTCACCCGGTGCTTTGCTGCAACTTCGGCCAGCAGGTCCGCAGCTCGACGACCGCGCTCCGTGTAGGTTGCAAGGAACGACGCGGCGCCATACGGGGTCCTCTCGAAAAAGTCCTGTATCGCGGCGGCAGGTAGGAACGACCCGTCCTCGAAGTCCGCGTCGGCGATGAGAAAGTCAGCGGAAAACGCCTCGCCCGCCTCGTTGTGATCGAGGGCTGGAAGTTCCCTACCCCCCGTCGGCGCTGGCCCACAGGCTCCGAGCAAGACCGCGAGCGCGACGAACCCCAAGAGGGGCGCGAAACGGCGCTTCGCGTGGCCCATCACAGGGTCGGCACCACCGAAATGGGCCGGGTCGTCCACGTCGCGCCGCCACGGTTATCGTGAACGATGAGCCAAAGGGTTCCGCTCTTGCCGAGGTCCTCGGTCTTCGCGGTGAGCTTGATGGGGTTGTCGGTGATGGCCCCAACTTTCGTGTCGTAGAGGAGCTTCTGCGCGCCATCGATGGCGACCACGTCCGAAAACGCCGACACCCACACGCGCTCCCTCGGCGCGTCCGGGTCGTAGGGCTTATCTTCCTGGCTCGACGGCGGCACCACCACGTTGATCTCCGCGGCGTTGCATTGCGCGGCGGCCTTCGTGCACGGTTCGACCGCAACGGTCGCCCCGGCGGGAATCACCTGGTCACGCAGCTTCACCGATTCGATGACCGGGTTCGCATTCGGCCTCGCGTCGTAGACGTACGTGCGCCAGAAACCGATGACGTAATCGTCCGAGCCGAGGACCGTTCCATTGTCGTCGACGCACTGAAGCGGAACCTGCTGCGGATTCGCGTTCGATTCGTCACGGCTTGCGAAACGCACGCGACCGGCACACGCCATATAGAACACAATGGAGATTCCATAGGCTCCGTTTGATCCCGCGACCGCCGGATGCGAGGTCACCGCGTCCGTAGGGATTTTATAGGAAAACGTCGAACCTTTTGGGAGCAAGCCCGTGACGTCGCCGCCCCCTGTCGCAACGCCCCCGGTTCCTGTTTCCCCGTTCGGCCCGGTGAGCTTCGCAGCCGACGTAAAGCACGCGTAATACGCGTCGTTCGCCGGGTTCGTGCAGACGATCGGAAGCCAATAGACGTGCATCTCGGCGCTCGGGCTTTTGCGCCGATCGACCGCGAGAATCTCCAGGTTCACCGTGTCGCCGGGCGCGGCGTAAGACTTGTCCGCGCGAAGGCCAAGGACGCGAACGCTCTGCACGAGGCTTGCGGGGTCAAAGCCACCGCCACACGACGACAGCGCGAAGCCGCCAAGAGCGGCCAGCACGAGCTTCGAAAAGGTTCGAATCATGGCGTGGTCCTCGGCTCAAAAGTCGATGCGAGCCCCGAGGCTCGGCAAAATGGGAAGCGAGCTTGCGTAGGAGCGCTTCGTGGAATTGTAGTTGTAGGAGACGCCGTCCGCGTTCGGGGAATTGTAGGCGTTTTGCAGGTCGAGGTACGCGTCGATCTTGTGCGTGCTGTAGGTCCACGTGCGGTCCACACGAAGGTCGAACTGGTGAAACAGCGGCAGTCGCTCGTTGAACGGCGGGTAACCTTGCGCGGGAAGATTCGTCGCGCTGTTGCCGTCGAAGAAACCATAGGTGCTCGGCGTCGTGTTGCTGCCCGAAACGACCCGCATGCGACCGCCGAGTTCCCAGCCGCCGCCAAGACGCCAACTTCCAAGCGCCGTCAGGATGTGCGTTTGATCGAATTGCGCCAAATGCTCGGGCTCGTTTGGCCTGTCCTGTTGAACGCTTCGCGAGAGCGTGTACGCGAGCCAACCGAAGAACCGCTCGTCAGGCTTATAGCGAACGAGGAGCTCAAGGCCGTACGCGGAGCCGACGCCGGAATTTCCATAACGAGCGACCACGAGGTTATCGAGGCGCTTGTAAAACCCTTCAAGCGAGGCTTCGACGCGCGGTGCGAGTTCTTGCTCGACGCCTAGGGAATATCCATAGGCCCGGTTCGACGTCACGCCCGGCGTGCCGAAAACCGCGTTCGTTTCTTGCGGCTGCGGAGGCTGCGCGAAGAGACCCGCGCCGCCCTTCACGGTCGTCTTTGGGTACTCACGGGCAATCTCGTGGCGGGCGCTGAAGCGCGGACTCACATCCCACGACTTGGTGTCACGCGCGTAGTCGAGACGCACGCCTGGGACGATGCGCGTGCCCGGCGCCGGAAGAATCTCGAGTTCGGCGAAGGCCGCGGGGCGGTAAACCTCCGACGACTCGCGCACGGTGCGGGGCTCGCGCGAGAGGCCGGGCCCGTCCGTTGGTTCACCGGGGCGCGGCTGCAGCGGCAAGCGCACGAAGATGTCGTAGGGCTGCCAAAGCATGTCGAGGCCGACGTCGAGGGTCGTTCCTGGCGTGATCTTGTGCGTGAGGTCGACGCGGTTGGTGAGCGGCATCCCGGTGAGCTTGAAGGCGTTGTCGCCGAGGTTGAACTCGATCGTGTTTTGACCGATCGCGTGAACCATCGAGAGCTCGGTTTTCGCGCCGAGCGGTTGCTTGTAGGTTGCAGCTATTCGCCAAAACCCCGTGTGCAGACCGAGGCCACCGCCCACCGCGGGGTCGCTGCCGTTGACGGACTTGATGAGCACGTCGAGTCGGTCGTCCGACCCGTAAAAAGCCACGTTGATGCGGCCCTTGTCCGGAAGCGGTCGCTCGACCACCGCCTGCCAATCGTAATAGACCGGAGCGGTCGTCACGCCGGAGCCCGCCGCTTCGAGAACGGGCTTGAGCCACACGTCAACGTAGCTTCGGCGCGCACCGAGAGCGAAGCTCCAGCCCGTGTCGCCAATGGGGCCTTCGACGACACCACGCGCGTCGATGAGATCGACCTGCGCCATGCCCGCGACCTTGTCGACCCGCGGCGCACGAAGGCCGACGTCGACGATGCCGCCATTCACGCGGCCGTAGCGCGCGCTGAAATTCCCCGGATAGAAATCGATGCGGCTGATGAGCTCCGTGGGCACCACGCTTGAGAGGCCACCGAAGTGATACACGAGCGGGATCAGCGTGCCGTCGACGAACACGTTCGTGGAGTTTGGCGCCGCACCACGCACGATCAATAGCCCCGCAAGCCCCGGCGGCCGCGCGACACCGGGCAGACTTTGAAGCGCCCGCAACGCGTCGCCATTGGTGCCTGGAATGCGTTCGAGTTCGCGCTTCTCGAGGGTGCGCTTGGTGACCTCTCGCGGTGGCCGTTCGCCGCGCACCGTGACCTCTTCGAAGCGCGGTCCTTCGCCGCCATCGGCCGCCTTCGGTGCCGCCGGTGCCGAGCGCTCAAGACGCAGCGTGAGGCTCGTCTCCTGCGCGGGCACGAGGGTATCGTCCACAGCGACGTCGTCGAAGCCGCCCATCATCGCGGTGACATGCACCGGGCCACGCGTGAGACTTCCGAAGTCGAAATGCCCCGCGGCGTCACTCACCGTAAGCAGCGGCGCATCCCCTTCCCGCTCGAGGCGAATCGTCACTCCTGGCAGCGCACGGTCGCTCGCGCCGGTCCGTACCGAACCCTCAAGACGGGCTCGCGGAACATCGAACGTGTACACATGGCGCCAACGCGAGGCGATCGGCCGGTCGCCCTTCTTCGCCGGCTCGTATTTCAGCTCTTTGGCCGCGGCGATGGCGGCCTCGTCGAAGCCGTGTCCACGTGGCGTTTCGACTTCGACCTTCGTCACGGCACCGAGCGCGTCGACGTCAACCTTCAATTGAACGGTCGTTCGTTCGAAGAACCCTTCCGCGAGCGCCTCCGCGGGATACGTCACGCCGGGATCCTGCAAAAGCGTTGGCGGTACAATCGTCAGCTTCGCTGGCGGCGGCGGCGCTTCGGGCGTCGCGGAGGGCCGGATCAACGACTCGTTCGCACCACCTCGCGCCGGCGTCGTCTCCTCGGCGAAGGCCACCGACGAGGTCGCCACGAGAACGATGAGAGAAGAGAACGCCCGTCGCCGCATGCGCGTTCGTTTATCCTGGGAGCGTCGAACCTCACAACGGGATTTGCTGCGACATTGCAGAACGCACGATTCGTCGCAGTCGCAGTCTTTCCGTTTTTGAAGGGTTCGGCGCTCTGCTAAACGTGGAACTCTTCCGGAGCCGGATGCATGACGAAGAGTGACCTGATCGAAGCCATTGCCGCAAAAGCGAACATCCCGAAAGCGCGTGCCGAACTTCTTGTGAACGGCATCTTCGACGCGATGGCCGAATCGCTGGCGCGCGGCGAGGGAGTGGAGCTTCGAGGCTTTGGTTCGTTCAGCGTCCGCGATTACGAGGGCTACCAAGGACGAAACCCCAAAACCGGGGACGCCGTGCATGTGCAGCCAAAGAAGCTTCCCTTCTTCAAGGTTGCAAAGGAGCTCAGGGCCCGGGTCGAAGGTGGCCGCGTCAACCACGCGCTTTCACCGGATGCTGAGGCCGACGACGCGGACGAAACGGCAGAGTAGTTTGCGGCTGCGCTTCGTATAGGTCGCTCGGTCGCGTGCCCCTGAGCGCGGTTCTCTCATCGACGAAAGCACGCTAGTGCGTGGCGCATGACGGCGTTCCTTCCTGCGAGCGATCAGCTTGCGGTCATCACCCGCGGCGTGGTCGACAACCCCATGGCCGACGAGCTCGCGGCTCGCCTTACGGAGTCCGCGAAAACCGGCGTGCCGTTGCGCGTGAAGGCGGGCTTCGATCCGACGCGTCCCGACTTGCACTTGGGCCACGCCGTGCTTCTCACGAAGCTCCGCCAATTTCAGGACTTGGGGCACAAGGCCATCCTGCTCGTGGGCGACTTCACCGCGCTGGTCGGAGACCCCACGGGGCAGAACGACCTGCGACCGCGCCTGACGCGCGACGAGGTCAACGCCGCCGCAAAGACGTACACCGACCAAGCGTTTCGCATCCTCGATGCCGAGCGCACCGAAGTGCGTTTCAACAGCGAATGGCTTGGCGCGATGACGAGCTTTGAGTTCGTGGAGCTGCTCGCCAAACAAACGGTATCGCGCATGCTCGAGCGCAACGACTTTGCGCTGCGCCACAGCGAGGGCCGGCCCATTTGGCAGCACGAGTTTCTCTACCCGCTGCTCCAAGGGTTCGACTCGGTCGCGCTCACGAGCGACCTCGAACTGGGCGGCACCGATCAGCTCTTCAACCTGCTCATGGGCCGCGACCTTCAAGGCAAGTACGGCCAGCGCGGGCAAATGGTTCTCACGGTTCCCATCCTCGAGGGGACCGATGCGAAGGTCGACGACGGCGGAAAGGTCGTCGGAAAAAAGATGTCGAAGAGCGCGGGCAACTACGTCGGCCTTCGCGAAGCGCCTGCGGAAATGTACCGCAAAATGCTTCAGATCGACGACCTCGTCATCTGGCGCTACTTCGAACTTCTCTCGGCCAAGTCGCGCGACGCCATCGCCGAACTGCGCGCCACCGAGAAGAACCCGATGACCGTGAAGGGCCTCTTCGCAAAAGAGATGATCACGCGCTTTCACTCGGCCGAAGACGCCGAGCAGGCCGAGGGCGAGTTCAAGCGCGTCTACTCCGGCGACGCGGTCCCCGAGAACGTGCCCGTGTTCGAGTTCGACACCGACGGAGCCGGCGTGTGGCTTCCGAAGGCTCTCGCCACGGCGCTCCTCGTGAAGAGCACCAGCGAAGGTCGGCGCCTCGTTGAGCAAGGCGGCGTCGAGGTCGATGGCGCGCGCGCAACGGACCCGAAGGCCACGCTTTCACGAGGAGAATACCTGGTCCGCGTTGGCTCGAAGCAACGGCGATTCGCGCGGGTCGTCGTCCGCTAAAACGCTTTGTGACGAGCGCCGAGGGTCCCAGCTCGCCTCAACACGCGGAGCCTCCCGCAGGCGACAACATACGAAAACCTACCCCCATCAGCATGTCGTCGTCCCGAATCACGATGGCGCCGAACATGCACTTTTCGGCGAGGGTCACTTCGGTGAGCTCGCCGCGCAAGTTCGCCACCACGCGCTGACCCTCGGCGAGGGACGCGAAGACCGTGATGTCGGAAGCCACCACGCGAAGTTCCTTCGACACCTCTCCGTCGAAGCGCGTCGCATCGGCAGGATGAACCCGGCGCATCGTTCCGGCTCCCACCCACACGTCGCAACGCTCGTCGGACTCCGCGAGAATGACGCCGGGGACGAGGCCACTTCCCATCGTCACGCGCACGACGCGGCCCACGCGCGGGCCTGTGCCCTGACGGCCCCCGAGGCGCTTGCGAACCTCGTCGACTTTCGGAGTCTTCGGGAGCTCGGGGACATCGCGGTAGAGCGGCAGGCTTCGTAGAGAACGATCGTCCATGGGGTGACCTTAGCGCGCCCGGGAGACGCTGCCTTCCGGCGCTTGCGCGTCAGTTGTCCGCAACGACCTCGAGGTGAACCGTTGGACGGTAGCCAACGATCTTTTGTACCGCTCGCCGCACCGCTCGCTGCACCGCTTCGCGCGTCTCGGGATCGAGCTTCTTTCGCCCGTCTTTCGCAGCTGTCGCGAGGGCTTGTCGAACCTCGTCACGGGCCGCATTCGACGCATCGCGCTCCATCGCGGCGGAACCGAAAACGCCCCGCGACACCATCACGAGTTCCGCGACACCGGGGCCCCCAACGGGAACGTGAAGCACGGCAACCACGAGGCCCTCCGCGGCCAAGAGTCGGCGATCTTCGAGCAGCGATTCCGCAACGACGCGACCGTGCGCGCGCCAGGTGCGACCAATGTCCTCGTGACCGTCGAGTCGCAGGCCGTCTTCGTTGAAGCGAACCCAATCGCCGTCTTCCGCAACGACGACCGAGCCAATGCCTTCGGCGCGGGCGAGTCGCGCGTGCTTCTCAAGGTGCAATCGCGTGCCGTGGAGCGGAAGAAACGCGCCCGGCATCGTCTCTTGAATCATGCGCCTCTGGTCTGGCGCGGTGGCGTGACCCGAGGCGTGAACAAGCGGATCGTCGTGCGCGGTGACGACTTCGATTCCTTGGCGCAGGAGCCCGCCTATCATCTGCGTCACGGCGATCTCGTGGCCTGGAATCACGCGACTCGAAAAGAGCACCGTGTCGCCGGGCGCAAGGCGCATCTGGTGATGCTCGTTCTTCGCGAGGCGTTGAAGCGCGGAATACTCTTCCGCCTGCGTGCCCGTGGCGAGCGCGAGCCACTCGTCGCGTCGAAGTTCACCGATGCGATCCGCAGGCCACAAAAGCTCTTCGGGCCACGGCAAGTACCCAAGCCTACGTGCAACCTGCAAGTGATTCACGAGACTCCGGCCGAGCGGCACGATGCGCCGTCCCGTAGCCTTGGCGATGCGCCCTACGCGACGAAGGCGAACGGTGTTCGATGCGAACATGCCGAGAACGACGCCGCCCTTGAGCTTCGAGATGAGGCTCTCGAGACGTTCCGCAACCTCGCCCTCCCCCACCGCATCACTCTCGACCTCCACGTTGGTCGAGTCGCTCATGAGGAGCGCGACGCCTTCTTTTCCAAGCGCGCGAAAGCGTTCCACGTCGAGCTGTTCGGCGGGCGCGACCGTTCCATCGAAGCGAAAGTCCCCCGTGTGCACGACGGTGCCTGCACGCGTTCGAATCGCAAACGCGAGGGCATCGGCGATGGAGTGCGCCACGCGAATCGGCTCGATGTCGAAGGACCCCACGCGCTTTCGCCTCCCGGGCACGAGCTCCTCGGCGTGCAAGTCGTCGAGAATTTCGTGCTCGCGTCGTCGGCTTCGCAAGAGTTCGAGCGCGTAGGGCGGACCCAACACGGGGATGTCGAATCGCTCGAGCAAGTAAGGAACTGCGCCCACGTGGTCTTCGTGACCGTGGGTCAGCACGAGGCCTTTGATGCGTCCTTCGAAACGTTCAAGACACGTGAAGTCGGGGTGCACGACGTCGAGGCCAAAGCCGCGCGCGTCGAAGGTGACGCCCGCGTCGATGAGCAGCACCTCGCCGTCTTGCTCGAGTGCAAGGCAGTTCATGCCGACTTCGCCAAGGCCACCAAGAGGCAAGATTCGCAGGTCGCTCACGGCGCCACGCTACGTGGCCCCCGCCGCCTTGCACAGCGTCAGGTGCGCGCGGCGCTCACCATTTCGTTCAGCCGACGCACGAGCACAGGCACGCCTTCGCGGAGGCGCTCAAGCGGAGACGTCCACGCCACACGAAGACCGTGCGGGTCGCCGAAAAACACACCGGGCGAAACGACGAGCCCATCGTCCTCGGCCCACCGAACGATCTGCGCGAGAAGGTTCTCCGCACGAGGAACGCGCACCCAGGCATAGGGCCCTCGCTCGCCGCCATGGACCTCGACGCCTTGCACCGACCGCAGCGCGCTCAGCACGAGCGATCGCCGCTCGGTCAACGTCGACCTCAACTCGCGGGCAATCGCAGGCACTTGAGAGAGAACGTCGATGGCATCGGTCGCCCATCGCAACGGCAACTCGCCCACCGCACGCACGAGAGCCTCGTCCACGCGCGGCCTCTCCCTCGCCGGGACCACGAGCCACCCCACCCGATACGGCCCAAGCCCGTACGCCTTCGTCAGGCTTCCAATGGCCCACGCGTTCGGGTGCAGGTCGCGGCCCTTTCCAGGCCAGCGCCCCGCGGCGTCTACGTACGAGTCGAACGGCGCATACACTTCATCGACGAGCACCGAGCCCTCGAACCCGCGCAGCGCGGACGTGAGCCATGCGGGGTCGCACGAAACGCCGGTTGGATTATGCGGGTCGGCGAACGCGAGTACCTGTGCATTCTGCAACGATGTTCCAAGCGCTGTCTCGAGCGCGTAACCCTGCGCGTGAGAGCGCTCGACGCGCACGAGCGACGCATGTTCGAAGGCGAGGCGAATAGGCTCATACGTGGGCGTCTCGAGAGCCACGACCGTGCCCGCTCGACCAAGACACGCGCCCGCGAGAGCCATCGCCTGGGACGTGCCGAGGCACGGGACCACCTCCGCGACGTCGCGTCCTAGAAAGTCCGCGAGCGCGGCACGAAGGGCCTCCACCGCTCCTGCCCTGCCCTCGCCTTTCGGTTCGACGAGGCACGCCGCGGGATGCTCGCCTGAGAGCGCGAAATCAAAACGCGCGCGGCCGAAGTGCGCTCGGGCGAACGCAAGGTAGTTGGCGTTGGCCATGGCTCTTGGTCGCGCGTTCGCGTCCGTCGATCAAGCAATCCCGAACACGCGTGCAGGTTGCATCGAAAAAAAAGGCCGCCTCCGCGTGGAGACGACCCTCGTGCAGGCGTCGGCAATGCTCAGGCGAGCGGCCGGACGTTCTGCGCCTGAAGCCCCTTCGGGCCTTTGGCCAATTCGAACTCCACCCGGCGACCTTCGTCGATGGTGCGGTAACCGTCCATCATGAGCGCACTGTGGTGGCAGAAGATGTCTTCGCCTCCGTCGTCGCACACGATGAAGCCGAAACCCTTCGACGCGTTGAACCACTTGACCGAACCGGTTGCCATTTGAACGAACCTCTAAAGAATGAGCCCGCATGGCTGCGAGCCCGCGCGACGCTAGGCTTTCCGTTGGGAATCCCGCAAGCGACTTCGATGCACGCTTTTTGGCGTCGGGTCCTTCGGGTCGGTGTGTTATCCGGTTGCCGGTGCCCAGGCGCGTCGAGCTCACGGTTGGCAAGCAAGTGCTCCGGTTGTCCACGACGGCTCCGGACGAGCATCTTATGGAGCTCGTCGCACTCGTCGAGGAGAAGTTAGCGCTCACGGGCGGTGCGCAGCGCCCGAACGCTGCCGAGGCCGCCATGGTGGTCGCGCTGGCTCTCGCAGACGAGCTCGTTGCGGAACGTGGTCGCCGATCGCAAGTGGAGTCCCGGGCCCGTGAGACGGTGATCGCGGCGATCGCGCGGGTCGACGAAGCGCTGCAGCACGTCGAAGTCCCCTGAGCGTCGAGAAGGTTGTGACGGCCTCGCTCGCTTTCCTTGAGGATTCGCTGGCCGAACTCGATCGCGCCGCCGCCCGTCGCATTCGTCGCGCGCGCGTGGGGCAGGGGCTCCTCGACCTTTCTTCAAACAACTACTTGGGCCTCGCTCACGCGGTCGAACGCCGCGAAGGCCAGTTTGGTGCGGGCGCTTCCCGCCTCGTCACAGGCGATTGTGTGAGCCACGAGCGCCTCGAACGCGCGCTCGCCGCTTGGCTCGGCTTCGAAGACGCGTTGGTTTTTTCCTCGGGGTTCGCGGCGAACGCCGGAACGATCTCCGCGCTCGTTGGCGAACACGACGTGGTCTTCAGCGACGCGCTCAACCACGCGTCGATCATCGACGGTTGCAGGCTCTCGAAAGCCGCGTGCGTCGTCATTCCGCACCTCGACGTTGACGCCCTTGATCGCGCGCTCGCGACGACGCCTCATCGCCGTGCACTCGTCGTCACCGAGTCGTGGTTTTCCATGGACGCCGACACGCCGAACCTCGCCGCGCTGCGGGCCGTTTGCGACGCGCACAAGGCGATTTGGATGGTCGATGAAGCGCATGCCCTCGGCGTCTTTGGTCCCGAGGGCAGGGGGCTCTGCGCGCAGGCGGGGGTCGCGCCAGATGTCTTCGTCGGCACCTTCGGCAAAGCCTTCGGCGCGTCAGGCGCGTTTGTCGGGGGCTCAGGCGTGCTCCTCGACTGGCTCTGGAACCGGGCGCGCTCGTTCGTTTTTTCCACGGGCGTTTCCCCCGCGTTGGCCGACGTCGTCGCCGATCGCGTTCCGGTCGTTCGTGGCGCGGACGACGCCCGTCGACGCCTCGAGGTCATGAGTCGCCGCGTGCGCGATGCGGTGCCGCGCGGCTGGAAAACCCCTGGCCACGGGCCCATCGTCCCCATCATCATCGGCTCGAACGACGACGCGCTCGCGGCCTCGCATTCACTCCGCGCCAAGGGCTTCCACGTCGCGGCCATTCGTCCGCCGACCGTTCCCCCAAACACGGCGCGGCTGCGTCTGACTCTGCGTGCAGATTACACGGAACCCGTCATCGACAGCATCGTGGCTGCGCTGCAGAGCCTCGCGTGAGCGCCCTCGTCGTCGCCATCGGCGGAACCGGAACCGACGTCGGCAAAACCTTCGTCGCGTGCGCTCTCGTGCGGGCGCTTGCTCGCGTTGGCTTGGCGTGCGGCGTGAAGCCATTCGAGTCAGGCCACGAGGAATCGCTCGGCGCCGATCAGCTCGCGCTTGCGACGGTTTCCTCCGTGTCCGCGTCGGACTTGGGCTTGCGGTTGCGCACGTTTCCATCGCCGGTGGCTCCTCCCGAGGCCGCGCGCAGGGCAGGGGAGTCGCTCTCCGGCGACGCGTTTCTTCACGCGTTTCAAGACGTGCGTGCGCGTTTCGACGGCGTCCTCGTGCTCGAGCTGGCCGGAGGACTTTTCTCCCCGTTCGACGAGCGGCGCACGAATGCGGACGTCGTGCGTTGCCTCGGGCCGGAGGCTCATGTGCTCGTCGCGCCCAATCGTCTTGGCGTCCTTCACGACGTGCGCGCCACCGTCATCGCCTGCCAATCGCAAGGCGTCGCCATCGATGCGCTTGTGCTCACGCATCCGAAGCCGCCCGCAGCCGATGCCTCGTGCCAATCAAATCCAGCGGCCCTCGCCTCGTGGATGCAGTCTACACCCATCGTGCTTTCGCACTGCGATTCCGTTGACGCTACGGAGCTGCTGCTCGACGCTTGGACCCGCGGAGCGATGAGACGTCGATCGCCGCAGCACCAATTGCGGTGAGGAAGGCAGGCTCGTGCGTCGACACCACGAGCAACGCGCCGTCAAGCACCCGGGAACGAAGAAGCTCCGCGAGACCCGTGGCGGTCGCGGCATCAAGGCCGGTGGTGGGCTCGTCGAGGAGAAGCAGCGGAGCGGACCCGACAAGCGCCTGCGCAAGAGCAACCCGCTGACGTTGGCCACGCGAACACGCCCCAAGCGGTCGATCGAGAAACGCGTCGAGCGCGAGCAGCTCCCTCACCGGGTCCGCGAGAGGCGAATCGCGCAACTCCGAGGCAAACGCCAATTGCTCGCGCGCGGTGAGTTCGTCGTAGAGGCCGAGGTCGTGGCCGAGATACCCGACGAGGGCGCGGTGCTCGTCGAGGTCGTCCGCTTCGTCGAGAAAAACCCGTCCGCGTGAGGGCTCCTCGAGACGAGCCAAAAGGCGCAAGAGCGTGCTTTTTCCCGCACCGTTCGGCCCCACGAGCCCATGGGCGGTCCCGAGTCCGAGCGCGAGCTCCACGCCGTCGATCACGTAAGCGCCGCCGTACCGTTTGGCGACGCGTTCGACGCGCAAGAATCGCCCGGTTCGCATGAGCTTCGAGTAGCGGCTCTCGGCCTTGCTTTCCAGCGCTTCGCTCCGCGCGAATCGGCTTGCCTCGGCGGCGTGTTTGCCGAATCGTTCGGGTGTTCCCATGACGTCTTCGCCTTCGCCGCTCCTCGCTGCCATTGCCGACGCGCAAGTGCTTTTGCGGCACATCGAGGCGCGGGTGCTTGGAAAGTCCGAGGCATGTCGTTTGGCGCTCCTCGCCTACCTCGCGGACGGGCATTTGCTGCTCGAAGACGTGCCCGGTGTGGGCAAGACCACCCTCGCGCGCGCGCTCGGATCGGCCTTGGGTGGCGTTCAGAAACGCGTGCAGTCTACAAGCGATCTCCTGCCGACCGACATCGTGGGTTTGACGGTGATCGATCCGGAAACCCGATCGTTTCGCTTTCGCCCCGGTCCGGTGTTCACCAACGTTCTCCTCGTCGACGAGATCAACCGCGCGAATCCCCGGACCCAGTCGGCGCTCCTCGAGGCGATGCACGAACGTTCCGTGACCGTCGACGGCGTGACCCACGTTCTCCCCAAGCCCTTTTTCGTCGTCGCCACGCAGAACCCCGGCGATTTCGTCGGCACGTCGCCGTTGCCCGAGTCGCAACTCGATCGCTTCCTCGTGCGAACGTCCTTGGGGTATCCGGAGCGTGCGACGGAGCTCGAGCTTCTGCGTCGCGGCACGTTTGATGAACCGGACGGGGCCTCGCCCCTGAGCATCGAGCGCGTGATTGGGCTGCAGCGCGCGTCCGCGGCCGTTCGTTTCGACGATTCCGTCGCCGAGTATGTCTTGGCGATTGTCGAGGCTTCGCGCGCGCATGAGCGGGTCGCCGTCGGGGTTTCGACCCGAGGGGCCATGGCGTTTGGTCGAGCGGCCCGAGCGCATGCACTCCTCGCCGGCCGCACGTTCGCCATTCCGGACGACGTGAAAGCGGTGGCACGGCCGGTTTTGGCTCATCGCCTGCGCCTTGGATCCGCCTCGCAGGGCTTTTCGGTTCGCCGCGAGGAAAGCGAGGCGATCGTCGACGATCTGCTTCGCCGCGTTCGCGTTCCGGTGTGACATGTGGAGAGATGCGCGGGGCCCCGGTTGGCGCGCGCGCCGGCGTTTGCGTTTCACGCGCGAGGGTCGAATCTTCGTGCTCACAGCGCTCGGCATTGGCGTCGCGGCGGTCAACACCGGCAGCAACATGCTTTACCTGGTGCTTGGCGTTCTGCTCGCGCTCGTCATCGTGAGCGGCGTTCTCTCGGAGTGGATGCTTTGGCACGTCGCGGTCCGACGCTCTCTTCCGGCGCGGGTGTTTGCAGGCGCGCCCTACGTCGTCGAAGTCGAGCTTCGCAACGAACGGGGCGCGTATCCCCTCGTGGCCGTCGAGGTTGAAGACCTCCGCGTGAACGCACGCGCCGACAAGCGTTGTTTTTTTCTGCGGGTCGCGCCAGGAGGCAGCCAGGTCGCCGTCTACCGCCGCACCACCAGCGCGCGCGGACTCCTCTCGTTTTCTGGGTTTCGGATCGTCACGCGCTTTCCGTTCGGCTTTTTCGAGAAGTCCGTTCACGTCGACGCGCCGGACGACTTGGTCGTGTATCCTGCGATTGAAGCGGTCGGCCGCCTACCTTCAGGCGCGGCTTTGGGCGTTTCCGGCGAGCTTCGAATGGTTCGCGGGGCAGGGGACGAAACGCTCGGTTTCCGCGCGGGCACGCCACTCGACAGCTTGCGCGACGTCGCCTGGAAGCTCTCCGCGCGCGGGCTTGGCGTTGTCGCGCACGACCGAGGCATGCCCGAGGGCGCCCTTGACGTCGTCATTCTCGATGGGCGCCTTGGCGGCGACGCATTCGAGCGCGAGGTGAGCCGCTGCGCGAGCCTCCTCGTCCACGGGGTCTCGGAAGGCCGTTCGTTCGCGCTTGAGTGTCGTGGCGTTCGCATGCCTGTTTCGCCGGGCGCGGGCCTTGACGAGGCTCTTCGTTTTCTCGCACTCGCGTCTCCGGATGTTTCACGTGAAACGTCCGCGCCGTCGTCCCAGGCGCTCGGACCCGTGGACCCACGAGCGTCCGCATGACGTTTCGGCAGCTTCACTCGTGGACGTTCGCGACCGTCCCGCTCCTTGGCATCGCGTGCCTGCATGTCGCGGCCGTTCTTCCCGCGCCGCTTTCACTGGCAAGCGCCCTCACGCTCCTCGCCGGTTTGGCGCTGTCGGAAGACGTCCGCGCCCGCGTGCCACCCCTCGTCACCGGGTCGCTTCCCATTGCCCTTGCGGTCCTCGCCGCGGCGGCCGTGGCGCGCGAATACGACCCGGTCGTCGTCGCGGTGGCGTTCTCGGTCGCGTTGCAACTTCTGCGGGTCTTCACGCGAGCTGGCGCTTCGCACGATCCGCAAATCTTCATCCTCGCGTTGCTTCACGTGGTTGCCGCGGCGGTTCTCGGCGGGTCCCTCGGGTTTGGCGTGTGCCTGGCGGCGTTTGTGCTGGTCTCTCCGGCAGCCTTGACGCTCAGCCACCTGCGCCGCGAGGTCGAGCGAAACTACGAGGCTGGCGCGAAAGACAGGGCCGGCCGCCGCGTAGACGTGGAACGCATCATGCGCAGCAAGCGCGTCGTTGAGCCCGAGTGGGTCCTTCGGTCCCTTGCGATTGCGCCCTTCGTGGTCGCCTTCACCGCGCTTCTCTTTCTTGTCGTCCCGCGCGTCGGCCTCGCGATGTTTCTGTTGAAGCCGCCGTCCACGGCTCGAATCATTGGCTTTTCAGAAAAAATCGACCTCGGTTCGCTCGGACCGCTCGAGGGCAACGAAACGCTCGCCGCGCGAATCGACTGGACGCCGCCCGGAGACGCGCCTGCGCCGACGACGCTTCCGTTCTTTCTACGTGGAACCGCGTTCGACTCCTACGACGGGCGCGCCTGGCGCAAGACCGACGCGAGCGCGGGCGAACCCGTGTCACTTTCGCGCGGGGAGGTGAACGTGGCACTGGGCCCACGCTCGGTGCACGAGACGACCCTGCGAATTCGCCTTGAGGCCATGGACCCGCATGTTCTGTTCATCCCGAGCGGAGCGCGCCGGTTGGCATTTGACCCGACCGTTGACCTGACGGAGAGCGTGCTCGTCCACTCCGGACCCGAGGGAGAGTGGCGCTACGAGGCCCGACAGGCGGTGGCTTTAACCTACCGCGTCTCGTCCGAGGCGGACCGAACGACTCCGCCCGGCTCCCTTTCCGCAGACGATCGCGCGCGGTACCTTCAACTTCCGGCCGCTCTCGATAGTCGTGTCAGCGCACTCGCCCAAGCGGCGGCGGGGTCCAGCCCGGATAGTGGCGACGTTCGCGAGCGAGCGGCTCGAATCGCGGCGTTCTTGCGGGAGTCATTCTCGTACAGCACCGCGGCGCCTTCGGGCGGGCAGGGGGATCCGCTCGCGCACTTTCTCTTCACAAGCCGCGCGGGACACTGCGAGTTCTTTTCAACCGCGCTCGCCGTCATGCTCCGAACGCAGGGAATCCCGGCGCGAAACGTCACGGGATTCGCCGGCGCGCAGCGAAATTCCTTCGGCAACTATTACAGCGTGCGTCAGCAAAACGCGCATTCGTGGGTCGAGTATTGGCGGCCCCTCGGCGAACGAACCGGCCGATGGGAAACGCTCGACGCCACACCCGTCGCCACCCGGGAGCCGCTGCGTACGACGCGCCTCCGCATTCAAGAGTTCTACGAGGCTCTGGCAGGCCGCTGGGACCGGCACGTCGCCGCCTTCGACCTCTCGGACCAAGCGCGGATGGCCGAGTCGCTCTCCCGCCCCATCGACCGCCTCACGAGGTTTGTAAAAGCCCTAGCGGCGCGCCCCACTTTTCGTATCGGCGTTTTCGTGGCGGTGTTCGCCGGCGCGGCGCTTCTTCTTCGCCGGCGCACGAGCCTCGGCACCGGTGGCGCTGAACAGCGAACGCTTCGTCGCGACGCGCTATACGATCTCTTGTCGGCCATCGAATCGAGCTTGGCGCCATTCGGGAGCCGTGCGTTCCACGAGACTCCACGCGAATTCGTCGCGCGAGTCGCCCCCGCCCACGCGCGCCCACGTTACGACGATGCGCTTGCCTTCTACGAAGAGGGGCGCTTCGCCGGCGCGGCAACGACGCGGGAACGGCTCGCCGCCCTGACGCGCGCGGTTCGAGCGATTCACCCCGATGCGACCGCCGCCGACGCTGCGCTTCCCTGACCGGCCGTCGCGACCAAAGGAAAAACGCCCGACCCCTTTCGGGACCGAGCGTTTCACGTGAAACACGGCGCCTAGTTCGGAACCGACGCCCGAAAGCTCAGACCGAGTGCGCCCTTGTCGACCATGATGCGCGTGCCGCTTGGATACTCGCCCGCGAGCACACGCTTGGCGAGCACGTCCTCGAGCTCCCGCTGTATCGCGCGCTTGAGCGGACGAGCGCCGGAGAGCGGATCCCAACCCTCGTCGATGATGTGGTCCTTCGCCTCGACGGTGAGTTCGATGTCGAGCTGCTTGCGCTGAAGTCGCGTGCGAAAACGCTCGAGCTGAATGTCGACGATCGTGCGCATCTGGTCCTTCTCGAGACCCTGAAACACGAGGACATCGTCGAAGCGGTTCAGGAACTCCGGCCGGAACACCTTGCGAAGCTCGCCTTGGAGCGCCGACTTGGCCCGCAAGTAACGCTCCTCGCGGGGAACCGAGGTGTCCTCCGCGACCGCCTGAATCACGTGGGAACCGACGTTGCTCGTCATGACGAGAATCGTGTTGCGGAAGTCGACCGTGCGCCCCTGGCCGTCCGTCAGACGACCGTCGTCCATCACCTGGAGAAGGATGTTCCACACGTCCGGATGCGCCTTCTCGAGCTCGTCAAAGAGTACGACGCTGTATGGGCGACGTCTTACAGGTTCTGTGAGCTGTCCGCCTTCTTCGTAGCCCACGTAGCCGGGAGGAGCGCCGACAAGACGAGCTGTCGCGTGGCGTTCGCCGTATTCGCTCATGTCGATGCGCACCATCGCGCGCTCGTCGTCGAAGAGAAACTCCGCGAGTGCCCGCGCGAGCTCCGTCTTTCCGACGCCTGTTGGTCCGAGGAAAAGAAAGGACCCGATGGGGCGGTTCTCATCGCCAAGGCCGGAGCGCGAACGACGTACTGCATTCGAAACCGCGACGATTGCCTCGTGTTGCCCGACCACGCGACCGGCGAGTTCCTCTTCCATGCGCAGGAGCTTTCCCGCCTCGCCCTCGACGAGCTTCGTGACCGGAATACCCGTCCACTTTGCGACGATGCCCGCCACGTCTTGCTCGGTGACCTCTTCGCGCAGGTAGCTGTGTTTGCCCTGCACGCGCTGCAACTCGGCGCGCATTCCGACGAGCGTTCTCTCCGCCTCGGGGAGCTTGCCATAACGGATTTCCGCCGCTCGACCTAGGTCGCCCTTGCGCTGCGCCATGTCCGCTTCGTTGCGAAGGGTCTCGGCTTCCTTCTGCACGTCGCGCATGCGCCGGATGACGTCGCGTTCGCGAAGCCACTGGGCCTTCATCACGCGACTGGTCTCCTCGAGCTCCGCGATGTCTTTGCCCAAGGTGCTCAAGTGCTCCTTGCTCGCGACGTCGCTCTCCATCTTGAGCGCCTGCTCTTCGATGCGCAGCTGCACGAGTTTTCGCTCCACCGAATCAACTTCGGCGGGCATGGAGTCGACCTCCATCTTGATCTTCGCAGCCGCCTCGTCGATGAGGTCGATGGCCTTGTCGGGCAGGAACCGGTCGGCGATGTAGCGCTCGCTGAGCGACACCGCTGCGACCAGCGCGGCGTCACGAATCCGAATGCCGTGGTGAAGCTCGTAGCGGCCCTTGAGACCGCGAAGAATCGCAACGGCGTCGGCCTGATTGGGAGGCGCCACGAACACCGGCTGGAAACGTCGCTCGAGCGCCGCGTCCTTCTCGATGCGCTTTCGGTATTCGTCGAGAGTCGTCGCACCAATGCAGCGCAACTCACCGCGGGCGAGAGCTGGCTTCAGCAGGTTCGCCGCGTCCATCGTGCCTTCGGAAGCGCCCGCACCGACGATGGTGTGAATCTCGTCGATGAACAGAATGATCTCGCCCTTGGCCGACTCGACCTCTTTGAGCACGCCCTTCAAGCGCTCTTCGAACTCGCCTCGGAACTTGGCGCCCGCGATGAGCGCCCCAAGATCGAGCGACACGAGCCGCTTGTTGCGCAGCGATTCCGGAACGTCTCCTGCGACGATTCGCTGGGCAATTCCCTCGGCGATCGCGGTTTTGCCCACGCCTGGCTCGCCGATGAGCACCGGGTTGTTCTTCGAGCGACGCGACAAGACCTGCATCACGCGACGCACTTCTTCGTCACGCCCGATGACCGGGTCCATCTTGCCTGCAGCGGCGACCTTCGTGAGATCACGCGTGTACTTTTCAAGGACCTGAAACTTCCCCTCGGGGTCCTTGTCGGTCACGCGCGCGCTGCCGCGAACCTCTTTCAGCGCGAGGTCGATGGCGGCCGCATCCACGCCGCCCGCCTCGGTGAGAAGCCGCTCGATGTCGCGATCCTTGCGAGCCATTGCGAGGAGGAAATGCTCGACGGAGATGTACTCGTCGCCAAGACGCTTCGACTCGTCTTCCGC
>CAIQDA010000397.1 GCA_903870415.1 uncultured delta proteobacterium
ATGGTTGAGAAGTACATCGGGTGCCAGTCGCGATTGAAATATTCATGCGCCAGGTAATTTCGACTTTGGCCTTTGACGCTCCCAAGTCGTTCGCTCAATGCGGGATTCAGGCGCGCATACGCCGGATTCGTTTCGAGCAATTTGTCGACGAACGTCAGCGCGCCCTCGATGCGGCTGACGATACCGGCCCCCATGGACCCCATCGTGCCCGCATGCTGCGTCATCAGGTGGCGCATCGGAGCGAAGGCGGTCCAGCCGGGCATCGCGTTGTAACTGAGGTAGAGAACGCCACCGACTTTGAGCTTACGACGGACAAAGTCCACGATGACGTGCCGGTTTTCGTCTGAAATCCAGCTCCAAATGCCGTGAAGGCCGATGTAATCGAAGTCGGGCAGGTCCGTGCGGCCGCAAAACTCGGCGAAACCCTCGCCTTCCCAATGAGCCTTCGCGCCGGATGCGCCCGCGAGCGATTGGGCAAAACCTGCATGCGCGGGGTTGAAGTCTGTTCCGTGCCAGTCGATCACTGACGCTGCTGCGTGAACATTCGCGCTTAGGCCCTGACCAAAGCCGAGCTCGCAGGCCGCTCCCACTTCGGGAAACGCAAAGCCGGAACTCAAGAACGCGAGCTTGGCGCGCAGGGGATTGAGCTCCGTGTAATAGCCGTAGGTGTAGTCGATGTCGGCCACGTAGCCCGCTGTCCAGTCGCTCATCTTTGTCCCCAATTTCCCAAACGCTCGTCTTCACACGCTCATGGGCCACGGCATCAGCAGCGCGACGAAGAGAGTGAGCGTGTAATACGCGAGAATCGTCCGTGCGTCGTCGAGGCCTTCGCCCGTCACCGCCGGATGCGCGAGGCTCGGGTCTTCGAAGCCGCTCCGCACAGTATCCACGACGAAAAACGCGGCGACCGCCACGAGCCACAGCGCCGTCATCGCTTCGCTTGTACGCACCGCCTCGCTGCCGCCCACAAACGCGAGCCCGAGCGCCGTCACGATGCGCGCTTGGGTCGAGATACCGCTCGGTGCGCCCGTGCCGCCCGCCACCGCCGCCACGAGCTGGCTCCACACGAACCAAAAGGTCGCGCGACCGGCATGCGGCAACAAGGTGAACGCTTCGCCGTGCGCGAGCGACCACAGGCCAGGGCCGATCGCGAGGCCGAAGAAGATGCCGATCATCGTTCGCTGCAGAATGCACGCACCCTTTGCCCATCGGTTTCCGAAAAGCGCCGTCGCGACGTGGCCGCCGTCGAGCTGCGCGACGGGCAATAGATTGAGCATCGTCAGGAGAAACCCTCCCCATGCGCCGAACGCGGTGGGCGAGAGGACGAGCTCCGTATCGGGCGCTCCGGCGGGGGCAAAGAGCGCTTCGAGGCCGACGGAAAGCAGCGACGAACCGAGTTCAACCCCGTGCCCGAGCGCCTCCATTCGAGGCACCCGCGTCGAGGTCGACACGCCATAGGCGTAGAGAGGAATCGCCACGAGCAGCCCCGCGAGGGGACCGGCCGCGCCGATGTCGAAGAGCTTCGTGCGATCGGCGACGGGACGCGGCATGCGGATGACCGCGCCGAGGGTGCCGAACGGCGAGAAGATTGGAAACGGGAGGAAGTGCGGCAAGCTCACGGGCACGCCGTGCACGCGCGCGGCGATGTAGTGGCCGGCCTCGTGCGCCGTGAGAATTGCCAGGAGAGAACCTGCCATCGCGAACGCGGACGTCCTCGCGCCGTCATCGGCAAAGGCGCGCGCGAGCAGGTCGAAGAACGTCGGCGTCTCGCCTTCCGAAACGGGCACAGGCGCCGTCGCGAGGGCCGTCACGACCATGCTCAGCGCGGTCGCCACAAAGAGCAGCACCGGAACGCCCACCCGGGTCACCGCACCGTCGGACTCGGCCTCGGGCCTCATGTGTACCTCGCGTCTTCGCCGCCACCGTCCGCAAGCACCCGTCCTTCGCGTTCAAGCTTCTCGAGATGCGACAGGAGACTCATGCGCGCGAACGGCCGACTCGCGAAGGGCACGTCGCCGTAGACCGTGGGCACGAGCTCGGTCGCCGTGCGCCCCGGCGCAATCGTGAGCACGTCGAGGATGCGCGCCTCGCGTGAATGCCTGTGGGCCGTGTAAGCGCGGCAGAGTTTTTCCGGCTTTTCGATGGGCTCGCCGTGCGCCGCGTAGGCCACAAACGCGTCGAGCTGTTCGAGACGTTTGAGCTGCTCAAGGTACGCGGTCATGTCGCCGTCGCTGCTCGCGGGAGGAATCAGAATCGTTCCTTTGCCCGCAAGCATGTCGCCGACCACCGTTTCGCGTGTCTGTGCAGAATACAAGCACAGATGCCCCGGCGCATGGCCAGGCGTATGCAGCACTTGCCAGCGCGTCGGCATGGGGCCTTCGAGGTCGAGATGCTCGCCATCGACGAGGAGGCGATCGGCCGTCAGGGGCAAGCGCGCTTCCGTTTCGGCGTGCATCCAAAGAGGCAGCGCGAGTTCACGGGCGAGAAATGCCGCGCCTCCCACATGGTCTTTGTGGTGGTGCGTGACGAAGATGGCCTTGAGCCGCCGCCCGGACGAATGCAGGGCGCGCGCCCATTCGAGAAACGCGCGTCGCTCGCTGTCGTACGGCGTCGCCGGCTCCACGAGGATGACCTCTCGGGAGCCAAGCGCGTACGAGTTCGTGTGCGTCGCAGGCGGCAGTGTTGGCGTGCGAAAAGAGCAAAGCTCCACCGACGCCGACAAGCTGCGCGGACCGAGCATCAGATGGTTTCGAAGACGACCGCGACCGCTTCGCCGCCGCCAATGCAGAGCGTGGCAAGGCCGCGCTTGGCGCCGGTGTCTTGCATCGTGTGCACAAGCGTCGTGACGACGCGCGCGCCCGAAGCGCCGATGGGGTGCCCGAGCGAAACCGCACCGCCGCGCACGTTGACCTTCGCGAGGTCAATGCCGCAGAGCTTGGCGGCAACCATGGGAACCACGGCAAATGCCTCGTTGATCTCCCAAAGGTCGATGTCGTTGACCCCGAGCCCAAGGCGCGCGAGCACGTTGTCGATGGCCTTCGCGGGCGCGGTCGTAAACCATTCGGGAGCGTGCGCGGCGTTGGCCCAACCGGTGATGCGCGCGATGGGCGAGAGACCGTTTGCGTTCACGGCCTCTTCGGTCGCAAGGACGAGGGCCGATGCGCCGTCGTTGATGCTCGACGCGTTCGCCGCGGTGATGGTTCCGTTCTTGTCGAAGGCTGGCCGAAGCGCGCCAAACTTCGCAGGGTCGCCCTTGCCTGGCTCTTCGTCGGCCGCGAAGGCCACCGGGTCACCCTTGCGTTGCGCAATGAGCACCGCTTCGATTTCGCGAGCAAAAAGACCTTCTTTTTGCGCTGCGATGGCACGTCGGTACGACTCGCGAGCGAAGTCGTCTTGGGCCTCGCGCGTGAAGCCGTGCTCCTTGGCGCAAAGCTCACCGCAGTTGCCCATGTGCACGTTTCCGTAAGGGTCCCAAAGGCCGTCGTGGATCATGCCGTCGATGAGCTGACCGTTGCCCATACGGTATCCATCGCGCGCCTTCATGAGGTAATACGGTGCATTGCTCATGGACTCCATGCCGCCGGAGACCACGATGCTGGCGTCGCCGAGCGCGAGCGCACGCGCGCCGAAAACGATGGCCTGAAGACCGGAACCGCACACCTTGCCAATGGTCGTCGCAGGGGTCGTGTTCGGTAGGCCCGCCTTGATCATCGCCTGACGCGCGGGGGCCTGGCCGATGCCTGCGGTGAGCACGTTGCCCATGAAGACTTCGTCGACCTTGCTCGCGTCGAGCTTCGCACGCGAGAGCGCACCCTTG
>CAIQDA010000398.1 GCA_903870415.1 uncultured delta proteobacterium
ATGCCGCGGGCCCTCGACGAGCTCGGGGGTCAGGAGCGCTGGGAATGTGCCTGCTGCGCTCCAGGCAAACGTGAGTTCGAACGCGAGTTGATCGCGCGTCACAAGGGCCACAACCGCGACAGGAACGGCGAGGTCGCACAGTTGCAGCGGCGCGTAAGACGTCCACGGCACGCCGTTCGACGCGTCGACAGCCATCAGCGCCAAGAGTGCTGCGGGAAGCGCAAACGCCGTCGTCATGCGCACGAACCGCTGGAGCCTCGCGCCTCGCGATGCGGCCCACGAGCAGGCGACCGAGAGCACGGCGATGGCCCCGAGTGCGACGCAGTGGTCAGGGCCAAAGAGCCTAAACCTCTCCCCCATGGTCACGGGCGTCACGGGCGTCACGGGCGTCACGGGCCTTCGCGATCGGCTCGCCGACGAAAGTCGACGACCAGCGGCAAGTGGTCCGAAGCCGCGCGAGCCTGACGACTCTTGACGACGTGGGCCGAGGCAATCGTGATTCCGTCGCTGTGAAAGGCCTTGTCGAGTGACACCAAGGGCAGCGCTGCCGGAAACGAGCGGAAGCGGCCGATTGGCGCTGTGACCTGAGAAAACCCGTGAGGGAGAAGCCACGCCGCTCCCAGCGTGTTTTGCCAGTCGTTGAAATCACCGCACAGCACGGTAGGGTGTTCGTCCGTTGCGCGAAAAACGTCGTGCCTCAAAAGCCGATGCGCCTGCCAATGGCGCTCCCGCTCGCTCAAACCCAGGTGCCAATTCGTCAGCCGCAACAAGCCTGCGGGGGTCTCAACGACCACCAACTGCGCGCCGCGGGGCTTTTTCGCCTCGAACTGAAGCGAGATACGATGGTGTTCCTTCATTGGCCAACGCGACAGGAGCACGTTGCCGTAGCCGCCGACCTTCCAATGCACATTTTGCTGAAAGGCCGAGAACATCGGCTGAAATCGCTCCGCCAGAATTTCCGCTTGATTCTGCCGTCGGGTACGCGGCAAATCGATGGTCACTTCCTGCAAGCACATGAAGTCGGGCTCCAACGCCATCAACACGTCGACGACGCGCTCGAGATCGTAGCGTCGGTCCGCGCCTCCGATGCCCTTGTGAATGTTGTAAGAGACAAGGCGCATCATGAGCGATTCTCTTCGTGGTCATCGGGACGGTGCATCGGTGGTCTGCCTGCTTTCTTTCGAATCCAGTTGATCGACGCGAGCACGTGAGGCCGAACGATGAGCCGCCGCTCCCATTGATGCTTTCCTGGAAAATCCATCAGCCAAAGTGCCGCCACCATCGTGAGAATGCCCTGCCCCGGTGTCACCAGCATCACGACCCCGGCCACCAGGAGCAACGCTCCGAGCACGTTCTTCGCGAAGCGCCACGTCCAATAGGCCACCCGATTTCGCGGCCACGTCGCGCGAGCGATGCGCCTGCTGGTCACGAAATAGTCCACCGGCAAGCGCGTCAAGAGCCACGGCAACGCCACCGCGCTCCCGACGAATATGACAAGAGACACGAGGCTTATCCAGCCGACCGCGTCGGACGAACTGTTCAGGTCGGTGGCCATAATTGCTCACAAGACCGGGGTGAACAACCGGCAGAAGTTTTCTCGGATCACGTGAATCCGTGACCGAAGTGCCCAAACGTCCGGCATGATCTGCGTCGAGTCACGCGCGTCTCGCTCGAACTGTTGCTCCAATTGCGAGGCAATCTCCTTGTCATACATGGCGACGCCCGCCTCAAAGTTTAGGAACATGCTCCGGCAATCGACATTCGCGGAGCCAACGAGCGACCAATGGCCGTCGATCGTGAGTGTTTTTGAATGCATCAGCCCGCGTTGGTACTCGAAGATCTCAACTCCCGCCTTCAACAGCGAGTCGTACGCCGATCGCCCCGCCAGCAAAGGCCACCGGAGATTCATGTAGCCAGACACAAGGAGTCGCACGCGGACCCCTCGGAAAGCTGCGTTTTCAAGCGCCGCAACAATCGTGGTCGGCGGCGCGAAGTACGACGTCACAAGGAGGAGGCGCTCCTGCGCTTCACCGATCGCCTCCAGCATCAACGCTTGAAAAACAGATGCATCGTCGGCGGGCCCGCCGCTGATTGTTTGCGCGATCGCGCTTCCGCATGGAGACAACGGCGGAAACGACTCGTCGCCCAAAAGTCGCTTTCCAGTAGCGAAAAACCAGTCCTCGGCGAAGATGCGTTGATGCTCGCGCACCTCCGGCCCGACGATTCTCAGATGGGCGTCGCGCCAAAACCCGATCGATGAATCGCGCCCGATGTACTCGTCACCGATATTCATTCCGCCGGTAAACGCAACGCGGCCGTCCACGACGATGATTTTCCGGTGGTTTCGCAGGTTCCACGACAGGCGCTCGCGTAAGGTTTGGCCCGGCAAGAAAGTCGCGATTTCGATACCTGCCTCGCGCATGGATCGAAAGAAGCGTTGCGTCAGCCAAAACGAACCGAACCCGTCATATAAAAAGCGCACACGAACACCTTCTCGCGCACGGCGAATCAGCAAATCACGCAACCTCATGCCTGTCCGGTCGGGCCTCCAAATGTAATATTCGAGGTGAATCGATTCGCGGGCGTTGAGCAGAGTTTGCTCGATCAATCCGAGCGTGCGGTTCGTGTCGGTCAAGAGCTCAATGTCGTTGCCGTACGTCGGCCACGCGCGGGTCAGGCGCGCCGCGAGCCTCATCAGCCGCTGCGCCTCAGGGCGATCGTTCGGATGGGGCGGGCGCTCAAATTCGCGCCCTTCGCCACCCCGCGCGGCGAGAGCTTCAATGGACCGCTGCCTCGAGGCGCTTCGTCGCTCGATGCGGTTGAGGCCAAACAGCAGGAACAAGAGTGCTCCGCCTATGGGGACGAGCACGATCGCCAGCATCCACGCCACGCTCGACACGGGCTGACGTTTCTTCGAGAGCAGCACGACGGGCACGAGCGCAACGGTGAGTGCATAGCCAAAAAAGGAGACGAGCCATTCGAATCGCGACATGGCGAACCTCTCTTTCGACAAACCGCCGACAAACCGCGCTCCGGTCGTTGGTGAACGAAGCCGCTCGCCCCTCATTAATCCAATCGAACCGTGCTGACGTCCCACTCGCGATGAATTCTTCTGAACTTCGTCGGCCGCTGTTTTCAGTTTTTCGCGTCCGACGAAGGGCGAATCGATCAATGCCGACGCCTCGATCCCCAGCGATTGCCCAGGTTGAACGCCCTCACGGCGGTCGCACGATGGTCGCAGGAGACCTGGCATCGATGAAGGCTCGACTCGCGCGCCGGACCGTGTCCAAACGTTTGATCAAACGTCGCGTCACCGCAATGCGCCTCGCTTCCGCACGGTGAAGCGCTGCGCGCCCCTTATCGCGATCGAACCGCGCACGCCGGTGCGGAGGCCGTCATGTGCGTTGGGCCAACCATGTCTGCGGTATTTGGATTGTCTACAGCCGCGGCCAGCATTTACGCCGCACGAACCGCACGGCCATGGCGCTCCGCGTTTTGGGTGATGCTCGCTGCGGTCGAATTCGTTGAGCTTTGGCAG
>CAIQDA010000399.1 GCA_903870415.1 uncultured delta proteobacterium
CTCCCTCGGCGACGGATCGTATGCGGGCGGCGCAGCGCGTGGACCATCACCGGCTCTACGTTCCCTCGCGCATCATCGCCTCGACGCTCTCGCTGCTCCTTCTCGCGCTCATGGCCCGCGGCGGGCAAGCGCTTCCCGCGAGCGGCCCGGAGCTCGTTGCCGCCATCGTCGTGTGGCCGGCGGTCATGTATGCGTTCCGCTTCGTGCTCCCGTCGAACCGCGCCGCTGACCTTATTCAGCTTTCGGACGGAATCGCCGTGGGCTCACTCGTCGCGGCCATGCGGTCGCAAGCGTTTTTCCTCATCTTCTTCGGCTACATCTTCAGCGCGACGGCCATCGGCGGATGGCTCGGCTTTGCGATGTCCCTCGCCCTCGCCTCCTCGTCGTGCCTCGCCGTGCTGGCCATCACCGGCGCGCATTTCGAGCTCTCGCCGCACCTCGCCCTCGCCGACATCGCGGCCATCGGGGGCTTCGCGCTCTACTCCTTGTTCATCGCGCAACTTGGGTTTCGCTCGCGCACGAAGCTCCTCACGGCCCGCCGCTCGCTCGACACGCTGAGTCGTGACCTCGAACTTCGCGTGGACGAACGCACCAAAACGCTCGCATCCACGAACGCCGCCATCTCACGCTTTGTGCCGCAAGAGTTCCTCCAAGCCCTCGGGCATCACGACGTCACCACCGCCCGACTTGGCGACGCGACGGTGCGTGATGTTACGGTCTTGTTTGCGGACATCCGTAACTTTACGTCACTCAGTGAGCGTATGTCTCCGGAAGACACATTCCGCTTTCTGAACGATTGCCTCTCGCGGCTCGGACCGCATGTGCGTGCCCAGTCGGGCTTCGTCGACAAGTACATCGGCGATGCGATTATGGCTCTTTTTCCAGGGTCTCCGGCTGATGCGGTGCGCGCTGCGTTGGCCATGCAACGGGAGGTCCGCGCGAAGCATGCTTCGGTCGACGAAACGATGTCGATTGGAATTGGCGTTGGCATTCACACCGGGCGCGTGATGATGGGCACCATTGGCGAGGCCCAGCGCTTCGAGGCCACTGTCATCTCCGACGCGGTCAACACCACCGCGCGCCTCGAGACGCTCACGAAGCAACTCGGCTGCACGGTCCTCGTGAGCGCCGAGGTCGCAGCTCATCTTCTTCCGGAGGAACGCCAGGAGACGCGCGTGCTTGGTACGTTCGCGTTGAAGGGTAAATCGCACGCAATCGAGCTCGTGGAGGTCTTTGCGAACGACGACGAGCCTCTGCGGCGAGCGAAGGTCGAAAGCCGCGAACGGTTCACCGAAGCGCTTGCACTCTACAAGCACGATGACCTTGCATCCGCTCTCGCCGTCCTCGACGACCTCGTCGAAGCCACTCCGAACGACGGCCCCGTGTGTTGGTGGCGAAACCTCGTCCTCCGCGAATTGGCACCGAACGCCGTGCCCAGCACGCGCGACCTGGTCCGACTCGACGAGAAGTGACCTGAACCGCGCCACGCCCCGCCGAACTGCAGCGGCTTGGGGAATGACCTGGCACCGTGCGAACCCTTGCGCCCGAGCGAGTCCGCGTGGTGTCCTGACCGATGAGGGGGCCGGGGCTTCGGCCATCGGCGCGGGCGACCATGAGCGACAACGCGGCGCTGAAGAAGGAACTCGGCCCGGTGCTCCTTTGGGCGCTCGGGGTCGGGTACGTCATCTCGGGCATGTATTTCGGGTGGAACCTCGGGCTCCCGGAAGCAGGTCCGTACGGGTTCTTGGCCGCAACCGTGATCGCGACGTTCCTGTACGTTTCGCTCGTCGCCAGCTACGCGGAGCTCGCGTGCGCCCTGCCGCGTGCAGGCGGCGCTTTCGTCTACGCGCACCAGGCGCTTGGGCCTTCGCTCGGGCTTGTGTGCGGCCTCGCGCAATGGATTGAATTTGTCTTCGCGCCCCCGGCCATCGCGGCGGCCATCGGCGCGTACGTGCACGTGTTCGTTCCCGGCCTCTCGCCAACCGCCGCGGCCATGATCGCCTACATCGCCATCACGGCGCTCAACATCTTTGGCGTCAAACAGTCGGCCACCTTCGAGCTTGGGGTCACGGTGCTCGCGGTCGTCGAGCTCCTCGTTTTCATTGCCGTCGCCGCCTTCGTTGGGCCTGGTTTTCGCCTCGAAACGTTCGCTCGCAACCCGCTGCCGCACGGGTGGGCTGGAACCTTCGCCGCGCTTCCGTATGCGCTGTGGTTCTACCTCGGCATCGAGGGCGTCGCGAACCTCGCCGAAGAGTCCGTCAATCCGCAACGGGACCTGCCGCGGGGACTCAATCTCGCGATGGGCACGCTCGTTGTCCTTGCACTCTGCACGTTCTTCGCCGCGGTCGGCGTCGATGGTTGGGAGTCGGTGGTCTACAAGCCGGGCACGACGGAGCTGTCCGATTCGCCGCTGCCTCTCGCTCTCGCGCACGTTGTCGGCGAAGGCACGGTCTTCTACCATATGCTCGTGACCATTGGCATATTCGGCCTCGTCGCGTCCTTCCACGGCATCTTGATTACCGCGGGTCGCTGCACGTTCGAGTTTGGACGCGTCGGCTACGCGCCTCGCGGACTTGGTCGAACCCTTCGCGGACGCGACACCCCTGCAGCGGCGCTCGTGACCAACATGTTTCTCGGATTTGCGGCGTTGCTCACGGGACGCACGGGCGAGATCATCACGCTCTCGGTCTTCGGCGCGCTGACGATGTACGCGCTCTCGATGGTGTCGCTCTTTCGTTTGCGGCAGACCGCGCCGCGCCTCCTGCGACCGTACAGGGCTCCGGGCTACCCGTTCGTGCCCGCCACCGCGCTCGTTCTCTCAGTCGTTTGCCTGGCCGCGATGGTTGCAACCCAGACGCGAATCGCCGTTTATTACGCGTCGGCGATGCTTGTAGGCTTCATCTACTTCCGCCTCGTCATCCAGCCGAACGTTCGCGAAACTCCGTTTCCGTTGCCCGCGCAGCACCACGTCACGACGCCTTCAAAAGACTGACGCCCCCCCTCGTTCGAACGAAGAGAGCCATGCCATGCACGAACTTGCCGACAGCAGTTCCGCCATCCTCAACGAACTCAAGAA
>CAIQDA010000400.1 GCA_903870415.1 uncultured delta proteobacterium
CAGCACGAGCACGAGCCTTTTTGCGAAGCTTCGCGGCTTCGACGCCTTCCGCAATGGCAGCACGAAGGCGCTTTCTGGCCTCGTCGTCGAGGGACCGTTGTCGCTTCGTTTCGAGCTTACGGAATACGACGCGACGTTTCTTCCAAGCCTCACGCTCGTGCAAGCGCGGCCCGTCTGTCCATCGTCGCTCGCGGGCAGCCACGACGAATTCGTTCCGTGCGGTGCGGGTCCATTTCGGCTTCAACGCGGCGATTGGCGTCGCGGAGAGAGCCTCACGTTGACGCGCTTCGATGGGTGGTTCCGTCGCCCGTATCCACTTGTCGACGCGGTTCGTTGGCGTCTGCAAGTATCGTCGCGCTCCCAGGAAATTCTCTTCGATCGTGGCGAACTTCACGTCACGCGCGACTTGATGGCTCACGACGCGAGGCGCTACTTGGCCGACGCGCGCTGGGCCTCGCTTCGGGAACGAGAGGCCGCGACGACGTTCTGGGGCGAAGGAATGAACGTGGAGCTCGCTCCCTTTGATAACGTGGAGGTGCGTCGCGCCGTAGCCTCGGCCATCGATCGCACGCTCGTCGCTGCGCTCGATCCGGTGCGTCTTCGTGCAGCGTCGGGCCCGATTCCGCCCGGTGGCGCCGGCTACGATCCTTCGCTCGTGTGCCAAACCTTCGACCGCAGCGCCGCGCTCGAACACATGAGACGCGCGGGTTTTCCCTACGATCCGGCCACGGGTCGAGGCGGTATTCCGAAGCCGATTCCCTACTTGGCCACCGCACGAACCTTCGCCGAGAGGAGCTCGCAAGTTCTCCAAGCGCAGCTCGCCGCGATCGGCATTCGCATCGTGCCGCGACTCGTTTCGTACACTTCGTACCTCGCGGCAACGCACCGGCGTGGCGCGGTGGCGATGGCTCCGACGGGTTGGGCGCAAGACTTCCCGGACCCGAGCAACTTTTTTGACTCGCTCTATAAAAGCGACGCGATCGACGATCTCGACTCGGTGAACACGAGCTTTTTCTCAAGCCATGACCTCGACGAACTGTTGGAAAATACCCATCGGGAGCGCGATCCGGTGCGGCGCAAGGAGCTCTTCGTTCGCGCCCAGCGCATCGTATGTGACGACGCGCCCATCGCCTTCACGCACGTGCCCGAAGCGGTCGTGCTGCATCACGGCTTTGTGAGGGATTACGCGACACATCCCGTTTGGATCCAGGACCTCGAACGAACCTGGCTCGCGCGCAGCAGCGCCACGCTTCCCTTGCCGATGGTGCCCGGCGCGCCCGAGGTGCCGCGATGAAAGCGGCACCGATGATTCGCGCGGCCCTGCGCGTTGTCGCCGTCGTGGCCGCAGCGTGGGCCCTTTCTTTCGCGCTTTTTTCCAGTCTTCCAGGTGACAGCGCTCGGGCAATGGCGGGTGCACAAGCCTCGCGCGCCGACGTCGACACCCTTCGTCGATCGCTCCTTCTCGACGCTCCGTGGTTTCTGCGCCTCGCGAGGCACGCACGCAACAGTGTGCATCCTGCAACCATTGCGATGGACCACGGAGACTGCGCAACGCTCGGACCGATGCACCTGAACTTCGGCCACAGCACCGTGTACCGGCGTCCCGTGACGGCCCTCCTTCGACAGCGCGTGGGTCCTTCGCTCGCGCTCGCGGTAACGGTGTCGGCGGCCGCCACGTCACTCGGTCTTCTTCTGGGTTTTTACTCACGCAAACACGGTCGCGCCCGCTCGCTCGTGCCCGCATCGCGCATCGTGTCGGCCGTTCCAGCGTTCGCGCTTGGCATCGCGCTGCATGAGGTCTTCGCGCGTCGACTCGGCTGGCTTCCTCTTGAAGCGTCGCTCGACTCGTTTGGCTCCACGCTGCGCTCCGCTGTGCTTCCGGTGGCCACGCTCACCGCGACCGTGGTCGGCCCCTACGTCGCCGTGGCGCACGAGCGATGGAAGGAACTCGAGCGAGCGCCCTTCGTCATTGCCGCCATCGCACGCGGTGACAGCCCCGCCCGTGCGCTCTGGAGGCACGGGAATCGGCAGGTCGCGGCCCATCTCATCGGCATGGCCAGTCTCGACGCAGGCACGCTTGTGGGCGGAGCTGTGCTCACCGAAAGGCTCTTCCGCTGGCCGGGTCTCGGGTCGCTCGCCGTGGAGGGCCTGCTCGGCCGAGACGTGATGGTGATCTCCGCGGCGGTCGTGGTCGCAGCGACCGGAGTCGTGGTTGCGAACGTCGCGGGAAACCTTCTTGTGATGGCACTCGACCCACGCGCGGCCGACAGCGACCGCCGCGCGTAAGCCTCACGCGCACCGGCTCACTGGCTCACTGGCTCACTGCGCGAACTGCTTGCATTCTGCAACGGCCGCACCGCGACCGCGACGAACGCATTCGCCGAAGAAACGCTTGGCTTCCGAGTCTTTGCCCTGCGCTTGCGCCGAAGCCCCGAGGACGAGCCACCCTTCGGCTTGCGTTGGGTCGCTCTGAACCACCGCCTGAGCTTCGACGGTGGCGCTCACGAAGTTTCCCTGATCGAGGAAGTCCTTCGCCTTCTGCAGATGCCCAGGCGGAAGTTTGACCCCCGGCACGAGCGCGGCACCACCCGCAGGATGCGCGCCCCAACCGTTCGCGGCCGAGGGCTTCACGGGAGCTGGCGTCGCGGCAACAGGCGGAGTCGCGGGAACGGCCGAGGCAACCGGAGTCGCTTCCGTCGCGGCATCCTCGACGTCGGCTGGCGTGGGAATATCCACGAGAGCAGGAGGCGCTTCCGCGACTGCGGCGGGTGCCACAAAGGCGGGCGAAGGGGCCGGAGCGGCAACGGGTTCGACCTTCGGCGCAGGCGTCGTCGACGAAGCGCCCTTGATGCCAACGATCGCAACAAGCGCGATGGCGGCCGCCGCGATGATTCCGACGAGCTGCAGCGCGCGACCGTTCACGGGAGGAGGGGTCGAGCGCCGCGTGGGCGTAGAACCATCGTTCGCCGCCAAGGCCGCTTGCGATTCTTGGGCGGCCTTTCGAAAGGCAGCGTCAAGAGCTGCTTTCGCGGGCGTTTCCACGGAAATCGGCGTCCGTCGCGGTGCCGATGCGGTCGCGGCGACTTCGTTCACTTCGACGCCTGGCGCCATCGGGGTTGCGTCACGAAGCACGTGCGTTCCCGGCGCGTCCGGCGACTCGGCCGCGGCTGCGAAAAGCCCCACGGGCGTCATCGCACCAATCGGTGCCGTCGTTGACCCGTCCGTGTCGGATGGAGCCGCACCGCTGTCGCTCGCTGGCGCCGGAGCGTCGTCTTCGAGCATGACTTGAGGAAGCGAGACGCCTGCGTGGCGCGCCACGAGCGCGACGCTCGGAGGAGAAACCTCTTCGACATTTGCTGTCGTTCCTGCGGCGCGAAGGGCTCCACCTTGGGCGAAGCGTGCGAGCGTGCGTGCCGTGGACGCATCGTCAAACGGCGACGCATCGAGGAGCGCGTTGATGTCGCGCGTGCCGTCGATGAGGTTCAGAAGATTTTCCAGATCTTCGCTCGGGCGCGGAACGATGCTCACGGCAACGAAGCGCTCAAGTTCGAGCAAAACTCCTGGCTTCGGAAGGAGTACGAGCGCCGCGGCAACGGTGGAGGCCATGCGCTCCGCTTCCGCGAACACGTCGTCGGTGGCGCGCGTCATCAGGGCGTCGCCGAGGACGCTGCCTTCCGCCACGTGAACCGTCGCCTCGGTCCACGCGAGCAAGCGAGCAAGGGCTTCTTCGCCTCGAAGCCCAGCGGCCTCGACGTCGATGATTCGTCCGTCACGGACGTAAATGCAGCCTTCGCCGCGGACACTATGAAAGCGAATCGTCCCGCTCGCCTTTCGGCCCACGAGCGCCGCGAGCGCCGAGCGCAACGCAACGTCTTCGAGAAAACCGCGCGCTTGGTGAACCCTCGCCGCACGGAGCGCCGCAAGTTGGGCCACGAAGGCTAGGCGCCGAAGATCCGCGGCAAGCTGCCCGACAGGGGTCGAAAAAGGCCGCGCCACGAGGCCGTCCGGAGCGTCGCCGGTACCCACAAAGATGCCTTGAACCCAAGGACCGGGCATCGCCGGTGCTGCGGCCGAGTCCACCACGAGCACCGCAAAGGTCGTGTCGCGAAGCAGCGCCGCAAGATCCGAGGAGTCGCGAAGTGTCGCGATCGCCCAGCCGCTGGCCTCAAGGGGCGCAAGGAACGCCGAGCGAACGATATCGCTGCGAACGAAGGCGTGAATGGGCGTCGTAGTGTCTTCGGTCGTCATTGTAAGGCCTCGCGGCCGCGACCGTAGCCGTGGTGCGCGTATCCAGCCAGAGGGGATTCGGTTGCCCATGGCGCAACGCACCGTCACTGCAAAATTACCCTCGCCGATGGCGCTGCGACCGGCAGGCTTGTCCGTTACGGTACGGCCATGTCCGTCGTCGATCTCGCGCTCTCCCCGTTGGCGCAGAAGCTCGTCGACCCCACGTCGCCGAAACCCTTGCGAATGCTCGCGGCACGTGGACTGGCGCCCGCGCTTGCCCCGGCCGAGGTTGTCCTCGTGGCTCTCGCGCTCGTGTCCGATGATGACCCGGCGGTTCGCACTGCGGCGCTTGCATTTGCGTCCGCGCCGCCCAAGGGACCGCTTGAAACCGCGATCCGCAACGCGGCAAACGAGGCCGCCCTCGCGTTCGTTCACGCGGGAATCGCCCTTCACCCCGATTCCCTTTGCGAGCTCTTTCGTCACCCGTTCGCAACGGACGCGCTTCGCGAGTCAATCGTGAAGAATGCACATATCGATGCACTCATGCATCTTGCAGCTATCGACGCGGTGCTCGGCACGAGTCCGCGGGCACTTCGGGCACTCGCGTCGCACGTCGAGAGCACGCCCGCGCTTCGTGCACGGTGCGACGAAATCGCCTCGCGTGTTTCCGTTGAGTCCTCCGAATCACCCGCAGCAACCGCGCATGAACCAGGCGTGGATGTTCAGGATATTTCCTCATCCACGTCGCCGCACGCGGACGATGCAAGCGGCGTAAACGCGCTGCCGAACGAGGCGGTCGATGCAACCATTCAGGAGCTCTGCATCGCGCTCGAAGCGCCACCTCCGGAGGCCGACGTCGAGACCGACGAGCGACGCGTGCTTCCCCTTCGAAAGTTTCTTGAGACTCTCTCCGTTGCTCAAAAAATTCGCCGCGCCACCATCGGCACGGGGGAAGAGCGCGCGATTCTCGTACGCGACACGAACCGCCTCGTGGCGGATGCGGCCATCACGAGCCCTCGCATCCAAGAGAACGAAGTTCTGCGCATCGCCGCGAATCGGAGCGTCTCAAGCGACGTCATTCGAACCATCGGCGAAAGCCGCGATTGGATGAAGTCCTACCCCATCAAAGTGGTGCTCACTCAGAACCCGAGGACGCCGCTCCCCATCGCGATGCGAATCTTGCTGACGCTGCGCGAGGCGGACCTGAAGCGCATCGCCACGAGCCGATCGGTGCCCGGTGCCATCGCCGCGGCAGCGAAGCGTGAGATGCAGAAAAAGAAGGGGTAACTGGAGGTTTTCACGTCCGGAGCCTCTCTCACCGCGACGCACCGGCGGAGGTTGCCCTTGGCCGACGATGGGCGTAAACTCCCTGCCCATGAGCACCCGCTGCCCCGCCGCCGAGCAACGTCGCCTTCTCGACGACCCTGAAGGCATCAAGGAGGCGTGGGCCGGCTTCAAGAATGGCGGAGTCGTGACCTGCCCCACCACCGGTGCGCAGCTCTCGCTTTCCGTCGACGGAGCAACCGGCGCGTACCGCCTCGTTTGCAGCGGCTGCGGCTTTCCGTCGCCTTGGTTCAACGCGGGCCCAGACGGCGTCACGTTCCGCGAGAACGACCCGCGCTCGTCGCGATTCTGAATCCCGCACGAGCCGTCGGCGAAGGCGCGCATGACCGCATGACGTGGTCGCCCGCTTCGGTGCTCGCTCGAATTGAAACGCGCTCGTGGCGCTCGTCGCCCGCGCATGAAAAGAGCCGACCTCCCCTCGGAGACCGGCCCTTGTCGTCGTGGCGTTCGTGTCCGAACGGAACGAATCGAAACGCTCTCAGCGCGTCGCCGTAAACTTCGCCTTCACGTCGACCTCTGGCTTGACGCGAATGCCCAAGTACTTCGGCTCCTTCACGCCGTGGTCGATGAAGTTCGCGACGAACGATGCGTCGACTTCGGTCGCGCCGGCCGCAACCTTCGCCTTGTACTTCACGGTCACGGGCTTCGTCTCACCGTGAAGCGTGAACGCCCCAGGGCACTCGCCTGACTTCTCACCGGCCTCGGGAAACGCGAGGCAGCTCTTCTCGAGGACGAGCTTCGCCTCCGGGAACTTCGGCGTCTCCAGGTACGTCTCCTTCATGTGCTTGTCGCGCAGCTCAAGACTCGTCGTGAGCGTCGGAGTCGCGACCGTGAGCGTGACGCTCTTGGCGTCTTCGCTTACCGCGATGGCGGACGTCGTACCGTCGATGACCATGCCGATATTCGCCTTGACGGAGAACGCAATCGACGCGTCCTTCACCTTGAGCGGGGCTGCGGCCGACATTGAGGAAACAAGCGCGAGGGGAAAAAAAAGGGGAAGAGCCGTAGCTTTCAGCATGCATGCGAACTTAGCGAGCCCGATTGAACGTGCAAGCGCGTAACGCGCTTACGAACCGTTGATTTTCCGATACGCTTGACGCTGTTCACGCCCCGGGGATCCCATGGTTCATCTGCCCGACGCACGTCCGAGCGCGTCGATTCTGTTTTTCGATGAAGGCACCGCATCGGACGCGCTTTCGACGCGCGACGTAGCGGCCCACGCCACCACAGACCCCGCGCTGCGACTGGCGCGACGAGGTCGCGGTGCGAGCGTCATGGCTGCGCTTCGATTCGCGGCCGGGCACTGGTCCGTCGTCGCCTATGATTTCGCGGAAAATGTCGAACTTGCGTCACGGCGAGACCTGCTGGCCAGTCTTCCTGGCCTCGCAGACGCCGCCATCGCTTCGGGCACGGGTCGCGCGATCGACAGCCTCGACGCGGAAGGCTCTCGCTTTCATCGTCTCGCGCTCGCGGACCGAGCGGGCGAACAAGTCATCGGCATGTTGGTCTGCGGTCGCCCTATCGACGACGACGACGTTGCCGCAGCAACCGACACGCTTGCGGCAGACCCGGCGCGCGGCTCGCGATCCGTCGGCGCAAGCCTCGACAGCGACGCGCTCGAACAGTCGACGATGGGCATCGGAACCCTCACCGGCTCGGAACTCATTCTCAGCTCGGCCAACACCGCTGCTCGCCAATGGTTCGGGACGATCGACCACCCTATTTTCGCGGGCCGAAGCGACACCGCAGCGGAAAAAGCGAGAGAAGAGCTTCTCATGGCCACAGGGGCATGCTCCCTGCGCGGCCAGCCGATGAAGGTGGACGTCACCCTCGACGGTTTCGAGGGTCCTCAGATTCTCGCGGTGAGCATCCAGCGCATCGACGAAGCGGCGCGCTGGAGCTTCATCGCCGAAGACGTCACAGACGAAAAGAACGTCGAGAACGCGATTCTCGCGCAGGCCCTCGAAGCGCAATTGCTTCAGCGCGCCGCAGCGATGGCCTCGGAAAGCGTGTCGCTCGAAGACATGATGCTTTACGCGCTCCAGCTCGTCGCGGGCATCGCGGGCTGGCCGGTGGGGCACTTCTTCGTCGTCGACGAAGACAGCGGCGACTTTCGTTCGTCGGGCGTTTGGTACCTGGACGAACCCGACCGAATGCACGCCTTTCGCCTCGCGACAGAGGGCGCCGGACGCGTCGACCGCGCAGGTCTCTTGCGCGTCGTCGAGCAGACCCGTGATGCGACGTGGTCCGAGGACCTCGCCTGCGAATTGAGCGCGGCACGCGGCGAAGAGGTTCGCAAACAAGGCCTTCACTCGGGCTTCGCGTTCCCTGTTTTTCACCACGATGAACTGGTTGCGGTCGGTGAGTTTCTCTCGCCGACCCACGCGCCGAATGACGCCTCCGTCCTAAGCTTGTCGATGCTCATTGGGCACCAAGTCGCCCGTGTGTGGGAGCGCGTGAGCGCGTCGAAGGCCATCCAAGAGCGCGAGCTTCTGCTTCAAGGCTTTTACGAAGCCACCGACGTGATGCTCGGAACGGTCACGCTCCGCGGCCATCGTGTGGTTTTTCTCTCGTCGAATGGCGCCCTTCGGCACCTTGCGAAGCACGAGCGCGACGACGATCGCGCGTTCACCGCCGACGATGCGGGCTTCGATCGCAACACCACCGAGCGCTGGCGCTTCATGGTGTCGTCGTGCTTGCAGCAAGAGCGAGCGGTGCGCTTCGAGTTCGACGCTCACACGCTCCGCGGCCCTCGAACTTTCGCGGCAAACCTGGCGTTCGTTGACCCGATGGGTCGAGGCGAACCACGTGCAAGCCTCATCCTTCTCGACATCACCGACGAGCGTCACGCACGCGCCGCCCTCGCGCGAACGAACGACGAGCTCCATGCGATGCTCGAAACGCTGCCCGACGTGGTCGTGCGCATCGATGAAAACGGCCGCGTGGACGACGTGCGCCTCGGCCGAAATGTGCCCGAAGCGTTGAGGCCCCGCTTCGTGAGCGGCGACCCATTCCTCGCTGCGTTCAGTGACGACGCTCGCGGCCAGGCGACGCAAACCTTGGAAGCCTGCCTGCAAACGCGGGCTTCTGGACACTTTGACGATGCGGGCGCCCCCATGGGCCTGGCTCTCGAAGTGCGCATCATTCCCTTCGGCGCGCGCCAAGCCATCGCCGTCGTGCGCGACATCAGCGAACGCCTCCGCGCGGACCGCGAACTTCGCGACGCCAAAGAGCAAGCCGAGGCCGCGAGCCGCGCGAAGAGCGAGTTCGTGGCCAACATGAGCCACGAGATTCGCACGCCCATGAACGGTGTCATCGGCGCTGCACAGCTTCTCGCCGACACGGACCTGAGCATCGATCAGGCGGATTTTCTCACGACGATTCAACGCTCCGCCGATGCGCTCCTCACGCTGCTCAACGACATCCTCGACGTTTCGCGAATCGAATCCGGGTACATCGCGATCGACCCCGCACCGTTCGACGTCGTGGAGCTCGTCGAAGACATCGCGGACATGCACGCGTCGCGCGCCACCGAGCGCGGCATCGATCTCGTCGTGCGCTGCCGCTACCGCATGGCCACGCGCTTCGTCGGCGACCTCTCGCGCGTTCGTCAAATTCTGCTGAACCTCGTGAGCAACGCGATCAAGTTCACGCCGAAGGGCCACGTCATCATCGACGTCGGGTTCGCGCGCGACGAGAAGGACACGCCGCACCTGCGCATTTGCGTAAAAGACACCGGCGTCGGCGTCGCCGTTCACCAGTTCGAACGCATCTTCGACAAGTTCACGCAGGCCGACGCCTCGACCACCCGTCGCTTCGGCGGAGCGGGCCTCGGCCTATCGATCGCACGCAACCTCGCCCGGCTCATGGGCGGTGACATCACGGTCGAGAGCGAGGTCGGCGCTGGCTCCTCGTTCAACATCGACCTTCCCTTCGAGCCCGACCTCGAAGGGAGCGCGGTGGAACTCATCGTTCCGACCGACGGCACACTGCGTGCGCTTATTCTCGAAGAAAGCCAGGAGACGCGCAACGTCCTCACGACGCTTCTCGAGTCGGCAGGCCTGACCGTCGTGGCGGTGGGCAAGACCCACGAGGCCATGACCGAGCTCCACGAG
This sequence comes from uncultured delta proteobacterium, assembly GCA_903870415.1. GTDB lineage: Bacteria > Myxococcota_A > Polyangia > Polyangiales > Polyangiaceae > CAIQDA01. The sequence goes on from CAIQDA010000400.1 coordinate 9,687, forward strand.
TCGGTGCTCATGGGAAGTCCGTACACAGTCGCCATTGTGGGCTCACGCACCGATTCAGGTGCCGAGCACTTCATGAAGGCCGTGCGGCAAGTGCTCGCGCAGGCGCCCACGAAGTTCGTCCTCATGACGGCGCTTGGTGAACGCGGAGACGCGGCGGTGCTCGTGGAGTCCGGCTTCGTGGCTCACTTTCCGCGGCCCACGCGCGTGCGGCAACTGCAAGAAGCGCTGATCACCGCCATCATGGCCTTTCGCGGCGAACGGCGCCCGGCGCTCGTCTCGCGGCATTCGATCCAGCCTCCGCGACGTTCGCTTCGCCCCTCGGCGATTCAGGCCGAAACGCTCATGCCCGCAACCATGGGCAGCCCGCAAGCCGATGGCATCCCCACGGAAGCGCCTGCCGTGGCCAAACGCCCATTCGTGCTCGTCGCCGAAGACAACCCGATCAATCAAAAGATCGCCGTTCGTATGCTCGAGAAATTGGGCTGCGACGTCGAGGTTGCGGACAACGGCCGCGCCGCCCTCGGGCGCATCGCCGACACGACCTACGACATGGTCTTCATGGACTGCCAAATGCCGGAAATGGACGGCTACGAAGCCACGTCCACGTTGCGCTCGTCGGGCACCAAGAACGCCGACCTCGTCGTGGTAGCCATGACCGCAAACGCGATGACCGGCGATCGCGAAAAGTGCCTCGCTTCGGGCATGAACGACTACGTCACCAAGCCCGTCAAACTCGACGCGCTCGCACGATGCCTCGACAAGTGGCTGCCCTCCGCCTCGCGCTCCTAGCGTCGACCGTTCTCACAGGATGCGCGGCGATGGCTCCCCCGAAGAGCGCGCCGCCGTCCGCCGAGCATGCGGTAGCCGCCCTGCGTTTTGACCGCGGTTGCGGGTTCTCTACGCGCGCCCAAGCCACGCTCACCCTCGTGACTCCGACCGCCTCGTTTCGTGGCGATGCGCAACTCCTCGTCGCCGAACCGCGAAGCCTTCGCCTCGAGGTCAACACGACGTTCGGAGTCGCGCTCCTTCAACTCGCGGCGCGCGAACAGATGTCCGCCGTGGACCCTCGAAACCGAGTCTTCTCCGAGGGTCCAAATGATGCATGCACTTTGCAAGCATGGCTCGGGCTTCCGATTCCGCCTGACCTGCTCGTGTCGGTGTTGCGAGGCTCGGTGCCCGTCATCGTGCACAGCAAATCGTCTCTCGCGTGGACGAACGACGGCGCGTGGGAGCTCGTGTTCGACGGCGGAGACCTTCAAGAAGTCGTGCACCTCGACGTGGCGTCCGAGCGTCGCGATTCGCCGTGGTTTCAGCAATCGTTCTCGCTGCGCGACGCGGAGGTGCGCATCGGGAGCCGCGTTCTCTGGCGTCTCGAGACCGACAAGCACGCCCCCGCGCCTCTCGCCCCTGCCCTCGTGGACCCGGATGGAATCGACGATCCCGTGCCGCCATCGGGACCGGCCTGCGGTGCAACGCTTCCGCTGCGGGTGGTGCTGACACTGCCCGAGCGTCACGCCTCGTTGCGACTCGACCTGCACGACGCCGCGTGGAATCCCCCGCTCGTGGACAGCTCGTTCACGCTCGCGCGACCCGAGGGCTTTCGCCGCGAAGTCCTTCGATGCGTCGACGCGGGTGAGGTCAACTCGCCGTGAGGTGGGCCATCGCGCCGACGTCGTCGGTGATGATGTAGTCGACACCAAGGGCGAGAAGTTGCGCCGCGCGTGCGGGAGCGTTCACCGTCCACGTGCCAATACGCAGGTCGCGCTCCTTGGCGCGTCGAACGAATTCCTCGTCAATTTCCGAGTATTCGGGATGAACGACCTGCACGAACGGAGGCTTCGCGAAGCGGTGAATGAGCTCGCGTTCGAAACCCTGCTTGAACTCAGTCAATTGCGCGCGAGGCACCTCGGGCGCTTGCCGTGCGAAGAGCGCAAGGGTCACCGGGTCGAACGAACTCACGAGCAGAGGCACCGTTGCGGCGGCGAGAAGCTTCGCCGTGTTCTTCGTGAGCAACCGGCGCGAGGGAACGTCGTGTTTGAGTTCGCAGTTCATCGCGACCCGATGTTCGTTCGCCCATGCGACGAGTTCTTCGAGCGAGGGAATCGCGCTCGAACCATCACGAAGTGGCAGCTTTTCCAGGGCGGAACGCGTCAGGCTCGCGACCGTGCGATCATCGGCGGCGATACGAACGAGGTCCACGTCGTGGGCGACGACGACCTCACCATCGGCGGTCGTGCGTACGTCAAACTCGATGGCCACCGCTCCGCGACGCCGGGCTTCGTCGAACGCCGCGATGGTATTTTCGACAGGCCAACCCGGTCCGCGACCTCCACGATGGGCCACGAACCGAAACGCCGGAAGCCACGACGAGATCACGCGCAGAACTCGGCCACGAACGAGTCGACGATGGTGCGGGCCTTGTCGAGTTCGTCGGCCTTCGTCGAAGCGGCCCCAACAACAGGGTGCCCTCCACCGCCGAAACGCTCGCACATGGCCGCGATATTGTGGCGGCGTGGCTCGGGCGCCCACGGGTTGTATCCTACACTTATCTTGCACTTCGACGCGGAGCGCGTGAGCACGATGCTGTAGAGCGAGTCGGGGTAGAGGGCGTACGTCACGAACTTCGACGCGGCGTCGAGAAGCTCGTCGCCAAGGTCCACCACGACGACCGGCCCGTGAACTTTGGCCCGCGCCTTCACGAGCTCGACGAAGCGGTCTTGCTCGGCGCCCATAGGCATGTAGAGTGCACGCACCTCTTCCGAGTCCGACGCGAGAAGAAACGGCTCTTCGAGCAGCCGCGGCACCCACCGGGTGATGAAGTCTTCATCACCATAGCGCTCGACAACGGCCATCAAGTGCAGCGCCGGTTCACGCTTTTCGACAGGCATCGCGGCGTTTGGAAAGCGCGCGGCATCGATGAGATCCGCCCAGTGGATCATCTCCGCGAAGGGCTCGGGGGAAAGGTCAAAATGCTTCGCCCCGATGTCGGCGATGAGCTTCGTGCACGAGCCATAAGTGCCATCGTGAAACGCGCGACCACCGGGTGCCCGCTCCGCGTACGAAGCGCGCTCATCGTCGCCAACGAACGCCGAGACGTGGTGGTCGAAGTACCAGGTAAGCTTTTGCGACGCCGAGTAGCGGTAGTCGAGAATCGCGTTGATTTCGCCCGCCAGCGCGGCCTCGGGAACGCCGTTCTCTTCAGGGCCATAGCCGCACGCGCGGTAGGAAAATGCCAGGGGACGCGGGCCCTCGACGTGCCGAAGCAGACGCGTGAAGAGCGTCGCCGACAGGAGCCCATCAAGGCAATGCCCGTGCGTGGCAACGAGAACGGGGGTTGGCGTCGAGGCGCTGGAAGACGCAGTGCTCATGGGCGAGCATCGGAGCATGGCCCCGCGCGTTCTGCATCACCTCGCCTTCCGCACCCACGACGTCGAACGCCTCGCGACCTTCTATCGGGACATCGTCGGCCTCGCGCCGCGTCCTGGCGGCACCGAGGGCCGAAGCGTTTGGTTCGCGCTTGGCGAGGGCATCGTCATGATCGAGCGCGCGGAAGCAGGAGAAACCCTCATCGCGAGCACGTCGATGGACCTCGTCGCGTTTCGCGTCACCGCCAACGAAAGACGATCGGCGCACAACACCCTCGCCGCTGCGAAGATTGTGGTGGAGGGCGAGACAACGTTCACGACCTACTTCCGCGACCCGGACGGACGCCGCGTCGCCTTCAGTCACTACCCCGAAGAACCGTCGACCTAACGGGCCACGGCTCGTTGCGACGATTCACGCGAACCGCTCACGCGAACCGCTCACGCGCGATGGGGCACGTGCACGTTTGACTTCGCGGCGAAGTCGACGGCTTCCGTGTATCCTGCATCCGCATGGCGAATCACGCCCATGCCTGGATCGCTCGTCAAAACGCGCTCCAATCGCTCGTCGGCGCCTGCCGTTCCATCGGCAACGACGACCATGCCTGCGTGCAGCGAGTACCCCATGCCGACGCCGCCACCGTGGTGAAAGCTCACCCAACTCGCGCCCGCAGCCACGTTCACGAGCGCGTTGAGGATCGCGAAGTCGGCAATCGCATCGGAGCCGTCCTTCATGGCCTCGGTCTCACGATTGGGGCTCGCCACCGAACCGCAGTCGAGGTGGTCGCGCCCGATGACGATGGGGGCTTTCACTTTGCCTCGGCGCACAAGGTCGTTCATCACGAGGCCCGCCTTCGCGCGCTCGCCGTAGCCAAGCCAACCGATGCGCGCGGGAAGCCCCTGAAAGGCAACTCTTTCCCTCGCGAGACCGATCCACTCCTTGAACCGTGTCGCCTCCGGAAGGGCCTCGCAAAGCGCGTCTTCGGTCACGCGCAGGTCCTCCGGGTCACCGGAAAGTGGCACCCAGCGGAACGGTCCCTTCCCTTCACAGAAGAGCGGCCGGACGTACGCAGGCACGAAGCCCTCGATGGAAAATGCTTCCGTGCATCCTGCACGTTTCGCCCCTGCGCGGATGTTGTTGCCGTAGTCGAAGACCTCGGCCCCTTGACGCTTCATTTGAAGCATCGCGCCCACCTCGACGGCCATGCACTCGAACGAGCGGCGCACGTAGGCCTGCGGTTCCATCAAGCGCATCGCCTCTGCTTCGTCGAGGTCGATGCCGCTCGGAACGTAGCCATTTAGCGGGTCATGGGCGCTCGTCTGCTCGGTGACGAGGTCGGGAATTCGGCCCATGGCGACGAGCTCCGGATACACGTCGGCGGCGTTGCCCCAAAGCGCGACGCTCACGGGCTTGCCCTCGCGAATCGATCGGTCGATGCGCGCGAGAGCGTCGAGAAGCGAGTCGGCAACTTCGTCCACGTAGCGAGTCTCGATGCGCTTTTCGATGCGCGACTTGTCCACGTCGACGGCAAGGCAGCTCATGCCCGCGAGCGTGGCCGCGAGAGGCTGCGCGCCGCCCATTCCGCCGAGGCCTGCGGTGAGAACCCACGGCATCGTTCGCTTCGCGGTGCGCGCCTCGTAACGCTTGCGCGCGGCGCAAAAGGTCTCCCAGGTTCCCTGGAGAATTCCTTGGGTTCCGATGTAGATCCACGAGCCGGCGGTCATCTGCCCGTACATCGTGAGGCCGAGCGCTTCGTGGCGACGAAACTCATCCCAGTTGGCCCAGTTCGGCACCATGTTTGAGTTCGCGATGAGCACGCGCGGCGCGTGTTCGAAGGTTCGAAACCGCGCAACCGCTTTGCCCGACTGCACGAGGAGCGTCTCGTCGTTGCCAAGGTCACGAAGCTCACGAACGATGACGTCGAGGCACGCGTGGTTGCGTGCGGCCTTGCCTGTGCCGCCGTACACGACGAGGTCGCCCGGCCTCTCGGCAACCTCGCTGTCGAGGTTGTTCAGGAGCATGCGCAATGCAGCTTCTTGGATCCACCCTTTGCAGGAAATATCCGTACCGCGCGCAGCCCGAAAGGTCGTCGACGAGTCGCTCATGACTTTGGGCTGCTAGCGAACTTCGTCGCGCGCCTCGACGGAATCACGACAACGCAACGGCGGTTCTGCGTTGCGTCATCGGATCGTCCGAAAGCTTTCGGCTACACGTCGTCGAAAACCGTCGCCGGCCAAGGACGCTCGTCGGGCATTTCGAACGCGGGCACGAGGCTCTCCGTGTGGGTCTCGTCGCTCACCGCGTCGTCGTCGTCGCGAGGTTCGGCTTGCTCTTTCGCGCGATGCTCTCGGGACCATTGCACGAGGCGCTCACGCAACGGAACAATGCCCGCGGCCTCGCTTGCGTGGATGACGATGGCGCCTTCGTGGGCTCGCTCAAGTGCGGCCAATCGCTCAGGTTCGCAACGATCGGCTTTGTTGAGCACGATCCACCGTTCGATGCCGTCGAGCTCAAGCTCTTTGAGCAGCTCTTGCGTCGTCGTCATGTGCACCTCGAGAGCGTCGTCCGATGCGTCGAGCACGTGGAGGAGCAGGTCCGCATCGGCGGCCTCTTCGAACGTGGCGCGAAAGGCAGCGAAGAGGTCCTTTGGCAGCCTGCGAATGAAGCCCACGGTGTCGGTGAGGACGAGGCTCTCGCCTGTTCCGTTTTCTTCGTCCGAGAGCAGGTAGAGGGTTCTTGTGCGTGTCTCGAGCGTCGCGAAGAGCTTGTCCTCCGCGAAGACGCGAGCCCCCGTGAAGGTGTTCAGAAGCGTGCTTTTTCCCGCGTTTGTGTAACCGACGATGGCCACCGAGGGCACGTCGCGGCGCGCACGACGGCGACGACGTTGCTCACGCTGCTTGCCCAAGTTGCGCAGCTGCGACTCAAGATGAGTGAGGCGATCTTTTGCGCGGCGCTTGCCGATTTCAATCTTCGTTTCGCCGGGACCGCGACCACCGATGCCGCCCGTAAGGCGCGAGAGCGAGTCGTCTTTTTGACCGAGGCGAGGCATCGCGTACTTGAGTTGAGCAAGCTCGACTTGAAGCTTGCCGTCGCGCGACTCGGCTCGCTGCGCGAAGATGTCGAGAATGAGTTGCGAGCGGTCGATGACCTTGAGGTCCGAAACGCCGGCGATCGACGCGGCCTGTGCAGGGGACAAATCCCTGTCAAAAATCAGGACTTCCGCGTCGAGCTGCATGGCGCGAATGATCACATCGTCGAGCTTGCCTTTGCCCATGACGAACTTCGCGTCGATGGCGTCGCGAAATTGGATGATGGCGTCAACCACCTCGACACCCGCGGTGCGCGCAAGCTCACGGAGCTCACGCATGCTCTCGTCGGCGTCGTTCGTCCCCTTGCCGCGCTTGGCGACGTGAATGAGGATGGCACGGCCGTCTTTCGCGCGAACGGATCGGGCGCGACTTCGTTTCGCAAACTCCGCTTCGAGGTTGTCGACGAGGTTCGCGACGTCCACGTCGAGGTGCGCCATCGGCACCGGACCGACCTCGCGATAGGGCACTTCGTTCTCGACCGTGGTGGGAACGAGGTGCGCATACACGATGTTTCGCGGGTCACCGTCGTGCGCGATCTGAATGGCCGCCACCATGTCGAGGCGCAGCCGCACGAGGTCCACGAGGTCGTCGCGCGTGAGGCCTTCTCCGCGCAAGTGCGTGTGCACGAGGCGAAGACCGCGCAGTCGACCTTCCGCCGCGCGAAAACGACCGATGTCCGGGAGGAAGAGCTTTCCCGCGTCGCCGACCACCACGAAGTCCACCTGGCCCGAGCGGTGCACGAGGGCGCCCACTTGTCTCCCCGTCTCGGCGCTCGCCTCAACGAGTGAGCGCGTGAGCTCGGGACTCGTGATGTTCGTCGATGGCGCACGACGGCGGTAGATGCGCTCAAGCGCCTTGATGGCGGCAGGAGCTAGACCGGCTGTATTTCCATGAATTTCGATGGGAGACCTCGCTCCTCGATCGAATAGCCGACGCGCGTGGTCGGCACAATGGGCGCCATCGTTGGCCCCGTCGAGCGCGGGGCAGAGCTTCGCGTCACCTTCCGGTGGTGCAGATGGACTGAAGGCTTGGGTAGGCCCAGTTCCAGTAAGCCGCCTTAATTCTCGGGTAATACAGCGTGAAGCCGAAGCACATCTCGTCTTCGGTGTTCTCCCCGAAGTTCACGGTGCGCGACGTGTCGTTCTTGTAGGCGCAGCGATGGCGCACGACGTCACCGGGGTGGAGAACCTCGGACACGGGCCCCCACTGCTGGTCCTGGTAATTCCACGGGTCGATCTTTGCCAAGGTTTTTGGCTCATCAAACGTGGTCTCGCCCGTCTGGCGAAGGAAGCTCGTTTCGATCGCGGTGCCCCCGCCGTGCATGTGCGGGTTCATCGCGAGGATGTGAATGCCGTCGGCGGCGGTGTCGGGAATCGTCCAATCGCAGCTCACCGAATAGGTTCCCTTTGCGGGTACGCGAATCTCTTCGGTGCCGAACGCGAGGACGTCCGCCTCGAAGGGCCGCAGCTGATTCGTGGTGCAGAACTTGAAGCCCGTGGCATCGCGCTGACCGCCAACGTGCTGCGCGTTGTTGTAATGAAGCTGCACGACGTAATGGGCCTTCGTCGGCTGATTGATGCCCACGTTCGGCGGCAATTTCATGGGTCCGGTGCCAGGCCCCCATCCGTACATGAACGTCCAGAACGTGCTTCGCATCGCGTCGCATCGCGCCGGCGTCGTGCTCACCTTCGCGGCCTCGGCTTCGTCGTCCACGCGAAAAAGAAGCACGTGGTGCAAGATGCTGTGGTTGTCGGGCAGCGGCTCCATGCCGATCACTTGACGAGGTTCCGCGCTGTCGACGTCGACGCGGTAGCAAACGTATTGGTTCGTCGTCGTCGCGGGCATTTCGTAAGGCGTTGCGGGAGCGATCGTGAGGTCCGGCGTGCAGTCGAGCGACCCGCTCACGGGGCTCGGAGCGTCGACCAATTGGGTCTTGCACGCGCCCTCGGGAGTAGCGGCCGCCCAGCTTTGAAGTGCAGCGTTTTCCGCGTCCGAAAGCAACTCAAGGGGTGCCGGAGGCATGGGCTTGAGCGCACCATGAACGCGCGCAAGAACGCCATCGATCGCGCGTTTCGTCGGGTCGCTTGGGAGCGGAGCAAGCAGGTCATCACGGGTGACGAGCGCCATGGGCGCACCAAACGCGGGCTTACGCTCGTGGCAAGTGCGGCACTTCTTGTCGAGCACGTCGGTCACGGCGCAAGGCAGCGCACGATCGTCGACTTCGGCAGGCAAACCCGTAACGGGCGCAGAAGCACCGTCTTTGGTTTGGGCGCAAGACAGAGCAGCAAGGGCAAAAAGAACCGCAGCGAACCTAAACATCGCCGTCGATATTGGGGCTCCAAGCGTCCAACTTCAACGGTCCACAGCACAAAAGACAAGGCTTCCGGCCCAGCCGAAAAAACCAAGCCTTTTGCAGAATACAAGCGTCCCCACGCCCGCTCACCGCAAGCGAAGCAAGCGCCCCACTCTCACCGCAAGCGAAGCAAGCGCCCAATCGCCCAAGCGTCCCCACTCCCTCTCGGCGCAAGCGAAGCAAGCGCCCCACTCTCACCGCAAGCGAAGCAAGCGCCCAACTCCCCACTCTCGGCGCAAGCGAAGCAAGCGCTGCCCACTCTAGGCGCAAGCGAAGCAAGCGCCCCACTCCCGGCGCAAGCGAAGCAAGCGCCCAAGCGCCCCACTCTCACCGCAAGCGAAGCACGCGCCCCCAAGCGCCCAAGACACGCGAACAGATGCGTACAAAAGCGGAGAGGGCCTGCGAGCGAACGACGCAAGGCTAGGACGGATGCCCGCAGCCGTACTCTCTGTACGGCGAGGACAGCCGCCCGACGACTTGTGGCGTGCAGCCGCAGGACCGCGCAGCGATCAGCGGTTGACTCGTTCTAGGTATGACCCGGATGCAGTCTCAATGCGTACCCACTCGCCTTCTTTGATGAAGAGAGGGACGTTGACAACCGCGCCCGTCGAAAGGGTCGCAGGCTTGGTCGCGCCCGAGGCCGTGTCGCCCTTGATGCCCGGCTCACTCGTCGCCACTTGCAGCACGACGTTTGGCGGAAGCTCGACGCCGATGGCGTTGCCGTTGAAGAAGGTCACGCCGCACTCGAGGCCCTCGCAGATGAACCGCGACTCGTCGCCGAGCTTGTTCTTCTCCACGTGAACCTGGTCGCCGGTCGTGGCGTCCATGAACACGAAGGTGTCTTCTTCTTCCCACGAGAAGGACATCTTGCGGTCCTCGATGTCAGCGATTTCCACCGCTTCGCCGGACTTCCACGTGCGCTCAATGACGTTGGCGGTCACGAGGTTGCGGATGCGGCAACGGGCGAACGCCTGACCTTTGCCGGGCTTCACGAACTGGGCCTCGACGACGGAGAAAGGCACGCCGTCGATCTGGATCTTGAGGCCCTTGCGGATGTCGGTCGTCTGCATGATGGCTGCGCGCCTACCACGGCCCCCGGCACCGGAGCAAGGGAGCGGGCGACGATGTCACTGCGGAGGCGAATCTTTCGGCTGCAAGTCGTTGATCGGGCGAATCCGCTGCGAATTTTCCCTGCATTTCAGCACGTGTTAGCGTCCGCCGCTCATGAACACGGAAACCGAAGAGCTCCTCCGCGACCTGAAGCGCGAGGTCGTCGAGACGCGGGGCCTCGTGATCAAGACGAACCACTTGGCGACAGGGCTCTCCGGTGACATCCGCCTCCTCGGACGCCGCGTCGAGGACCACGAGCGCGAGCAGTTGCGAAAAGGCGCCGCGGGCATTGCCATTGGGGCCATCGTCGCTCTCGTTGCCGTGAAGCTCGCGTGGGATGCGAAAGTCGACGCCACGCGCGCCGAACTCGAACGCCGCGGCATCGAACTCGATCGCTCGAAGCAAGAGCTTAAGGCGACCCTCGACCGCGAGAGCGAGCGCATGCGCGCCGAGCAAATTGCCGCTGATTTGTGGGAACTTCTCCGCGACGGCAAGCGAGCCGAGGCCATTGCGCGCGCCGACGAGGCCCTCAAAGAACCGCTCACGAAAGCCGAACGCGCGTTCCTCCAAAGCGCTGTCGAAAAGGCCCGCGACGAGCTGGCGCACACCCTCGCGATGCGTGGCCAAGACCAGCTTCGCGCCGCTCACTACGAAGAAGCCGCCGCGGCCCTCGAGGCCTCTCTCTCGGCACGCAAGCGACCTCCTGCTTCCCAACGACTCGAAGTACAGCTCGCAGACGCCTACCGTCACCTGCGCCGCTTCAAGGACGCGCTCGCCCTCGTCGAGCCCCTCGTGGACGGCGCCCTCGAAGAGGAAACCCAGGATATGGCCTTGCATCAGAAGGCTTGGGTCGAGATGGACTCGCACGAGTGGGAGGCCGCGAAGTCGTCGTGGCGCATGCACCAGCGTCGCTTCCCGGACTCAACGCGCCGCGGAGAAGCCTTTGTGCACCTCAAGCAGCTTATCGAAATTCACCCGGACAAAGACACCGGTCAGACGCGGTAATACGTCGCTTATCTCATCGGCATACAATGAATATATGCTGGTGAGCCGAAGCCCAGCCCGCCGTTACGCGACGAGGGTCTTGTACGCTTCGGTCACGCGCTGAAAGCGTTCGGACAAGTGCTGCCTCTCGCCGGTGCTTGCCGCGAGATTCGTGTCCGGATGCAAATCGCGAACGAGTCGGCGAAATGCACGCTTCACGTCGGTTGGGTCCGCACCCGGGCGCAGGCCAAGCGTGGCGTACGCCTGGCTCTTTTGCGCATCGACGACCGCGGCGCGTGGCACGAAGAACTCTTCGATGGCCGGAGCCATCGGCGTGAGCGTCGCGTCGGTCGGCACCTCTTTGTACCCAAGCGCATCGCGAAGCTCGTCGGCGGTCATGTAATCTTCCGGCGACAGCCCCGTCAGCGCACTGAGCGTCAGCAGCGGCTTTGTGGCGACGCGGAAGCGAAGGTTCGCATCGGGAAATTCCTTGAGCACGTTGATGCGCTCAAGGAGTTGCCGACGCAGGGCCACGTGCACCATCGTCGGAGAAACCCTACGTTCTTCGATGAGCACTTCGCCGTGACGACGCTTCTCGGAGAGCGCGCGATGGAGAGACTTGCGAAGGGAATCTTCCGCACACGCGTTCATGCGGCGAAGCACGTCGGCGAGCGAGGGCGTCGGCCCCGAACTCTCGACCGCGCACACGAGGCCTTCGACGAACGCGATGCGATGCATCTCATGAGACCCGCGCGACACCTCGAGCACACCCGTGGTTCGCGCCGCATGGAGCACGCCAAGAATCGTGGTGAGCGACGAACCGCGAAGACGACCGGGCAACTGCATCGTTCCTGACCGCTACGGGAACGCCGCCGCGAAGGCCAAATTCGCTGAGACGCAACGCGTCGCTCGGAAATTCCCTCAGACCGAGCCCTTGGCCGCCCCTCACGTTAGCGGGGCGAACCTTCGTGTTCGGGGAAGGCCTCCTCGAGAGTCGATGCCCCCTCAAGACGCGCGAGGAGAGAATCGAGGGCTGCACCGTTCGCCTCGTTGAGCGCGTGCTCGGCCCGTTCGCTGATCTGTCCGAACTTCACGCGAAGCAGCATTCGAAGCGACGCCCTCGCCCGCGCAAGTCCCTCGTTGACCGCCTCATCACGCGCCACCGCCGCCGCAGCCTCGGCCGCTGCCTCCGCTGCTGCCTCCGCTTCCTCCACTGCTGCCTCCGCTGCCTCCGCCGCCTCAACCGCAGCCTTTCCGAACGCGATCGCCGCAGCCAACGTCTCCGCCGCCTCCCTCGCCTTTCGCGCGTCGTACGCCTCGCGCCACAGCACCATGTACTCGCGGTCCGCCATGGTCTGCTGCAGGTCGCGCTCACGCGACAGGTCAACGAGGGCTTTTGTGGCGTCGCTCATGATCGGACTCTC
>CAIQDA010000401.1 GCA_903870415.1 uncultured delta proteobacterium
GCCTCGGCGCGCTCATCGGTGCTGCCATACGTCGGCCCATCGTCGCGGTTTCCGTCTTCTGGCGGCGGGCTCTTGGCTTGTTCGGGCGTCACGATGCGCGCATCGAGTGCGGCAAACGCCTGCGCCAGTTCGGCGCTCGCATGCTCGCGTTTCTTCTCGCCAAAATAGGAGAACGCGCCGAATGCCGTGAGGCCGAGGGCGACGATGCCCGCGGCAATGCCGAGGTTCTTTCGATTCTTGGCGATGAAGTCCGACAGGCGATCGGGGGTCGACAAGGCCGACGACACGGCCGCACGACGCACTTCAGGTGCGCCCTCCGCCTCGGGCTTCTTGGCTTTCTTGGTGCCAATTTCCGCGAGGCGTTTGGTCGCCGCCTCTTCGAGCGCGTGCTTGCCACGGCCACCGGTGCGCGCCTCAAGCTTCGCCTCTTCTTGGCGAGCGAGAATCTCGACATCGTCTTTTTCGCCGAGCAGCGCTTCGACCTTTTGAGCGAGCGCCGACTGGTCGGCATCCACAGGAGCGACTGGGGCAGAGGCCGCAGCGTGACCGGGCTCCAACGTAGGCTCGGCGCCGGCGGTTTCCTCGTGTTCGGTTCCTTCGGTCGTGCTCACGGTTTCGTCTCGCTCATGTCTTCGCCCTTAGGGCGCTTGGCTTTGGGCAATTTGCCCTTCGCGACGGCGGTCGATGCATCGTTCGCCGTCGTACGATCCTTCGCTTTTTGGGCTTTCGCGGCACCTTCGGCGCCAGCCTTTCGAGCCGGATCGATTCGATTCTTGTGAGGGTTTGGGCCCTCAACGCGAGGGAGCCCCCGCGCGGACGGTGCCTTAGCGCAGCTCGCCCCGTCCGTGCACGATTCTGCGCTTTCGGGCTGTTTCGCTTTGCGCTTAAGCGCCGGGTCTTCGGTCGCCGGCACAAGCCAAAGCGCGTCGAGGTGAAACCCTGGACCTGCGCGCAGGGTGAGTTTCGCCTGACCGACGAGCGGTGGCGTCGCATAGAAAACGTTCGGAGCGTCGCTCGCTTGCGACATGGCCATGCGTTGCTCGCCTTCGAGTTCGAGCGCGGCGACCGCACCCTCGTCGAGGGTTCCGCGCGCAAGCACCCGCCACGGACCATGCTTGACGGTGGTGACCGCGCGCGCCACGGATCGACCGTTCTTTTCAAAGCTCAACGCGCACCCGGGGACGCCCTCTTTCACAAGGCCGATGCGGAGTGCGCGAAGGAGCGAATCACCCGACGGCTCGGGCAAACCCGCGACGAACCGCAAGCCTGCTTCCAAGTCTTTTTGCGCGTGAAGCGTTTCAAGGGCCGTGAGTTCCACAAGGCGCAACGATGGCTCGCGCTCCTCCGCGAGAAGCGCAGAAAGGCGCTTGGCCATGCGCCAATGCTGGCTCTGTGCGAGCGCAGGCACGATGGTGTCGCGCAGCCGCACGTCGTCGAGGTTCGATTCGAGGACGTCCACCCACGCTTCGGGCTTCGCCGCGGCAATGGCTTCAAGGGTCCGGCGTCGCTCGTCCTCGTCGGCGTGAACGCTTCCGTCCGCGTAGCCCCTAGCCCTCACAGCGAGCCTCTCCCCTGCTGCGACGTTTCCTCGTTTTGCGAGGGAAATATCAGCTTTTCCGTTCGATGAGAGTTTGCTGCCTGCCAGCGCCGCCTCGAGCCCTGCCGCGTCGATCGCGTCGAGTTCCCCAAGGGCCATCGCCATCGTCGCCTTCGCCTCCGGGTCCGACTCGTGCACGAGCGCACGCTTCAGCGGTTCGATGCATCTTGCATCTTTCATGCGCACGCACGCCTCGGCGACCGCCGCACGAAGCTCGGCCTTCACGTCGTCGAGGAGCGGCAATGCATCGTCGAGCGCATCGCTGTCGCCCTGAGCCACGCGCCGCAAAGCCTCGGGCCATCGCTGGGCCGCGCCGGCTTCGTAACGGCCGTGTTCCCCCTCAATTTGCTTGGAGAGCGCACGGAGTTCTTGTTTCGTGGCCGCTTCGACGTCGCTCTTGTCGTGGAGCTCTTGAGCGTCGTCGCGGTGATCGAAGAGCGCACACGCACGCTCCTTCCGCGCGCACACGAGGCGAAACGGTCCCTTCGCAACGAGCGTGCGTTCATCCGTCTCGGCCCATGCAAGGCCGTCGTCCACCGCCGCCCCCGCATCATGGTCGCCGGCAATCATCGGCCCCAAGTCACGACCGCGAAAACGTGCAGGGCGCGGCATTCCGAGCGCACTCGCAATCGTTGGCGCAATGTCGATGGTCTGCACGACGGAGCTCACGCGCTTCGCGGAAATACCCTCGCCTTCAACGACGAGTGGCACGTGAATTTGCTCGTCGTAGACGGTGGTTCCGTGGTGCGACGAACCGTGCTCGCCGAACGCTTCTCCATGGTCGGCGCTGACAATGACCACAGCCTTCGGGTCATGCGCGCGCACGATGCGAACCACTTCACCGAGCGTCTCGTCTGCCGCGGCGATCTCACCGTCGTAACGGTCCACTGGAAGCGGTCCGAAGTCGTGGTCCGCGTGAGGCTCGTACGGCTCATGGGGCTCGAAGAGATGAACCCAGAGAAAGCGCGGGCCCGTCGTCGCAATCTCACTGTAGAATGCACGCACCTGCGCGAGGCGCTTCTCGCCGTCTGCAAATTCCATCTTCCGATAATTGAAGCCAAAGCCGCTGCTTTGAAGATCGCCGAAGCGCGCGCCGTCGACGTAAAAAACAGCGGGCGGATAGAACGCCGCGGTCTCGAAACCGTAGAGCTTCATGAGCGATGGCAACGTCGTGGGGTCGCCCTCGAGGCCGAGCGCCACGAGCGGACGCAGGTACGTCCCCGTCCAGAGTGAGCCCACGGAATACGATGTATGCGGCGTGGCTGCGATGGCGTTTTCGAACACGGCACCGCGCGAAGCCAGGTTCGCAAGGTTCGGCGCAGTCTGGCGCGCGTAGCCGTGAAACGTCAGATGGTCGGCGCGAAGGGCATCGATGGTCACCACGAGAATGGATCGGTCGTGCCAGTCGAGGGACCGCAGCGCCTCACCGGCAGGGCGGGCCGAGGGGCGTACGTGGACCTCTGGGCCTTCCGCAAGGCTAGGAAAAGCCTCTGCGAAAGCGCCGAGACCACGCCCCAAGATCGGAGACCGGTCGAGAGCGACAAGTCGCGCGTGATCGCCAATGCGCTGCAACTCAAACGCCGCGACGATGCCCGGAAAGAGCGCGCCGAAAACCAGAAGCGGCAGCGCGAACGAGGGAGCCGGAAGCGCCCGCGAAACGGTGCTCGCCGAGAGCAAAAGCACGCACGCGAGCGCGAGGTGAAAGGCCCCGTAGAGTCGAGGGAGCACGAAGCGATCGGCGAGGAACGCGCAAAGGGCGAGCGCGAGTCCGAAGGGGATCACGTGTTCGCGAAGGCCTCGACGCACAGGCGCCCAGAACCCCGTGCGAACCATTGTCGCGACGAGAAAACCGATGGAGCCTGCGAAGAGCGACCGCACAACCGGGTCCGCCAAGTGACGACCACCGCCGACGCCCCAGCCCATCGCGAAGCCCAAACAGGCCGAGGCTGCAACGAGGATTCGCCTGGAAAACGGCTGGTATCGCGCCGCCTCCGCATGCCAATGAACGATGGCCGCAAGGAACGCGAGCGGCACGAGCATGGCCGCCACGATCGGCGTTCCAATGACGAGCAGCGCCAGCGGCTCCCACGGACCTGTGAACTCGGGCCCCGCCGTAGCGGCGAGCACCAGGTTGTCCGCGACGAGCAGCAGAAGCCACGCGAGGAGAATTTGCGCGCTTCGCTCCCCGATGGGTCGCGGAGGCTCAGGGGGCGGGATGGAGTAAAGATCGCCGGCGTCGCTCACGGGCCCGGAGCTAGCACGAGCGGCCTCTTCCGCGGAGCGCAACGCACCACCAATCGCCGGACCACGCATGGATGCGACGCAGGATTTAGGGGCACTTTGTGTGAGCTTACCAAATGGTAAGGAGCGCCCTTGCGCAACCGCTTACCCGTTGGTAAGACCGGCGACGTGAACACGGCCACCGTCGAGACTCCATCCACCCAAGACTTGATTCGCCGAGCGGCGATGACGCTTTTCGCGAGCCGAGGCTACGAGGCAACCACGCTGCAAGCCGTCGCCGAAGTCGTTGGCATTTCGAAGCAAGCCATCTTGCATCACTTCCGTTCGAAAGAGGAGCTTCACGACGCCGTCCTTCGGCAGCTCATCGATCACTGGAACCGCACGCTGCCGCACTTGCTCGTGACCGCGAGCGCGACGCGAAACCGTTTTGACGCGGTATTTTCCGAGCTCGTAGCGTTTTTTCAGGCCGACCCGGACCGCGCGCGACTCGTGTTGCGCGAGCTCATGGACAGGCCCGACGTCACGCGCAAACTCCTCAGCGACGTCATCGGTCCATGGCTTTCGTCCATCGCCACCTACGTGCGCATCGGCCAAGAGCGCGGGGTGCATCGCGCGGACGTCGACCCGGAAGCCTACCTGCTTCAGGTGCTTCAGCTTGCGATCATCGGCGTCGCCACCGCGGACGTGATGAGCGCCATCGTGGGCGAAGGTCCCGAAGGCCGCGAGCGTTCCGCGAGGGAACTCGCACGCATTGCGCACGCTTCGCTTTTTTCTCCGCGCCCGGTCGCCTGACCGCTCACGACCCTTTCTCCACTTCGCCCTCACGCCACCAGGAAGCCCCACGACCATGAGCGCCAACTTCTTTCTCGACAACGACGACCTGCAGTTTCACTTCAACAAGGCCGTCGACTGGTCGAGCCTCGCGGAGACAACCGAGTTCGGTTTCACGCTGCCCGGCGGACTGAAGGACGTGAACGAAGGCCTCGAGATGTGGCGCGAAGTGGCCACGATGGTGGGCGAGCTCGTTGGTGAGGAAATTGCCCCGCGTTCTGCGCTTCTCGATCAGCAGCACGGGCACCTCGTCAACGGCGAAGCGGTCATCGGTCAGGCGGCGCAAGAGATCTTCGCGAAGATCAACGCGGTCGACCTGCACAAGCTTTGCTTGCCGCGGGACCTCGGCGGCATGAACGCCCCGCTGATGCTCTATTTCATGGTGGCCGAGATGATCGCGCGCGCCGACGTATCGACGATGACGCACCATTCGTTTCACGGCGGCATGGCTCTCGCGGCACTGATCTATTCGATCACCGAGGGCACGACGACCTTCGACCGTGAGGCCCGCACCATCACGTCGACACGCTTTTCTCCGATGATTGAGGAGATCGCGCGCGGCGAGGCCTGGGGCTGCATGGACATCACCGAACCCGACGCGGGCAGTGACATGGCGAAGCTTCGCACGAAGGCAGAGAAGGACGACGACGGCGTCTGGCGCGTGAGCGGCAACAAGATTTTCATCACGAGCGGTCACGGCAAGTGGCACTTCGTCATCGCGCGCACCACCGAGGCAAAAGGCGACGACGCCGCCGCCGGGCTCAAGGGCCTCAGCATGTTCCTCGTGAAGGCCTTCGACGACATGCCCGACGGAACGCGCAAGCGCTACGTCAGCATTGATCGGCTTGAAGAAAAGCTGGGGCACAACGCGTCGTGCACCGCAGCTCTCACGTTCGATCGCGTGCCCGGCGAGCTCATCGGCGAGCTCGGCGAGGGCTTCAAGTACATGCTCGTCCTCATGAACAACGCGCGCCTCGGCGTGGGTTTCGAGGGTATCGGTATTGCAGAGGCTGCGCTTCGTATGTCGAAGGAATACGCGGACGGGCGCAAGTCCATGGGCAAACCCATCGCGCAGCACGAGATGATTGCCGACATGCTCGACGAGATGACGAACGACGTGAAGGCCATGCGGTCGCTCGCGATTCGCGCGTGTTTTCACGAGGAAATGGCCCAAAAAACGAACCTCGTTCTTCAGTTCGAGCCGCCCACGAACGCAGACGAGAAGCGCGCCCTCGAGAAGAAGCAGAAGCATCACGCCAAGCGCGCACGTCGCCTCACACCGCTCCTCAAGTACTGGACGAGTGAGAAGGCCGTGGAGTTCGCACGCCGCGCGGTCCAGATCCACGGCGGCGCGGGTTACACAAAGGACTACGGCGCCGAGAAGCTTCTTCGCGACGCGCTCGTCCTGCCGATTTACGAGGGAACGAGCCAGATTCAGTCGCTCATGGCGATGAAGGACACGCTTGGTCTCATCATCAAAGACCCGTCGCGCTTCATGCGCGAAGTGGCCGCCGCGAATTGGAAGAGCGTTTCGGCGCGCGACGAACTTGAGCGCCGCGTGGCGAAGCTTCAGTCCGAGAGTCTTGCGATGCGCCGCTACCTCGTGACGAAGACCGCGACGGGGAAGCTTCGTACGCTCGGCGCGATGCCCGTGGGCACGTGGCAATCGGAGCTGACGAAAGCCTGGGATCCGAAGCGAGACTTTGCGTGGGCGATGCTTCACGCCGAACGCCTCACGCGCATTCTCTCCATCGAGGCGATGGCCGAGATTCTGCTCGACGAAGCGATGCGCTTTCCTGAGCGCCGCGCCGTTCTCGAGGTCTTTCTTGAGCGTGCAGAGATCGAGGTGCGCGGCCTCGTCGACCAGATCACCTCGCGCGGCGGCCGTCTGCTGACGTCACTCGGCCGCATCGACGTGCCGGTTGCGATGTCGGCTGCAGCCCAGTAGGCCCGTGCGCGGCGCCCCCCTTCCCTTTCGGCCCATCGAGGCCCTCCCCTGCTGCTTTTTTCCTGGAGATTCCCATGAGTGACTGGCTTGTTGAACTGGGCGCAAACCCCACGTCCCGCAGCATCGTGAAGAGCCTTGGCCTTCCGATTCCGCTCCCCGCCGCGCTGCCTCGTGACCGCGACGCGTGGCGCACAGGCCTCCTCTCCGGGCGACGATTCCTCTTCGAAAGTCAGTCGCCGCTCCAGGGCACCTTCGAGGCGCTTGGGGCCACTCGTGCCACGCTCGGCGACGGCGGACACTCCGATGCGGACGTCATCGTCGTCGACGCACGCGACCTCGTCACGATCGCGGACCTGGTGCGTTTGCACAGCTTTTTCGGTCCTCGGGCGGGCGGTTTGAAGGCGGGCGGTCGCGCCATCGTGATCGCGAAGGACGCCGCGAGCGGAGCGCCTCTGCTTGTCCGCCACGCGCTCGAGGGCTTCGTGAAGTCGTTGGCAAAGGAGGTCGGAGGTAAGGGCGCCACGGCAAACCTCATCGTCGACGCGGGCGGTTCCGTCGAAGGTCCCGCGGCCTTCTTCGCGTCGCGCAAGAGTGCGTTCGTGACCGGTCAGGTCATCGTGGCCGACACGAGCGCCGAGGGGACCTGGGAGCGTCCCCTCGCAGGAAAAGTCGCCGTCGTGACAGGAGCTGCAAGAGGCATCGGCGAAGCGACTGCGCGCACACTGGCACGCGAAGGTGCGCATGTATTCTGCATTGACCGTGACGCCGAGAAGGCGCCGCTCGAAGCCCTCGCGGCGGCCATCGGCGGAACGGCAATGACCCTCGACGTCACGTCCTTCGAAGCGGGCGACAAGCTCGCGGCCGCGGTGAGCGCTCACGGCGGCGTCGACGTTATCGTGCACAATGCAGGCATCACCCGCGACAAGACGATTGGCCGCATGAAGCGTGACGCCTGGGACTCGGTCATCGCCGTGAACCTCGAGGCGATCGTTCGCATCACCGACGCGCTTGCACCCAAGCTCCGCGACGGCGGCCGCATCATCGCGCTCAGCTCAATTGCAGGCATTGCGGGCAACATGGGGCAAACGAACTACGCCGCCACGAAGGCCGCAGTGATCGGGTTCGTGAAGGATGCACAGAATCGCTTTGGCGATCGGCGCATCACCGCGAACGCCATCGCGCCGGGTTTCATCGAAACGCAAATGACCGCGAAGGTCCCGGTGGCGATTCGCGAAGCGGGCCGACGCCTCTCGGCGCTGGCACAGGGCGGGATGCCGGAAGACGTGGCCGAGGCCATCACGTTCCTTGCGCATCCGAAGGCAGGCAGCGTTCGCGGCCGCGTACTGCGGGTGTGCGGAGGCAGCTTCATCGGTGCCTGATCGTCCGTAAATAACCTACGAAAGAGCACGCGGGACTCGGCCATGGTCGGGTCCCGTTTTCGTGCGTGCGTGCGCGCGCGTGCGCGGTAGGCTCTTTCGCATGGGCGCCCTTGCGACGAAGACCGGAGTGACGGCGGACGAGTACCTCGCGTGGGAGCGCGAGGAGCCGCAGAAGCACGAGTTTCACGACGGCGAGGTCTTCGCGATGGCGGGCGGCAGTCCACGTCACAACGTCCTCTCGGCCTCGTTCGGCGCCGAGCTGCGCGCGGCTCTCCGCGGAAAGGGCTGCCACGTCTTCTCGTCGGACCAACGCGTCGTCGCGCTCTCGGGCCGCCGTTTCCTGTATCCGGACGCCGTCGCGACCTGCGGAGAGCTCCGCTTCGAGCCCGGCACGACGGACGTGCTGGCGAACCCAACGGTGATCGTCGAAGTGCTCTCGCCGAGCACGGAAGCCTACGACCGCGGCGGCAAGTGGGAGGCGTACCAGCGCATCGCCTCGCTCACCGACTACGTGCTCGTCACGCAGACGAGCGCGGGTCTCGAACACTTCGCGCGCGAGCCCGGCGGCTCCTGGCGCTACCGCCTCCTCGGGTCCGGTGAAGTGCTCACGCTGTCGAACGGATCGACGATCGCGGTCGACGCAGTCTTCGAGGGCGCCTTCGACGTGGCGCCGGGCTGAGCGTTATTCCAGGTCCGCGAGGAGCTTCGGGATGCTGAGCGGCACGGCGTCGAACGGTGCGATGCGTTCTTCGTCGCCGATGAAGACACCGAGCTTCATCCAGCGTCCGTTCTCGAGTTCGAAGGCCTCGATGAAACGGTCTTGCACGTCGAAGAGCCACAGGTGCTTCACGCCCTCGCGCGCGTACAGCTCGGACTTGCGGCCGCGATCGAGAACCGCGGTGCTCGGCGAGAGCACCTCGCAGACCCAATCGGGCGCGAGCGTGAAGAACGCGACGTCCGGCACCTTGGCCATGCGCTCGCGACGCCAACCCGCGAGGTCTGGCACGAGGATTTGCGGCTCCGGGCCGAGGTGGAGCTCCGGCTCGTCGAGGATGATCCAACCGCCCGGCCCGCCATCTCCTTGATCGAACGGGCCGTCCAAACCTCCACCCAATCGCGAGCTCGCGCGGGCGTGTCGACTCCGCGGCCGAGGCTGGAGCACGAGATCGCCGTCGATGACCTGCGCAATGTGGTCGGCGGGAGCCGAGAGCACATCGCTGTAGTCTGCAAGTTTCCGGGCCGCGGACGCCATGCGTGGAGCTTAGCACAGCGTCGGCAGGCAGCCTCTGGGGTCACTCACTGCGTGTCGCAGGCTCCCGCCCCATCGCAGGTCTTGAAGCCTTTCGCCGTGCATTCGCTGGCATTCGCGCACGCAGGCACGCAAGTCCCTACGCCCGCGGAGCACACGAGCCCCGCTCCGAGCGGCGCGCAGTCCGCGTTCGTCGCGCAAGTCATCGTGCAGTAGCTGTCCCCCGCGGGCAGATAGAGACGAACGTCGCAGTCGTTTCCGCAGACGGGCGCGCTCCTGGGCGTGCGCTGGGCGATGCAGTCCACGGTGCTCACGGAGGCATCGGGGCCTGCATCGAAGCCTGCATCGGACCCTGCATCAACGATGAGCGACGAAGCGCCCTCGCTCGACGAGCACGCCAGAGCACCAAGCGATGCTGAGACGACGAAAGCGCGAACCGAGCGGATAACAACGCAACGCATGAGCGGCCACCTAGCAGCGTTTGGCGCCCACGCGCGAGCCCGCAACCCGCCCATTCTCTCGCGTTCGCAATCTCCCCCTCCTCAAAATCAATCCGCGAGGCTCACCGAAGCGAGCAACTCCCGCCGTCACGCTTTTCCCTAAGCCGCGCGCACGGGCCGAATCGTGTTCCTCAGCGCGCCTTGCGCCTGCATCCACGCGCTCACCCACTCGGGCAGCGGTGGACTCTTCACGTCGCTTGCATCGAGCACGGGCAACACGGCGCTCGTGTCGACGGGCTTGTTCTGCTTGTCGAGGGCACGAAGGCGCACGAGCGCGCTCGCCCAAAGCTCGCCCTCACGCATGAAGCGTTGCTCGACGAAGAAGGCCTTGTCGTCCCAGCCGATGACCCGCGTCTCGATGTCGAACGCTTGGCCAAACGTCAGCGATTTCCGGAACTGAATCGTTTCGCCAGCGACGACGAGGTGCAGCCCTTGCTTGCCGAGACGCTGCCACACCTTCGAGCGAATGAGCCAATCGCCGCGCGCGATGTCCATCACGGAGAAGTAGACCGCGTTGTTCATGTGCAGGAGGAAGTCGAGATCCGTGGGGAGTACACGGAACGGCGTTGCGCATGGCCCGAGCGGTGAACAAGCCGGTCGTCGCGGAGAAGCGAGAATCATCCACAGCGTTCGACCAAGGTTCGTCATGAGAAAAGCTCCAGCGCGGGGCGCCCAAGGCAACCTTCGAACAGTGGGGCTCGCCACGCGCCGCGTCAAGGATTCCATGCGAAAGTTGAGTTGGAAAACGGCGCATGAATCTCATTCATTCACGGTCGCGCGCGCAAGGAAGCGGTCGCTTCGGCGTTTCACCTCGGGCACGAGCCCGCGATCGACGTGTCGTGACGCTCTGCGTTCGTGAGATCTCGTTTGCTCTGGCATGTTCCGCGCCTTAGGGAGCGCGCCATGGCACGTGTTTACGACTCCGTGATCGACGCCGTTGGCGGCACCCCCATCGTTAAGCTTGGACGCCTCGGGCGCGATCTCCCCGGGGAGATTTACGCGAAGCTCGAGTTCATGAATCCCGGCGGTTCGGTCAAAGACCGCATCGGCGTGCGCATGCTCATCGAGGCGGAGAAAGCCGGGCGAATCAAGCCGGGCGACACGCTCATCGAACCGACGAGCGGCAACACGGGCATTGGCCTCGCCATGGCGGCCGCCGTGCGTGGCTACCGCATGATCATCACGATGCCCGAGAAGATGAGCCGCGAGAAGCAGGTCGTCCTCGAGGCGCTCGGCGCGCAGATCATCCGCACGCCCACCGAGGCTGCGTACGACGCGCCCGAAAGCCACATCAGCGTCGCGAAGCGTCTTCGTGACGTGATTCCGAACGCGCACATCCTCGATCAATACGGAAACCCCGACAACCCTCGCGCCCACGAAGAGGGCACGGGGCTCGAGATTCTCGAGCAAATGGACGGGCGAATCGATGCGATCGTCGCGACGGCGGGCACCGGCGGAACCATCACGGGCATCGCGCGCGCGGTGAAAAAACAGGTACCGAACTGCAAGATCATCGGCGTCGATCCGGTCGGTTCCATCCTCGCGGGCCCTGGCGACATCCAAAGCTACAAGGTTGAAGGCATCGGTTACGACTTCATTCCCGACGTGCTCGATCGAAGCCTCATCGACTCGTGGATCAAGACCAACGATCGCGACAGCTTCCGCATCGCACGCAAGCTCATTCGCCAAGAAGGCCTGCTCTGCGGCGGTTCTTGCGGCGCGGCGACGTGGGCTGCGATGCAAGTTGCGAAGGAAATGCCCAAGGGTTCGCGCATCGTCGTCATCCTCGCCGACTCGATTCGCAACTACCTCTCGAAGTTCGTCGACGACACGTGGATGCGCCAAAACGGTTTCGTCGACCCGGACTGGGAGCTCGGAACCATTGGCGACGTCGTGCGCGCGCTCTCGCGAAAAGCGGTCATCTCCGTCGACGACGAGAAGACCATCGGCGACGCCATCGCGCTCTTCAAGGAGCACGGCATCAGCCAGCTTCCATGCACCCATGACGGCCGACTCTCGGGCATCGTGACCGAGAGCGATCTCCTGCGTTTCATGGTCTCCGGTCGCGGTAACCACACGCCGCTCGCCGAGGTCATGGTTCGCCGCGTAGCCACCATCACGGTCGACGAATCGGCGGGCGAGCTTCCCGGAATCTTCGAGCGCGGTGAAGTGGCCATCGTCGTCGACGGCGACCGCAAAGTGCAGGCCATCGTCACGAAGATGGACCTCATCGACTTTCTCGCCGCACGCGCCCGCCTCGGCGGCTTCGCCAAGAACGCGTGAACGAAGATCTCCGCACGGCGATCGTCGTCGATGGGGCCGCGCTTGCGACCCTCGTCGCGTCGTTCGTCACGCGGGCTTCGGCGTACGCGGGCCCTGAACTTTGCCTGGTGAAGCGCCTTTTCAAGGTGCGTTGCGCCGGGTGCGGCCTCATGCGCTCGTTCGCGTCCATTTGGGAAGGTAACCTGGCCGAAGCGTTCAGTATGCACGCACTCGGTCCGGTGCTCTTCGCAGCCCTCGTGGCGGCGCCCGTCGTCGACGCGATCGCGATTGCCCGAGGCCGAGGCCCGGTCGTGCCGCGCATCCTCGGGACGTCGACCTTTCGTGCGATGGTCGTTCTTGGGGTGATTGCCGCCATCGCGCTGCCGTTTCAAGACGCGCGCTAAACGGTCTGCATGTAGAATGCATGCTTATGGTAAAGCCCTGGAAAAAACCTTTCCAGATACCCCCGCACGCGCGCGTTCTCACGTGAACGCGTGGCCCGAGCCTTAGGCGCGAATGGCCTTCACCGCGGCGCTCACGAGTTTACCGTCCGCCACGATGCCTTGGGACTTCACGAGCTTCATTGCCACGCCCGTCGCTGCGCCGTCGTTCGGTGCCGCTTTGATGGCGTCGCTCACGGGGGCAAGCGCGGCCACGAGGTCTTCCGCGGACATGCCCTTCGGCAAGAACGCCGTCAGGAGCTCAATCTCGCGCGACGCGTCCGCCTTGCGCGGGTCGTCATCGGTAAGGGAGCCCCGGGTTTCCTCTGCTGATTTCACGATCTTCTTGATGATCGCGAAGCCTTCTTCGTCGCTCCCGGTGCGACCCGGACGGGCGGCGTCCGTCGTGAGATCGCCCATGACGGTCCGGTAGGCTTCTTTGGCGACGCTGTCGCCGGACTTCATCGCCGCGAACATAGCGGCCTTGATCGTGTCGATGAGCATACGGAGGGATGTCGTTGAATTCGCGCGGCGGGTCAAGGTGCTCGCGTGTGCCGGGCGGATTCGGCGCCGATCTAGGGCGAAGGCTCGGGGGTGCGTGCGAGTTCTTCCGTGAGCTTTCGCTGCACTTGCGCGAGAAGCGCTCGTACGTCCTCGCGTTCGGGTTTTGCCGCCGCGAGTGCCTTCAGAAGCTCGACCGCCCGCGTATGGTGCCCAAGGCGCACGGCCAGGTTCGCCGTACCCTCAAGGAGCGCGAGGTTGCTCGGGTCTGCCTCGTACGCCCGCTCGTACGCGGAGAGCGCGCGTCCTGGGTTGCCATGCTGCAGCTCAAGGGTCGCCACCGCCATCAACCGGCCTACGCATCCGCTCGGGTCCATGCACGCCACGGCGCTCAGCTCGTCGAGAGCCGCGGCAACGACGGAGCGAAGGCCAGCTTTTCCAGCAAATTCCACGAGCTTCAAGTTGCAGTCTGCACGGTCGGCCACAACGTCGAAGGCCTTGCGCAAAAGCTCCACACCCTCGACGGGAAACCCTCCAAGCAGAAGCGCCTCGGCCTCAAGCTCATGGCCATGGCATCGACTCGGCCAGCGGCTCTGAAGGTCACGCGCGGCAATCCGTGCATCTTCCACGCATCGTTCGAGACCGGCTCCGCTGCACCAGGGCATCGAAAGCCGAAGCGCTTGCAGGGCTCTGTCGGCGCGACGTTCGAGAAGCGCGGGCGATCCGCGATCGAGCTTCGCCAGTGAATCCTCGAATGAAAGCACTGTCGCAGGCATTCGCGTTGCCAGCGCCGACACGAGCACGCCAAGAACAGCTTGCTTCGCGATGAGGTCCCGTTGCGGGACAAGTTCGAGCGCGTCGTTGTAGCTGTGAACGAGTCGCAAGCCCTCGCGCGTTGCCGGGTCCACGAACGCCGGTTCGTCCTCTGCCGCGCGACGATACGCGTCCCGTGCTTGCGCCGGATTTTTGTCCACGAGGTAGCGGCCGAGGAGCAGCTCCGCGGGCCCGTGATGCGGGTCGCGTTCGAGGGTGTGCGCCGTCCACGCGAGCAGGTCGGGCGATCGATCCATCGCGCTTCGGTACGCGCGCAAGTAAGGAAAATACGCCTCTGCAGGATGCCTCAACGCGGCCTGCATGTAGATTGCATCGAGTGAAGGCGCGTCCACGCGCGCATCGAGGAGCAGGCCCCGCACGCGAAGGCGATCGGCCGGAAGGTCGTCATCGGGGCGGCGTCCGAGGTCGAACGAGAGCACGGTCAAGAGCAGCCCCATTACCCAAACGCCGGCGCGCCACAGGCGATGCGGCATCGAAGGAAGGCTTCGGCCCCGATTGCCCGCAACGACAACCCCCATGCACGCGCTACACAGCAGGCCGATGGACGGAACCTCGGATCCGAAATCGCCCATATTTTGCAGGGCAACGCACGCAACCGCCACCCACGCGCCCACGGGAGGCACCGCGCGCTCGTAGACGAAACGCAGCCGCATCGCATACGTAATGGCGGCAAGCGCAAGCACCGTGACCGGAATGCCCCACTCGCACAGCCACTGAGGCACGAGGCTCTCAGGCGCCTCCCATGACATGTGCACAACGCGCTCTTGCACCGCCGGATACGCGCTCTCGAAAGCCCCTCGCCCAACGCCCGTGAACGGCGCGTGCGGCACCAAACGCAGGGTCGCCTTGATGTCGTCGATCTTGCCGAGGTTCGGGTCGAGAAGCTCCGTCCACGCGCCGTCCGACGCGCCGAGAACGATGAGCGCCACGCCAACGCCGACCGCGAGCGCCATCACGGCCCCCACGACGCCGAGGTTCCCGTCACGATGGCGTGCGTACCAAGACCCAACGGCGACGAGCACGGCCGCCACCACGAGGCCGCTCACCCCTCCCCGACTCGCCACCCATACTTGCGTCGCGAGAAGCGCCGCGGCCACGACAAACGCCAGCAAACGCGGAAGCGGCGGCTCGGGAGCCAGCGCCCAGCCGAAGACGATGGAGAAGCCGATGATCACGAACTCCGAAAGGTGGTTCGGATTGAACACCGGCCCCGGATGGCGACCAAGGCCCTGCGCGGGCATGTAGACGCCAAAGACTTCGGGAAACTCGCCGAGGCCGTGCACGAGCGACACGAGTGCGAGCAGCAGCACCGACGCCACGATGGCCACTTCGACGTGTCGCGCGCCTTCCTTTGAGCGCGCGATGCGCAGGGTGGCGAAGAACGCGAGACCGTAAAGAAGCCCGCGTTGAACATTTTGCCAGGTTCCGAACGGGTCAACGGTCACGGGAGCGAACGCAGGCGACGGGAGACCGAGCGGATGAAGCGCACGGCCCCAAGCGTCGGCTGAGAACGGTGCGAGCTTCGTGAGCAGCGCCATCGGCAAGGGCACGAGCTGGAGCGCCGTGTAGACTACAAGGAAGAGCGACGTCCCAAGAAGCAGGCGCGCGGGCGCACGAAGCCCTGTGGCCTCCGTGGACGCCGCGGCAAAAATCGCCGCCCCCACAACGAGCCCCGCGACGGGTGCAAGAAACGGTGTCGTCGCGCTCGCGAAGAGCTCAGGCGAAAGCACGAGAGCAGCAGCAAGGCAGCAAAGTGCCGCCCGGAGCGACCGGTCGAGCCCACGAGACGAGGCTACTTCTTCGCGATCCGAGCGGCGCATAGAGGAGCGGAGATGCCCGTCGCCAGGCACCTGTCCGTCACTACTTGTTCAGGGACTTGAAGTGTTCCGCGGTCGGGAGGCCTCGGAACTTCGACAACAGCGACGAGCGCGTGGCGTCGAAGGTGAGCGTCCCGAAACGCGAGGACTTGTGAAAGTTGCCCTGTCCGAGAATCGGGGACCAAGAGGTGCCGCCGTTGTCCTTCATGGCGTAGAAATTCACGCGCCATGAGGTGCCCACCTTGGGCGGCGCGTTCTCGGACCCCGTGAAGGATGCCCAGGGAATCGCCAGCTCAACGTCGTAACCTTCGTCCTTGTCGTCGTCCTTGTCGACGGTGCCGTGCACGGTGACGCGGCTCTCGATCTTCGCGTCCCAATCTTCGTGACCGAAGGGGCCGTTCTCGCCGCCCTTCGGCACGTTGTATTCGTCGAAGCGCGACTTGAAGATCTTGTTCTCCGGGTTCACCTGAATCTCGAAGTAGTTCTTGTTGTCGCCGTCGCCGTCCGGGTCGATCATGAGCTCGGCGGTGTCGCGCGTCCAAAGCTTCGGTTGGCCGCCAGCGGTGAACCAGCCAGGGTTCTTCGCCTTGTCGAAACCGCCGTGAATCTTCTCGCTTTTCACCGTGAGGAACACAAAGAGCTTCGTCTCGTTGTAGGCGACGCGGGCGCTGCCGCTCACCGGGAACTCGGGTGCTTCAGCCCCGGTTCCCACATCGACGAAAGGGCCGGTTGTCGCTGCCCCCGCCCAAAACGCTTCGTCGGCTTTTCCGTCGATCGTGATCGTGTCCGTGGCCGCGAGGCGCGTGGGGCGCATCGAAGGCGTGGCCTCGTGCGAACCGGTCTTCGGCACGTCTTGACCCGAAAGCCCGGTCTTCACCCGCACCACAATCGCCCGGTTTTCCCCGTCGTTTGAACCGTTCACGACGCGAAGACGCGCGTTGTCTTTCCACACGCCGACCATCATCTCGAGCTCCGGTTGCGTCGCCCAATCGGGAACACGGTACGTCTGCTCGTCGACGTAGACCTTTCCCTTCTCCCAGTGATCGGGGCCGAGCAGCTGGCTCTCGCCACGTTGCTCGCGGATGACGCCGTTCCAGTCGAGGTTGTCGTACTTGTCGGTCTTGGGCTCGTGCACGTGCGTGAAGAGCTTCCAGCCCGCCTCGACAGGCGCGTCGGCTTGCCAATAATACGTGATTTTAACCTCGGTTCCCGGCGCCGCGGTCTCGGGCGAAACCTTGAAACCAACGATGCGAACCTTGTTCTCAAAGTTGACGTCGACCTTGGTCACACCGTCGCTCGGAAGTGCCGCAAGCACGTAGTCCTTCGTGCGTTCGCGATCCTCGACGTTGGCCTTTTTGGAGCTCGAGATGCACGCGGCGCTCGCGAGGGCGAGGACGAGCGCGGCGCTACGGGGAGAGAGGAACTTGCGCATGGTCATTTCCGAAACGTGGTGGAGAAGAGAACGGAGCCGCGAGGACCCAAAGAGTCGTTGATGATGAAGAAAAGCAGGAGAAACGCTTATCGGCGGTTCTTCTTGCGTGAGTCTTTTTCGCGCTGGCGATCGGCCTTGCGCGAGTTCTTTTCGGTCTGCGAGAGCGACTTCATCTTCGTGAGCGAATCGCCGCCCATTCCGGGCATGCCTGGCATACCTGGGAAGCCGCCGGGCATACCGGGGAAGCCGCCTGGCATACCGGGGAAGCCGCCGGGCATACCTGGGAAGCCGCCCATGCCACCGAGCCCGCCCATGCCGCCCATTTGAGCGAGCTGCTTCTGCATGTTCTTCGCCATAGCGAGGCCCTTCATGCCTGGGATTTTCCCCATCATGCCGAGGTTTTGGCCGAAGCCGCCCATCATCTGCTTCATGAAGAGGAACTTCTGAACGAGCTCGGAAACGTCTTTCGCGGAACGCCCCGACCCCTTGGCGATGCGTTCAACGCGCTTGGGCTCGCGCACGAGAACGTTCGGGTCCTGACGCTCGATGCGCGTGAACGATTGA
>CAIQDA010000402.1 GCA_903870415.1 uncultured delta proteobacterium
GCGCACGCGATCGGCCGCCGCTTTGTCGAAGCTTGAGCTCGTCACGTCGGGCAAGTCGTCCGGCAGGTAAAGGAGCGCCGAGGCGTGCATGTCAAAGGGTGAAGGCACGCGGAACTCTTGCGCGTGGGCCGGAAGCCCAAGGCGCTGACGCACGAAGCGAAAGTCGCGACGACCGTTTGCGAGCGCCGTCGAGAGCGTTGCGCTCGTGAAGACGATGGGCCCGATGCGAGGAAAAAGGCGCTTCGCAAGCTCGGTTCCCACCTGCACCGGCACGACGCTCATCGTGATGCTGCGCCCGCGCATCGAGATCCCCACCACCTTCGTGTTCGCAAGCGCGTCCGGATCATCGCTGCTCGGTGGAACCTCTTCGTCCGCCTCCCAATGGGCGCCAAGGGCCTCCCCCAGCGCATCGAGCGCACGCCGCACATCGCCCGCGCGCCGCTCCGCCACCGCGAGAGCCTCGTCGCTCGCAGCCTCATGCAGCGCCGATTCGAGAACGTAAAGCGTCTCCACAAGGGCCTCGCGCGCGCTCTCGAGGGGTCTTGTCCAGTCGCTCGGAGCGAGGGAGCGGCTTTGCGCATTTCCGGCAAAATCCTTCGTGAGAAGGTCGGCCGCGCCCGTGAAGAACGCCCGCGCCACGCCCTCTGTGCTGTGAGCGAGCCGCGTGATGCGCTCGGTGCCTTCGCGCCGGTTCAAGAGCGAACGGCGGGTCAAGTGCCGACGCAACTCGCCAAGAAGCTGATCGACTTTTCCCGAGCTGAGCGTCGTGCCGAAGAACGTGGTCGCGACGTCTTCCAGCTGGTGCGCCTCGTCGACGATGAGAACATCATACGAAGGCAATACGCTGGCATACTCACGTATGGACGCCGTACGTAGCGCCAAGTCCGCCATGAGCAGGTGATGGTTCACGATGACGAGCTGCGCTTCGTCTGCGTTTTTTCTCATCTTGGTGATGAAGCAACGCTCGTGGTGCGGGCATGCGCTGCCGAGGCGCGTTTCGGTGGAGCTCTGCACCGCTTGCCACACGGGCGCGTCGTCACCGAGGTCGGACAGTTCGCTTCGGTCGCCGGTTTCGGTCGTGCGGGCCCAGGCTTCGAGCGTGTCAAAGCCCGGGGGCGGCGTGCCGTCGAGGCGCACGTCGATGCGGGCCTCTTCGAAACGGCGCAGGCAGAGAAAGTTTTGAAGGCCCTTCACGATGGCCACCGAAAGCGTGCGTCCGTGCTCCGCCAGAATCGCTTCGGCGAGCGGCACGTCCTTCAGCAAGAGCTGCTCTTGAAGGGCGATGGTGGCCGTGGCGACCATGACTTTGCGGCCCGTGAGCAGCGCCGGAAGCAGGTACGCGAGGGACTTGCCGGTGCCCGTTCCCGCCTCGACGAGAATGGGCCTGTCGTCCGCGAGCGCCCCCATCACGGCCTCGACCATGGCGAGCTGCCCGTCGCGCGGTCGATAGCCCGGCAGATGGCGCGCGAGGGTCCCGCCGGGGAGAAAGAGCAGCCTCGCGTCCATCCCGCGGCTGTTAGTGGACAGGCGAACCCGCGGAAAGCCTCACGACGAGATGCGTGATCTCGTGCGCCGCTCCTTGCGTCTTGCCAGGAAATCCCGCAAGAGGAGCCCCATGAGCGGATCGAACGCAGGAGCGTCAGCCTGGGTCGACGAAGCCGATTGGCTTCGCTTCGTGGAGTCGTGCCTCGTCACCATGCTCGAGGCGAGCGACGACGGTCTCTTTGTGTTCGATGCAGAAGGCATTTGCCGAATGATCGGGCGCAAGGCCGGCGACCTCTTCGACATGGAGCCGGCGAGTTTCGTGGGCAAGAGTCGCGTCGACGTTCTCAACGCCGTGGCCAAGAACGCCGACGACCCCGTGGCGTTTCTCGCAGCCGCGACGCCGAACGATCTTTTGCTCGATGCGGGCGTTCGCGCGGAACTCGACGTCGTGAGGCCGCAGCCGCGCCGCATCTTGTGGACGACCTACCCGGTGGTGCAAGAGGGTCGCGTGCGAGGTCGCCTGGCGGTGGCCCGTGACGTCACGCGCGAGCGCAGTGCCGAGCGGTCCATTCGTCAGCTGCAAGCGCGCGTGGTCGAACTTTCGCCGTATGACGTGCTCACCGGCTTGCCGAACGCGCGTCGCTTTCACGAGGAGCTCGAACGCGAGCATCTTCGCAGCGAACGGCATTGGGAATCGTATGCGATTTTGCGGGTCGCCATCGACGACGCGGGGAGCCTTGAGGCCGAGCTCGGTCGTCCCACCTTCGAGCGGTTGCTCGACGAAGCGGCCGTGGCGTTGCGTGGCGTGCGTCGCGATTACGACTTGCTTGCGCGCATTGGCGAAGGAGACTTCGCGTTGTTGCTTCCTGGCGCGGGCCCCGACGCGGTGGGCGTCGTGAAAGATCGCGTCGACGCGGCCATCGCGATTCGTTGCGAGGAGCCCGGTATGCCGCACCCGTTCACGGTTTCGGTGGGGTCGGCGGTGTGGCTTCCGCCTGCGAAAGAGGCTGCGGCAACCGTTCTTGCGGCGGCGAGTCTTGCGCTCGAAGAAGCCCTCGCCAAGGGCCCGCGCAGCTTCATCGCACGCACCATCGCGGAGCGCACGAACGAGAGCGTGGACGGAGGCGAACGATGACGCTTCCGCTTTTTGACGAAGACGCGCCGCGCCCGCGACCGGAGCTTCCTCTCCAAGACGGCGCAACGGTGCGCAACCTGGTCGGCGTCATGCGTCGCTTGCTCGCGGACGACGGCTGCCCATGGGACCGGGAGCAGACGCTTCAAACCCTGCGAAAATACACGCTCGAAGAGGCCTGCGAGGTCATCGACGCCATCGACTCGGGCTCCAAAGACGCGCATCGCGAAGAGCTCGGTGACTTGCTTTTGCAGATTGTTTTTCAGGCCGAGCTCACGCGCCGCGAGGGTTCCTTCGGCCTCGACGACGTGGTCGAGGGCATCGTGCACAAGCTCGTGTCGCGGCACCCGCACGTGTTTGGCGACGTCGAGGCGGAAACCTCGGACGAGGTTCTCTCCAATTGGGAGAAGCTCAAAGCCAAGGAAAAAGCTGGGCGCGGTCTTCTCGACGGCTTGCCGCGGAACTTGCCTTCGCTCCTGCGCAGCCAGCGCATCGGCGAGAAGGTCGAGCGCGTCGGATTCGATTGGCCGAACGTTGCGGGCTCGCGCGCAAAGGTCACCGAAGAGCTACGCGAACTCGACGAAGCCATCGCGTCCGGAGACGCGGACGCCATCGAGGACGAACTGGGCGACACGCTTTTTGCCCTCGTGAACATGGCGCGGCATGTGAAGGTCGACGCCGAGGGTGCGCTGCGTCGCACCGCGGACAAGTTTTCCAGGCGCTTCAAGCACGTGGAAAAACGCGTCAATGACGAGCATGGCGGCTGGGGCGACCCGTCGTCAGGAAACCTGCCGCTCGACGTGCTCGATCGGTATTGGGACGAAGCGAAGGCCGCGGAGCGCGCCAAAGGACAACCATGAGCAAGACCACAGCCGCGAATGCCGCGCCGATTCCTTTTCTCGCGCGCACGCCGGAGGAGTGGGGCGACGACGCGAAGAGCTTCGGAGGTCGGCCCTTTCACGGTCGGCAAATCTTCCGCTGGATTCACGTCAAGGGCGTGACGAATCCCGCTGAAATGACAGATCTTTCAGCAGGTTTGCGGGAAAAACTCGCCGAGGCAGGGCTTGGCGATCCGGTCACGGCCATCACGAGCCGCCGTTCAACCGACGGCACACGTAAACTACTCGTGGGACTCCGTGGTGAGGTCAACGTCGAGACGGTGCTTATCCCAGGTGTTACAGGGGCTAGGGGACGTCTTCCGTCGCCCCTCGACGCGGGAATGACCGAAATCGACCCGGACGTGGCGTTTGATGAAGAGGGCGAAGCCGAGGAAAATACCACGACAGCGCCCGATGAGCGCATTCGCGTCAGCCAGTGCATCTCGACGCAAGTCGGCTGCGCCATGGGCTGCGTGTTCTGCGCAAGCGGCGTCGCGGGCCTCAAGCGTCACCTCGACGCGGGCGAAATTGTCGGCCAAGTCATTCTCGGTCGACGCCACCTCGACGCCGACGAGCGCCTTTCGAACGTCGTGTACATGGGCATGGGCGAGCCGCTCAACAACTACGACAACACAGCGCGCTCCCTGCGAATTCTCTGCCATAGCGACGGCATCGGTCTTTCGCACCGCCGCATCACCGTGTCGACCTCGGGTCTCATTCCCGAGATTCTGCGCCTCGGCGAGGACTTCAAGGGCAACATCGGCTTGGCCGTTTCGCTCCACGCGGTGAACGACGAGCGGCGTTCGGCGCTCATGCCCATCAACCGCAAGTACCCGATCGCCGAACTCATGAAGGCGCTTCGCAAGTACCCGCTGCCGCGTCGCCGCCGCATCACCATCGAGTACACGCTCGTGTCGGGGCAGAACGACACGCCGGCGGAAGCAAAAGCCCTCGCGAAATTGCTCGCGGTCATTCCGGTGAAGATCAACCTCATCCCGATGAATCCCATCGAGCTCTCGACGCTCGGGCCGCCGCCCATGGCCGGCGTGCTTCAGTTTCAGAAGATTCTCGTCGAAGCCGGGTACTCGTGTTTCATCCGCCGTCAGCGCGGCGAAGACGTGGACGCGGCCTGCGGTCAGCTCGCGCTCCTCGGCGCAAAGCCCAAGGTGAAGCGCTCGCTCGGGGTGGTCGAGTCCTAACGGCCAGCTTCGACGGAGCGTTACGCCTGGAAAAATGCTCGCACGCGGGCGAGTCAGTGGACCATGATGTCGCCCATCATGCCGCCCTCGGCGTGCTCGAGAATGTGGCAGTGGTACATCCACGTGCCCGGAGCGTCGAAGCGCACGGCCAAGGTGAGCGTGCTCTTCATGGGCACGATGATGGTGTCCTTCCACACGCGTTCGCTCTCGGGAACGGCGACGCCGCCGCGCGCGATGGCTTGAAAGAAGAACCCGTGCAGGTGAAACGGGTGATCCATCTCGCTCGCGTTGTCGAGGGCGATGGCCCGCATTTCGCCTAGCGGAACGTCGATCGTGGGAATGTTCGGGTAGCTGACGTCGTTGATGGTGAACGCAAAGCCGCCCGTGGCGACGCTCTTCTCGTCGAGGCGCATGGGCAGCGTTTGACTCGGCGTCGGCAGCGCGTCGATGGCGGCACCCTTCGCCGGAAGCGTGGCGGGCGTCGCCACACGCGCACCCTCCACGCGCACCGTTGCCACGTCGAGCGGAGGGTCCGCACCGGAGTCATGGCCCCGGTCGTACGCCTGCGTCGTCATCACGAGTGAGGTGTCTGTTGCGTCGGGAATTCGCAGGAAAACATCGTAGCGCTCGCCCGGCGCGATGAGGAGCGCGTCCGTGTCGTAAGGGTGCGCGAGGGGGCCGCCGTCGGTGCCCACCACGCGAAGCGCGACCCCGGGCAGGTGCAGCTTGAAGAAGCGACCATTGGCCGTGTTGACGATGCGCCAACGCTCCGTTGCGTTTGGCCGAACGCGCAGCGTTGCGTTCGCGGTTCCGTTCACGAGCACCGTGTTGCCGCCGCGCCCCATCATGCGTGACGTATCGTCGAGGTAATCCGGTATCGAGCCGTCGGCTTTGATCTTGATGTCGTCGAGAACGAGGATTTTCTCGTCGTCCGACGCGGGCTCGTTCGCTCCACGCACGCGCAAGGCGCCGTAGAGGCCCTTGTTGACCTGCGCGTCCGAGCGCATGTGCGGGTGAAACCAAAAGAGGCCCGGGTCCTTGACGACGAAGTCGTAGTCGAACGACGCGCCCGGCTCGATGGGGCTCTGCATCGCGGGCGTGCCGTCCATGGCCGCGGGCAAGCGCACGCCATGCCAGTGAATGGTCGTGCTCTCTGGCAGGTGATTGGTGAAGTGAACGATGAGCCGATCGCCCACATTCAAGTCGAGCAAAGGCCCGGGAATCGAGCCGTTGTAGCTCCACACGGCCGTGGGCGGAGAGGCGCCAAATACCGTTGTGGCCACGCGCGCATCGAGGTGCACTTCAAGCGTGTGCGGGTCTGGGTTCTCGTCGACGACGGTGGCGAGGGCGCTGTCGTCCGGCGCAGCGATGGCGGAAGATGACGTCGAGCCGCCACACGCCACCGCGAGCAGCGCCGTGCACGCCAAGGCAAAAGGCAGGCCGCGCGTCATCGAGGCGCTCAGGGAGTTCCCGACTTCTCGTTCGAGTACGGCGAGTAGTCCGCGCCCTTCTTGCAGCGCACCCGGTAGGTGTAAGCCGTTCCAACGGTGAGCGGGCCGTCGTGTTTGTTGTCGACGCTGCCGTCGGGCACGGTGAACGCAAGCGCATAGGGCTCGGTTGCGGTCTTGCGTTCGCCCTCGATGGCGTCGCAGCCCGTTTGCGCGTTCGTCCACATGACGTGGAGGCCGCCGGACATTTTCATGACCATGGTGATGACCGGAGCCTTGAGCGGAGCCGGCGCATGGCCTGCGTCGCTGTCCGTGGCCGAATGGGCGTCCGCGTTTCCCGCGTCAACGACGACGGCGCTGCCCGCATCGTCCTCGCTTGAGGCGGCGGCAGGAGAATCGGTCGACGAGCAGGCGGGGAGGGCGAGGAAAAAAGCTGGCAAGATGAATGCGACGGTCTTTTTCATGGTTCGGTGACGGTCTGGGCGGGAACGCGCGATCTGTGACTGGAAATCGTCGTCATGTCCTCCGATTGCGCCGGCCCTGCCATGGCGATCCAACGACATGAAATGAAAGCGCTGTCGGCGTATCGCGCAAGCGGAGCGCCCCGCGAGGTCGATGAGGCGCACCCGCCGAGGCCGATAGGTCATCGTAGAGAGCAGATGGTTCAGTGGGTCCTCGATGGTGGCGGCACCGTGGAGCTTCGCGAGGAGTGGCTTCCGGGCGAGGTGGCGTGGCACCTCTTGGCGGCGCTTCGTGCGGAGATTCCCTGGCGCCAGAACCACGTGGTCATTTGCGGCAAGCGCGTCCCCGAGCCGCGTCTCTCGTCGTGGCATGGCGAGAACGATGCGGTCTACACGTATTCGCGGGAGCTTCATCGGCCATCGCCCTGGACCCCGGCGCTGGCGATCGTGCGCGACGCCCTCGAACGCGACCTTGGTGTGCGCTTCAACAGCGTGCTCGCAAACCGTTACCGCAGCGGCCAAGACGCCATGGGCATGCACGCGGACGACG
Source organism: uncultured delta proteobacterium (assembly GCA_903870415.1). Classification (GTDB taxonomy): domain Bacteria; phylum Myxococcota_A; class Polyangia; order Polyangiales; family Polyangiaceae; genus CAIQDA01. The sequence goes on from CAIQDA010000402.1 coordinate 7,154, forward strand.
AAAAAGAGCTGGGCCAAGAGCCCCTCATCGCGAGCGTGTCGCTCGGCATGACCCGCGCGTTCGTGCTGGCGCCGAAGAAGGGAAAACCTGGCGAAAAACAGGTCATGCGGCTGACGCACGGGAGCTTGCTCATCATGGGCGGAACGCTGCAACGCGACTGGAAGCACGGCGTGCCGCGCGAGCAACACGTGTTCGAAGAGCGTGTAAACCTCACGTTTCGCTTGGTGTCGGCGCGGCGTTAGCAGTCTGTCGAAAGAGGCGCGAACTCGCCGAATCAGCGCACTTGTGCAGCGCTCACGGCCACGCCGTCGTCGTCTGCGTAGAGCCACATGCCGGTGCTCACGGTGACGCTTGCAATCTGCACGGGGTCTCCGGGGCGGCCGCTGTTCCGCTTTTCGCTCTTGATGGGGCACGTGCCGAGGGCCATGACGCCGAGGTCCAGGGTGCGCATGACGGCGGCGTCGCGAATCGCGCCGTAGACCACCACGCCGGCCCAGCCGTTTGTCACCGCGAGCACGCCAAGCTTGTCGCCGAGGAGAGCGCAACGCAACGACGCGCCGCCGTCGACGAGGAGCACGCGTCCCTTGCCTTTTTCCTCAAGAAGTGAGCGCACGAAGGTGTTGTCTTCGAAGCACGCCAGCGTTTGCACCGGGCCCGAGAACGCGGCGCGACCTCCGAAGGAACGCCACGAAAGGGCGAGAAGCGCGAGAGCCTCGGCGTGCGCGTCGAACAAGTCGGCAAGGGCAGGGGAACTCATCACGAAACCTGGGTGTAGACTACACGGAGAAAGAAACGGCGGGGGCGACGTACTGAGCCATCGCTCGCCTAAGCACCGCAAGGGCGTGCTCGCGCCCGTAGAGTTCGCCGACCTCGCTGAACTTGCCCTCGGCGCGCTTGTAATCGCTGAAAAAGCGGCGAATCTCGTCGAGAAGCTGGGGCGAAAGCTGCTCGACGGCCGTGACGTGCGACCACATGGGGTCGTCGATGGCGACGCACACGAGCTTGTCGTCCCCGCCCTTGTCATCGCGCATCGCGAAGCCGCCGACGACGCGCGTGCGGACGATGGTCAGCGGAGGCAGCGGCTCTTGAAGGAGCACGAGCGCGTCGAGGGGGTCCGTGTCGTCGCCGAGCGTTTGCGGAAAAAAACCGTAATTGAGCGGGTAGTGCACCGCGGCGTGAAGAACGCGATCGAGTGCCAAAAGGCCGGTTTTCTTGTCGATCTCGAACTTGAGCTTCGAGCCTGCGGGGATCTCGACGACAACGTTTGCGAAGACGTCGACGGGTTCAACGCACGGCACGTCATGGAGTGGATGCATGGGCAAGCACGCTACCCGACAGGCGCACGTCGGGGGCGTTGCTTGCGTCACGGCGTCACGGAACGCGGGCGATGCGCCTTTTTCTGCGACGCGGTTATCGAGGGCAGGGAACGTTCAGGCACGAGTCGAAGCCGAACGACGGCCAGTAATACATCCACAGGAAGCACATCTCGCTGTTCGCGCTCTCGCCGAACCCGACGGTGGACGAGGTGGTGTTCGTCCATTCGCATTGGAACGCGAGGCCATTGGTTCCGTCGAAATCGAGCTGCGTGGGAAGCATGTAAAGCGGCGGAGCATCCCAATGCCCCGTGTCGGCGAGCGGGGTGCGATTGGACGAAACGATCGTTTGCGCGTCGGAGGCACTTGTCGCGGACCAAATGCGAAAGCGTGACCCGAGGCGATGCTGGTGCGTGGTGAGCGCGAAGCCGTGCGTGCCCGCGCGCGCCTTTTGGAAAAGGATCGGCGTCGTTGCGGTGCTGTGTGCAGGCACGTTGATGGTTGTGGTGCCCCAAAAGGCCATGTTCGCCTCCTCTAACGACGCGGGCGCCGAGGTGACGTCGATGCCGTCGACGAGGAGCTGTCCGTTCGCGGTGAGCGGCGCGGACCCGACGTTCACAAAGTGCGCCTCAAGGCGAATGAGCTGATGGGCTTCGAGCTTAAGCGCCGTGTTTGTTGGAAACGCGAGGACGTCTCCGGAACTTTGCGAAATAATCATAGGGACCGAGCCGGTCGTGATTCCCGACAGGGGGCCGCAAGCGGTCGGAATTGGCGCTTCGACACCGGAGTTCATTCGGTACGCAATGAAGTGGTGGCTTCCCGCCGCGAGGCTCGTGGTGAGCTTCTTCGCCATCATCGGAGCGGCATTGGAGAGGCGCACGGTCACGCACATGGTCTTTTCGCTGGCGGCTGCGAGCGTGAAGTCCGGCATCGTAGCGTTGGCCGACATGGGCTGAGGCGGGCCCGCATCCACAACGGGCGTCGCGGCATCCAGCGCGGTTGCTCCCGCGTCGCTTTGCGGTGGAGACGCGGAATCGGCCACGGGTGCCGCATCGGACACCGCGGCGTCGATTGGCCCGCCGTCGGGACTCGTTTCTTCCGAATGCGAGGCGTCGACGGCTGCATCGTCGACGGGCGCGAACACCGCCGTGGCCGTGCCTTCTGTCGCAGTGACGCAAGCGCTCAGGACCGTCGCAAACATGCAGAATACAAGCGGCGAGCGGCCACATTTTTTCATCATGGGAGCTCCGAGGCTAGTCCCGATTCGTGCGAGAGCTCCTCGATTCGTCGGCGGCTTGGGGGCGTCAACGGCGTTCGGCCTTCCCCTTCGGGCACCACGATTCAATCGGATGGATTCCCGCCGCGCGTCCAGCCGTGGTTAAATGGCCGGTGATGCTAGCCTCGACGCCTCCCCGCCATTCCACCTCGCTGCGACGCTTCTCGGCCCTCACGCTTGCCGCGGTTCTTCTGGCGGGGTGCGGCACGGACAACGGCTCGAGCGCCGCGGTGCCGGTCAAGCCGGTTCTCGTCGGCACGGGCCCGCTGCGCATTGGCATCTTGTTTCCCGGCGGATTCACTGGCGACCGCCTGGAGCTCACCTACGTGCGCGACATGGTGAACGCGCTTGGCGGCGTTGCGGGCGGGCGGCCCCTCGAGTTCGTGAACACGGGCTACGACCGAGGCGCCACGAGCGAAAGCGCGTACACCGACCTGCTCGCGAAGGCCCAGTCGCTCATCAACGACCCGACCATCGCCGCGGTCATCGGCCCCGGGCTCAGCACCGACGTCGAGGCGGTCGCTCCGCTTTTTGTCGATTCCCAAAAGGTCATGATCTCGCCCATTTCGACGAGCGACGACGTGCTGCGTGCGTATGGCGGCCTCGGGTTTGTTTGGCGCACGAAACAGTCGGACATCGCCCAGTCCGAGCTCCTCGTCTCCTACGCCAAAAAGATGCGCGCCTCGAGCATCGAGGTCATCACGACGCTCGGCGTCGACGGGCAAACCTTTTGGCGCTGGCTGCCGTTCTTCGCGACCGAGTACGGCTACGCGGCCTCGTCGGTGCACGTGACCGAGCACAAGGATGGCGCGACCTGCGACGCTGCGGCGGACGCGGCCTTCGCACGCAACCCGGACATGGTCATCTTGGGCGCCGTCGCCGAGCCGCAGATCGGGTGCGTCATGGGCAAGTGGGCTGCCTACCGCGAGGCGAATCCCGGCAAAAAGCCGCGCCTCGTCTTCGCCGACGTTGGTCTCGACTACACGCACTTTGCCGCGCTCAACCCGAGCGCCGCGGAGGGTATTGAAGGCTTCGCGTCCGGGGCGTCGACCGACGGCACCTACGAGGCGGACTTCACCGCCGCGTTCTCGAAGGTCACCGGCCAGACCACGATTCCGCCGAACTCGGCGAGCGCGGCCGATGCGGTCCTGCTTCTCGCGTACGCCCTTGAGGCCTCCGGCGGTGCCACGGGGGCGGGCCTCGACAAGGCGCTGCATAAGGTCGTCGACGGACGCGGCAAGAAGGTTCCCTTCACCAAAGACGGCATCGCCGAGGGCCTGCGACTCCTGGGAAATGGCGAATTTCCCGACGTCACCGGCGCCGCGAGCAACTTCACGTACACCTCGGGCCTCTACGTCGACCCCACGAGCAGCACCTACGCACGCTGGGTTTACGAGCGCGGTCGCCTCGTGAAGAAGGAGTCCTACTTCACGGGCGAAGCGAACTTCCTGTCCTCGAGCAAAGCGCTTGCGTCGCCGAAGGACGCCTCCCTCGCGACGCCGACGCTGACGCCGGGCTTCACGCCACCAAAGGCCAAGGCCGACACGTGGGCCTTCATCGCCACCTTCTCCGAGGGCTGGGTCAACTACCGGCACCAAGCCGATGCGCTGCGCCAATACCGCGCGCTTCTCGACCGAGGAATTCCGCGCGATCACATCATCCTCATGGGCGCCAACGACCTCGTGAACGCGACGGAAAACACGCTTGCCTCGACCGTGCGCAACCAAAGCGGAGGCCCGAACCTCTACCAAGACGTCACCTACGACTACCCGCTCACGGACTTCAACGCGTCGGACTTCGTGCGCGTGCTCACGGGCGAGGTTACCGCGCGGACGCCGAAGGTCCTTCAAACGACGGACGCTTCGAACATCTACGTGTACGTGAGCGGCCACGGCGGCCCCCCGGGCATGCCTGTCGGCGCAAGCACCGTGTCGGAAGGCATCGACGGCACGAGCGAGTCGGCGCTTCTCACGCCCGAGTCGTTGCGCCTCGCGCTCTGCGACATGCAAACCGCGAAGAAATACAGGCGAATCTTGTTCGTGATCGAGTCGTGTTACAGCGGCGTCTTTGGGTCTGCCTTCACCGGCGGCATCACGCTCGGTTGCGGCGGCACGGGCACCACGCCGGGAGCTCCGCTCTTCGGCGCGCTGCTCATCACGGCCGCGAACACCGCCGAGTCATCGTTCGGCGCGCAGTTCGACAAGAAGCTCACAAGCTGGGTCGCCGATCAGTTTTCCGACACCTTCGCCTCAAAGGCCTTCGAGGGAGGCGGCGTGACGAAGCCAGCCTTCGAACTCTTCAAGAGCGTCTCGACCTCGGTCGCAGGTTCGCACGTCTCGATCTACAACGAGGGCGCGTACGGCAATACGGCAGCAGAATCCCTCGCAGAAATGGTGTCGCCTTGATCCTCTCGCGCTCAATCCTCACCGCCTTTGGCGTCGCGCTTGCGGCTCTGACCACGGCCCTTGGCTGCGCTTCCGAGAGCGGCTCGTCGAGTTCGACTGCCGCCGCGGTCGCAACGCCACTTTGCAGCGACGTCACGCACACGTGCAGCGCGCTTAAAACGGCGTTCGCAGGGGCCGCGGTCACCGTCACGTGCGCCGACGGCGACAGCTCCGCGCTCCTCACCGCGACGGGCTTGCCTGCCTATCAAACGACGCAAACCGGCGAGTCCAAGGCGCAAGACTGGGAGTTCGTCGTGCCCCTCAAAGCGCGCTGCGCGGCGGCCGCCGAGTCGTTTACGGACGGTGACGTGGCCATCGGGCTCTTGTGGAACGGCGTCGTTCTCTACCCGGCGCGCAACGCGAGCGGCGTTACCTTCGGCACGAGCGAAGCAAGCCGCTTGGACCGCTGCGGCGGCGTGGCGGGCAATGGCTGCGCGTATGAAGTCCGCGGCGCGTCGACCTGCGCGTTCGGCGACGGGGTCGCGCTCGCAAGCAAGCTCGAGAGCGACGGTCATGGAGCCCTCGTCGGCTGGATGGTCGACGGCTTTCCGTTCTACGCGGGCACCGTCGCCACCGGCGAACCGACTCTCAACGCGTGCAACGGTCACGAGACGGCATCGCGCGGGTTTCACTACCACGCGGCGGCGGCCGACGGCTCCTCGCCACCGTGCCTCATCGGGCGCGAGCGCGGCGATATCCGCTTCACGGCGACGATTCCTGCATCCTGCACCAAGTCGCAACCCACCGGTCCCAGCGGTGATGGCGGCACCGGTCCCAGCGGTGATGGCGGCACGGGTCCTGGCGGCGACGGCGGCACGGGTTCTGGTGATGGCGGAACCTCGAGCGGCCCCCCGTCATGCACGACAAACTCGGACTGCACGGCGCAGAAGTGCCCGCCGACCTCGAAGGGCTGCACCTGCGCGACCGACCCATCGGGTAGCAAGATATGCGCACCGACCTGCACGACGGCGAGCGATTGCCCGACCGAGACGGGCTTGCCCACGTTCGGCTGCACGAGCGGTGTCTGCGTCCCGGGCTGAAAGTTCGTGTCGGCAGCGCCTCGGACGAATTTGTAAATTCTGTTCCCGAAGCGCTTGACGAGTTTCTCCGGTGACTTATTGAGTGGTTGGGCGCCTCCCATAAAGGGGTGCCCATTCGCATTTCTGATCGATATAAAAATTTAGGAGCATGAAAAATGGCGGCCCATAGCTACCCTTGTGATTGGAAGTCTGGCTTCGTTATGGACGCGTCCAAGAAGCAGCGCGTTGGTTACTTGACGGCTTTTACCGGCCTCGGAACCCAAGTTGGGGCGCTTGCGCAGGACATCGAAGTTTGGACCCCGTACGGCGCTGCGCCGACGTACGCCGGCGTCGCGATTGCCGCCGAGAAGGTCAAGTGCGTTGGCATCATCGAAAGCGTTGAATACGGCGGCGGCGTCGGCGACCCTTA
>CAIQDA010000403.1 GCA_903870415.1 uncultured delta proteobacterium
CGCAAGGCGCTCCGCCAGCCCCGGGCAAAGGTCACTGAGTTTCGGTCTGACGTCGCACATTCAACGTATGTGACGTGTCAACCAAAAAAAGGACGTCCTCGAAAGGGCGTCCTTTTTTCTAGCTCCGTCGCCGAGGCGACGACCGACTCACGGCATGTTGTTGACGTCGTCGAGCAATCCCTCGAAGTGGACGCCGCTGAGGCACTGCGTCGTGCCGCCGACGACGGGCGCTGTCGCGAAGGAGGTCGCATCGATGGTGACTTCGCGGAGCTGAACGCCCGAAAGGTCGCCCGTGAAGTGCCCGGCGATGGCGCCGAGTTCCGTGACGTTGACCGAACCCTGCCCTGCGACAGGCATGAAGGTCTTCGCGCAGCCATTCGCGTCGCAGCCGGTCTGCAGGATGATGCAGAAGCCGCACGTCTCGTAGCTCTCGTCATTCGAGGTGAATTGCACGGTTCCCGCCGCGCTGATTCCGCCCATGCCCGCGTAGTTTTCGATCGCGATGCGCGTGTCGGTGCCAGTTCCGTAGAAGAGCCAAATGGGATCGCCGTTCGAGTCTGCGCCCGTGTACGCCTCCGCGGGACCGGCCGTGGTGAAGCCGCACGTGCCACCGTCGGAGGTCGTGCTGCCGCCCGTGCCGAGGCTTGCGCCCGCGTCCTCGACCACCGGCGTTGAGCTGTCCACACTCGCGCTCGCGTCGTGGGCGGTCGAGGTGCCGGAGTCCTTTGCGCCAGCGTCGGTGCTGGTGACAGGCGTCACGGCGCTGCTCGAAGACGAACAACCCATCGCGAAGGCCGCGGCCGCAAACAGAACCGGGAGAATAACGTTCTTCATGAGACGGCCTTAAGCGATCCGTCGATGGCGTGCCAGCCGCGTGACCGCACGAATCGGACACCGGACCAGCGGCAGCGTTCGAAGACAGTCAGGGTGCACGTTGGCCCCGGCCACCGACGACCGGGCCGGAACGCGCACCGAGCGAACCTACGTGCACTCTACAAACGTTCGAGCACGGTCCTGCCGCGGACGAGATCGCACGAGCCGTCGCGAATGATGGTCGGAGCCACCACTTCAAGGGGCTCGTGAGGCGCCGCAGCGTCGAGGATGAAGACGACTTCAGGAGCGAAAATCCTCAGAAACCAGCTGGAGGTCTTCACACGCACGCGCCAAGCATCGCGTCCGCGAACCTGCACGCGCTCCGGCGACCCGGCAATGAACGGCACGTGCATGCCTTTTTCGGACACGATCATCTCGAAGCGGGCCTCGGCGCCTTTTTCGAGCTCCGCCCATTGGCGAATGAGCACGTCGAGGCTGAGGGACCCGGCGGTCAGAATTCCGGCGCCATCATCGAAACGCGTCACGTCCTCGGAGCCGCCCGCCTTCTCAAGGAAACGAAGCACGAGCGAGGAACCTTCGCGGACAAGCCGCACCCGATGCCCGCACACGAAGTCGTCTTGCGCGTAACTCTCGAGCCGAAGCGAATCCGAGCGAAAAGCCACCTCGCTCGTCGCCACGATGTCGCCGCTCTTGCGAAACACCGTGCGCCGTTTGGTGACGCCGGCTTCCGTCGTTTGGACCGTGTCACCGTCGTAGAGCTTCTTGTCACCTGCCGGCGAGCGGACCTCGGTGCGGAAGCGGACCGTCTCCGCGAACGCCGGAACCGAGACAAGACCGGCGAGCGCGACAGACCCCACAAACCATCTGCATCCTGCATGCAATGAAGGCGATGGGCGCGCGCGTACGACGTCGGCTCGTGTCATCCCTCCGTCTTCGCACGCTTCGAGTCGCGAGGAGATATTTCCACGCGCAGAGACTGCGCCTCGTGCACGAAACCATAGGAATTTATCTAGCAATCCAAGATGGGCGTCGCCCTGCCCCTCCGCAACGTTTTTTGCTGCTACGCGAACCCGCATGAGCGTCGCTCCCGTCACCCTTGGCACCGCCACCACAGGCTCGAGATTCGTGATGCTGCTGCTGGGTTCGGGCGAACTCGGCAAAGAGGTTGCGATTGAAGCGCAGCGCCTCGGCGTTCACGTGGTGGCCGCGGATCGTTACGCGAACGCGCCCGCCATGCAGGTCGCCCACGAGTCGCGCGTCCTCTCGATGCTCGACCCAAAGGCCCTTCGTGCGCTCCTCGACGAAGTGAATCCAAACGTCGTCGTCCCGGAGATCGAAGCCATCGCGACCGACGTGCTCGTTCAATGGGAGAGCGAGGGAAAACGCGTGGTTCCTACCGCACGAGCTGTTGCGCTCACGATGAACCGAGAAGGCATTCGACGCCTCGCGGCCGAGACGTTGGGGCTTCGAACCTCGCCCTTCCGTTTCGCGGACACGGAAGACGAGGTGCGCGCCGCTGCGAGCGAGATTGGTTTTCCGCTTCTCGTGAAGCCGATCATGAGTTCGTCTGGAAAGGGGCAATCCTTCGTCAAGACGCCGGATTACCTTGGTCATGCGTGGTCATACGCGCAAGAGGGTGGTCGGGCCGGAGGCGGTCGCGTCATCGTCGAAGGCTTCATCGACTTCGACTTCGAGGTCACCTTGCTCACGGTGCGTCACGCGGGCGGCACCAGCTTTTGTCCAGCAATCGGCCACCGCCAAGTGAAGGGCGACTACCACGAATCCTGGCAACCTCAGCCCATGAGCCCCGCGGCGCAAGCGGAGAGCGAGCGCATCGCAAAGGCCGTCACCGACGCGCTCGGGGGCCACGGCCTCTTCGGAGTGGAGCTCTTCGTCAAAGGCGACACGGTGTACTTCAGCGAAGTGTCGCCGCGCCCGCACGACACGGGAATGGTCACCCTCGCGTCGCAAGAGCTGAGCGAGTTTGCGCTGCACGTGCGCGCTATTTTGGGCCTGCCCATTCCAAGCATCGAGTGCTTCGGCCCCAGCGCGTCGCACGTTTTGCTCGTCACCGGCGAATCGAACGCGCCCGAATTTGTGATCGCCCCCGACGCTTTGGCCGCGCCACAAACGAGCCTTCGCCTCTTTGGAAAGCCGCACATTCTCGGAAGCCGTCGCCTCGGAGTTGCGCTCGCACGCGCGGCAACCACGGACGAAGCACGCCTCAAAGCGCGCGCGGTCATCGATGGCGTTCACACGGTCGTCGCTGTCTGCAAGGGCGAGCCCGCTTGACCCGCACGAAGAGCAAGGGCTAGGGCCAACTCCGTCGGTCGTTGGCTCGTTCAGCAGCGCCCGCCATGTGGAGCCGCGAGATTTTTCCCTCGCAGGGAAGCCGGTGAGAATCCGGCACGGCCCCCGCCACGGTAACCGAGGACGAACTTGGGCAAGCCACGAGGCACGTGCAGTCTACACAGACTTGCGGCGGCTTCGGAAGGGCCCAGGGGAGGATGATCCGGAAGTCCGGAGACCGGGCTCTACACGCAGAAGCAACGCCCGCAGGATCCTTGGGAAAGGCCTGTTCGTTGCCCCCCATACCGCGCGGGTCGGCGCGGCATGCACCAGGACAACATGAATTCGAATATTCGAGCAACGGGCCCACTGTTGGCCCTCATCGCGTTGGCTTCGGCCATCGGCACACAAGCCTGCAGCGATTCCATTGATTCCGCGCGCCCGAACGTCGATGGCGGCGCAGACATGACCGATGCGCAATCCGTGCAAGATGCATCGATCAGCGCAGACAGCTCTTCGGTGGACGCTGGCACGATTGTTTGGGGCGATGCAGCCGCCCCCGATTCCGCGGCAGCAACGGACGCCACCGTCGGCGATGGCGGAGCACAAGATGCCTCGCCCAACGACGGCGGACCGCTTGACGGCGCGACGAGGGACACGGGCTCCCCGAGCGACGGAGCCCTTGCGGACGCGGCGGCTACCACGTTCGGCAACGCCATTTGGGCGGGCACGGACTTCGGTTCCGCGGGGACCGAAATCACGGTGGTCGGCGTATCGCGCACAGGAAACGCTGCGACGCTTGCTGGCCGCCTTTCCATCGCGTCGAGCGACGTGGTGCTCTCCTCGTCGAACGGGCGCGCCTTTGCACTCGTGCGCGACAAGGGCATCGTGAAGGTGCTCGGCGTGTCTCGCCCATGGATGGTCGCCCGCGACGTCGTCCTCACGCCCGACGCCGGCGCATACGCGGACAATCCCTACGACGTGGCCTTCGTCCCGAGCGCGAACACGGCCTACGTTGCGCGCTACGCGGACAACGGCCTCGCGGTTTTCAACCCCGCCACAGGCGTCGTCGGAACCAGCGTCGACCTGTCGCCTGAAATGGCGGCGAGCGACCCCGACGGTCTCGTCGACGTGGCCCAACTTCTCGCGGACACGCCGAGTGGCAAGGTATTCGCCCTGCTTCAGCGCATCGATCAATTCGACTACAGCGGCGCGTGCCTCGCGGCGAAGCCTCTCATCGTCGCGGTCGATCCCGCTTCGGGGCAGCTCACCGGCGTCGTCACCGGGACGCAGTCGCACATCGAACTGCAGGGCGCGAACCCGCAGCAAATGGTCTTGAGCCCGCAGACGAGAAAACTCTACGTCGTGAGCGTGGGCTGCACCGCCGGCGACGCCTCGACCACCTTCTCGCGCCGCGGCATCGAAGAGGTCGACCTCGCCACGGGCAACGTGCGCTGGCTGGTTCAAGAAGACGGCAGCGAACGCCTCGGAGCGCTCTTGTCGTGGAACGGCCATGAGGGTTACGCACGCCAGGGAAATATGTGGTTTCCATGGAGCGCGACCAATTCAACGCTCGGCTCACCATCGTCAGCGTTCGCGGCAATCGCCCCGATGATGGTCGCGCCCGGGAGCCTCGTGAACCTGGCCACACCGAGTACGGGTGACGGCGGCACGACGTGGTCCGTCGAGTTCACGGCACCTTCCGTCGTGCGCACGGCCGTCTTCGGCTCGCCTTGGCTCAACGTGAACCCGGACCCAACCTACGGCGTCGGCGGCGTGTTCGTCTCTGACCTCAGCAATCCGCCCGTCGCATCCGTTCGTGCCCCGGCCTTCTCGCCCGCAGCCCTTCGTCGTCACGCCCCAAGCGCTCGCTGAATACACGCCGGGGAAGCGCTTTCGCCGAGCGTTTCCCCGGTTTTTTGGCTCACGCTCCGACCCGCGCTACGCTCTCGTACTCGATGCGTGGGTGGCCCGTTGTTCTAGGTGGAGCAGCCGGCGCGGCAGTGGGCTTTGCGCTCGCGGGCCGCGAAGGATGCGTCGCGGGTGCCGGCCTCGGTGCGGTGATGCTCGCGATGAGTCCCCTCGCGCGATCGGCGACTCGCGATCCACGCGTTCCGGGCGTCGACCTCGGTGAGGTGCGCGACATCCCCGTTTCGCTTCGGTGCGAGTACCACGAGACGGGTGTTCGCCTGACCTTCGAGTTCCCGCGCAGCCTTCGCCAAGACGCCGAGCTCGAGGTTCGACTGTGGGATCGTCGGAGAAAACGCTGGGTTCCCGGACGCACCCCTTGGAATAGCGAGGGAGGCATACGCCGTCGTTCCAAGGTAATACTTGGTCAATCTTCCGTCTATTTTCCGTTTGACGCCCTCGTCTACGACCGCGCGGGCTCGTTCGATGTGTACTTGGGATTTTTTCTCCAGGGACCGCTCGGCGAAGAGCGCCTCTTTGACCAGCGTGACCCATGCGAACTCATGCTCGGGCTTCCGGGCAAAGGGTCGACCTGGAGCTACGGTCAGCATCTGCGGCCGATGATCGACTTGCTCATGGCGATGGCCCGCTCCGATGGTCCCCCCAGCCCCGAGCGCACAGGTGCTGTGATGCGCATTCTTCAACGCTTCGAGCCGAGTACCGAGCTTTTTTCCGAGCTTCGCGCGTTCATGCGCGGCGAGGCGCCACGTCCGTTTGAACTCACCTGCCGCCACGTGCGCTTTGCGTTTCCCGAGCACGCCCTCGCGCAGGTTTTCGAATGGCTCGTCGACGTGGCCAAGGCCGACGGGGTGGTCACGAGGCGCGGACAGGAGTTGCTGGAGCTCTTCGGCACCTCTTGCCAGGTCTCGAAGCTCGAGCTCGACGACTGGCTCACGAGTCTCGACGCACGCTCGCCGATCCCGAAACGAACGACGGAACCGCCGCCTCCCTCGCCTCGCCCTTCGACCGATCGCTGGAGCACGCGCGCTCGTGCCGCCCCGCCGCGAAGCAGCACCGTGCCCGTGGCCGCCCCGGTACCGAAGCCCAAAACGCCCTGGGAAATCCTTGAGATTCCGGACAACGCGACCGAGGAGGAAACGAACTCGGCCTACCGCAAGAAGGTCGCCCAGTACCACCCGGACCGCGTCGCGCACCTGCCAACCGAATTTCAAGAGCTCGCCCACAACAAGCTTCTCGAACTCAACGGCGCACGAGACCGGCTCAAGAAGCTTGCATGATGCACCCAAAAAAAACGAGGGCCCCGAAGGACCCTCGTGGATACGGCGACGCCCGGCGGCGATGCGCGGCTACTGCGCCTTGTAGATGAAGAGTGCGCGGCTCGACATTGTGAGCTTTGGCGAGGAGAAACCCGCGTCTTTGATGGCGTCTTCGAGCGCGTCCTCGACGTCGTCGGCACTCTTGCGCGAGCGAACCGTGCCCGCCATTTTGTTCGCGGTCTTCACGGTCATCTTCACGTCGCCCACGGCCTCGAGCGACTTCTTGAGCGCCTTCTGCCGGTCGCGCTGAGAAAAGTCGCCCGTGATGGAGAAGAGAAACCGGCGGCCCTTTGCGGCGTCTTCGTGCCAGTAGCCCGAGACGTCTTCGAAGAGCTTCGGCATCGCATCGGACACCGCCTCCGTAAGCGCGCTCATTTCCGCTGAACCCGCAGGATATTGGCGACTTTGACCCGTGGCGCTCGCGAGCAAACGGCCCGTCGTGGCCTCGTACGCCTTCACGCTCGCCGACGCTTGAACCGTGGCCGTGATGCCCGCGGTAAACGTCACGTAGATGTCCGCGCCTACGACGCTGGCAACTTCGGCGATCGGATCAGAAACGACTCCGTCGATGGCCTCGACCGCCTTCGTGAGGTCGCCCACATTCTTGATCGCGTTCGCATCGACCATGTCGAACTTGCGCTGCGTGAGGAAGCTCGCGATGCGGTCGCTGAGAAACTGCTTGCCCGCGTCGATCTTCTTGGCCGGGTCGTAGCCTTCGGGAACCACGAGAATTTGCGGCGCTCCGATACTCTCGGCGAGGGCGGCGGACTTCTGAATGGTTCCGTCTTGTTCGAGCTTCCGTCGAAGCTCCTTCACGTTGACGTCGATGAGAACGTCGATGACGGGGCTCTCGCCTCGGAAGATGGTCTTAAGGACTCGGCCAGCCCGCGCGAAGTCCGTGTATTGCACAATCTTCGCTCGACGCTGCTCAATGGTGCCCTTCTCGTCGTCGCTTCCGGTCAGCGACTTGGCGGCGAAAAAGAGCGCCTCGCCCATGGCTGCGTTCTTCGCGGCGGTCATGTTCAGCCCCTCGGCGTCGCTTACGCGAAATCGCTGGAAATCCGTGTCGACCGTTTCGACGAACTGGGCGACCGGGAATGCCGCCGCGAGGGTCGGCTGGAGCGCGAGGGCAAGAACGAGAACAAACGATGGACGAATCTTCATGGAGAACTCTCTCTCGGAAACGTGACAGCGACGAAAGATTACCAACCGCGCATGGCGTCAACGACGCGCTGGACAGCCTGCGCTTGGGCCGCCTCGGCACCGGGCGCGAAGCCTGCACTACGCACGGACTTTTCAAAGAGACGACCGCGCGGACCAACCACGGTGACGTTCAGTTCGACGGGCTGCGAAACGCGGGCGCCCACGGTCTGTGACGAGCCAAACGTGACGGTCGCGACGACCTTGAGTCCGCCGCTTTCCTGGACATTGAGCCCCAAACGGCGGGTGGCAAACGAGTCAACGGCGGCATGAAGAGCGTCGCGCGGACCTGTGAGGTTCGCGGGCATGACGAGCTTCAGCGTTGCGACCGGACTTGCCGTTGCGGGTATTTCAAAGGTTGCACGCTGACTTGGCTTCGTATCACCAAGAATAGATGCTGTACGTGTTCCCGCAAGGTCATGGGCGAGCGTGACCTTCACCTCGGACTGACCGTACGCGGGCCCAACCGAAAACGAGACCGCGCCATCGCGGTTTGTGGCAAGCGAGCCGGGCAAGTCCACGAGACCCGCGCTCGGTGTTGCAACGAATCGCGCGCCTCTCCAGGGTTTTCCCGCGCAAGAAACCTGAAGCGAGACGGTTTTTCCGTCCGCGCCAACACCTCCGTCAACGTCCGCGCAGCTCGCGAGCCGGCGTCCGAGACGTAGCAGTTTTTCGTATTCCGCCTTCCAGCCGTTGCGCACCTTGCGACCGACCCCGGAGCGCCCCACGGTGTTCGCTTGCTCGAGCGCATCGCCGAGTGCGTAAAGAACTTCCGGGCTCAGTTTGTCGACGGCGAACGCTTGCGACACGCCTTCTGCGGCCTCGGCGAGGGCCCTGAGCACGGCGTCGACGACCACTTGCTCGCGCTTGGCGATCTCGTCTTGGTCGAGCGATGCGAGCACGTAAACCGAGCCATTTTTCCCGTCGCGGTACTGATCGACGATGGCAACACCGTCGAGCGACGCCTGCACGAGGAGCTGCGTCGTGGCCGAGAAGGCCTGGGAATCCATCGAGGCTCGCTTCGTGCGCCCCGAGCTGTCGGTGCTTTCGACAGACTCGTTCGTCTGCTTGTCGACGGTGGTGGCGTCGATGTGCACCTGAAGCTGAGCGGCAATCTCAAAGACCGCGCGCTGCAGCGCCAAGTTGCGTTCTTGGCCGGGGCCCGCATCGCCCTTCTTGACCATTCCAACGCCGTAAAGAAGCGCGCCTTCGGACCGCTTTCCATCGAGCCAATCGGGGCGTATTGCAGGCGGCGGCGGCATCGGACTGTCAGGAAAAGCTGGGGGAACGAAGACTCCATCGCCGGAAGGCTTGGCGCCTTTCTTGGGCGGCGTTGGGCGCGGCGTCGGTGCCGGTTTCGAGCGTGCCGCGCAGGCCGCCACCTCGGACGCGGAGACCTTTTCTCCGAGCGCTTGCGAGAGCTCGACCTCCGCGCAGTTCGCGCGAGCAGCCGTGTCGGAGGTTCCGCCGCTCTCCTCTTGCGACGAAGCAAGCGAGGCGACAGTGAGGAGCGAGACGAGGGAGCGTGTGGCGAAGCGCATCGGTTCTTTCGACGACAGACTTAGACGTTCATTCATCGCGACACCCTGCTTTTTCTCTCATGTCATCCACTTGGGTGACACGCGAGCGGCCGGCGCGACCTGGCGACGAGCGAGGCGGGGATCTCAAAGCGTATAGAGGAAACCCGCCATCAGACCGACGCCGGACTCCGCATCAAGAGACCCCGTCGACGTTTCGCCAGACGACGAAGATGAGGACGACGAATCCTTGAGCACGGGAGCGAGAGCGAGAAAACGCCCCGTCCCGAGGACGCGCAGCATAGCCCGCGGGCTCACTTGCATGCCGAGCCCGGCCTTCACGACGGCGCCGTAACCGACGATGTTGAGGTCCATGTTGGACACGCTCGGGAGGTTGTACCAAGCGCCCGCGAGGCCGGCTCCGAAGTCGAAGAATGGGCGGCCGAAGTAGACGCGCTTGAGAAGGCCGATTTCGCCTTGAGCGCCGAAAAAGCCACCGCTTCCGCCCGAAGTGTCGCTTTCGCCAACTTGCCGAATGACCTCGTTTCGCGCCTCGCTGCCGGGCACGGCGATTCCCACGTGCGCGAACACGTAGAGCTCCGACGCGCCGGTGTGCCGCGCGAGATCGTATTCGCCGACGAGACCCACGCCGAAAGCAGACGAGCCACCCGGAGCCGAGGTCGTGCCGCCTTGGATGCCGAGATTCAGGCCCGTCGAAGGCATCTCAATGGCCGACATTCCCGCGCGTACGTCGCCGCGACCGATGATGGTTTCGATGCGTGCAGGCTGCAAGTCGAAGGTGGAGCGCCCAGGCGAGCGGCTCTGCATCGCGTCCGTGAGCACGCAGCCGTCGTGAATCGACCGAACCTTTCCCCAGCCCACGTCCACGCGCTGACCGGCCTCGTTCACTTTCACCAAATGAAAGGGTTGGTCGAGCTCGAGCACGTCGGAGCCGAGGCAAAAGCTTGCGGACGATTGCTGCGCGTCGACGAGCGGGCCGTGAAGCTGAAAGCCCGGCACATCGCGAATCGCTCGCTCCAGGGAAAATGCTGCAGACGAGGCGGCTTCGCGCTGTGCCGATCCGATGTCTTTGTTGCTTCCGTTTCCATCGACGCTGATGGAAACCTGGCCGGTGCCGCCAAAGGTTCCGTCGCCCGAAAGCGAGGGAACTCCCTCGGAGCCCACGGTCGCACTCGCCTTCGTGATGACCACGTTCGCGGAGGCCGAACAGGCCCATTGCTTCTTCTTCGATTCGTAGGAACACGAGTGCCCGACGGAGAGCGTGTACGCGTAGACCGCCGAGCAGCGCGATTGCAGCGCTTCGGTGCTCACGCGCGCTTGCCCCTTCGTGTCGACGTCGCCCATGCGCTGAGCCGCCTCCGATGCGGAGCCCATGCACCACTGCGCGATCTCCGGCGATCGGAAATCACCGTCTTTCACGTCGAAGCGCGCCTGTTCGACCGCGGCAACGATCGCGGCGACCCCGGACCTGTCGAGGCCCGACCGGTTCGTCACGGCCTGTTTGCGCAAGAGAAGCGGCTTGCTGCTTTCGACCTGCATCTGGTCCGCGGAAAGCAGCGACTCTTTCTCTTGGGCCCCCGCCGCAGCGGAAAGCAGCGACGGCACGACCACGGCGAAAAGCATCCGACCCTGCTGCATCATGGGCATGAACGTCACACCGCGGGCCGGCACCGGTCAAGGCTTGGGCGAACGAAACGCCCGTCGCCGAAATCGGGGGTTTCTTCATCGGAGGACTCCGTTAACTTCGGTCGGTGAGCACCCATTGGTTCCGAATGACGATGCTGCTGTCGGCTCTCGCCCTCGTGATCGTCGTGCTGTTCGCGCCACATCACGCCAACGCGGCCGAAATCGTTGTGTCGCAAGACTTCGCCGACGCGCCTGGAGGCCCGAACGCGAGCCTCTTTCTCGATGAATCCGGCGATGCGTCCTTTGCGGACATCGAGGCGTTGCCGGGCAACCGCTGGACGCCAAGCACCTCGTCGACGCCGAACTTTGGTTACCGTCGCGGAGCGTTGTGGGTTCGCTTGCAGGTGCGCGATGCGCGCGTCGTGCCGGCGCCGCTCGTGGTGGACTTTGCGTACCCGCCCGTGGACGAGGTCACGCTCCAGGAACGAAGGGCTGACGGGACCCTCGAACGGTTCGCCGTCGGTGACCACGTCCGCCATTCCGCGTGGCCTCGTCGCACGCTTCTACCAAGCTTTTTGCTGGCCCCAAGCGCGTCGCACGACCTTCTCTTCCGTGTGAAAGACGCGTCGCTCCAAGCGCCGATCATCGTTCGGTCCGAAGCGAACGCTCGAGACCGTGAGCGCTTCGAGGACATCATTGTCGCCGCGTACTTCGCCGCCGTCCTCGCCCTTGCACTCTACAACCTTCTTCTTTTTGTCGGCACGGGCATTCGCATATACGGTGTCTACGTCACGTATGTAGTATCGTTCGCCCTCTTCGTCTCGACGATGAACGGCGTCGGGGCTGCGCTGCTTTGGCCGTCATCGCCGTTTTTGAGCGACCGCGCGCCGCTATTTTTCGCATCCGTTGCCGTTCTCGCGGTCGTGCAAATCGTCGTCGATTTGCTGGGTCTTACCCACCGCACCGATCGCGCGGCCCGAATGGTCCTGCGTTCGCGCCCGCATCTTGTGGCCCTCGCGGTCGCGACGATCGTGACTCCCTTTCCTTGGGCGCTCGCACTTCTCAGCGTCCTCATCGTCGTGGCGGTTGCGGGCGCGAGCGCCGTGTCCATTGGCGATGCGCTTGCGGGCTCTCGGCCAGCGAGGCTCTTTCTCCTCGCCTTCTCGGTCCTCCTCGTGGCGATCATCGCGGTCACCCTCGCCAATGCGGGCGTCGTCGAGCTTGGTGTGGGCTCACTTCTCACGCTGCCCGCAGGGTCCGCGCTCGAACTCATTCTTCTTGCGTTTGCCCTCGCCGATCGCATCAAGGCTCTCCAGCACGAGGCCACGCATCAGGCCGAGCTCGCACGCTCCTTTGCCGAAGAGGCCAAGCGCAGCGCCGAGCATGCCCTCGACGAACAAGCCCGCACCAACCGTGAGCTCGAACGCCTCGCCAAGCTCAAGGACGCCTTTCTCGCGAACACGTCGCACGAGCTTCGCACCCCGCTGAACGGCATCCTCGGAATCGCCGAAATCACCCTCTCTGGCGCCGCGGGAGCCTTGCCCTCGGGCGTCTCGCGCAACCTCGGAATCATTCGCTCAAGCGCCCGCCGCCTTGGCTCCCTCGTGAACGATATCTTGGATTTTTCCAAGATACGCGAGAAGGGCCTCGCGTTGCGCCTTGAGGCGGTTCGCCTGCATGAAGTTGTGGCCTCGGTGCTCGCGATGCTCGAGCCTCTCGCCGTTGACAAGGACCTTCGCATGGTCGCCGAAATCGACGACGCGATTTGGGTTCGAGCCGATGCGGGTAGACTGCACCAAATGCTCACGAACCTCGTGGGCAACGCGATCAAGTTCACGTTTTCAGGGAGCGTGGTCGTGCGCGCAAGCGTGCTGGAGGGCCGCGTCCAGGTCTCCATCGCCGACACGGGAGTGGGCATCGCCGAGGCCGATCGTGAGCGTATTTTCAACTCATTCGAGCAGGGCGACGGTTCCGCCGCACGCGAACAAAGTGGCACAGGCCTTGGCCTCGCCGTGACCCAAAGCCTCGCGCAGCTGCACGGAGGCTCCGTTCGCGTCGAGTCAAGGCTCGCTCACGGAAGCACGTTCACCTTCGATGTTGAGGCGTGCGCCCCTGGCGATGACGAGACTCGCATCAGCCGACTGACGCGCGACGATGCGCCGCGATCGACCTCCGCGCACCGCACCCAAGAGTCCGTGGTCGCCCGCCTGCCCGCGCTCAACGGCGAGTCCCTCCGCGTTCTCGTCGTCGACGACGAACCCATCAACCGCGAAGTACTTGCCCAACACCTGGGAAATCGCGGCTTCGAGGTCGAACTGCTTTCCGGCGGTCAGGCCGCCATCGAGCGTCTTGCCGATGCCTCGAAACCCTCGCCGGACCTCGTGCTCCTGGACGTCATGATGCCCGGCACGAGCGGCTACGACGTGCTCGAAGCCTTGCGGCCGCTTCGTCCGCTCAAAGAGCTGCCCATTCTGCTCCTCACCGCAAAGGCCCGCGAAGCCGACTTGGCGACGGGCTACGCGCTCGGAGCCAGCGACTACTTGCTCAAGCCTGTGAGCTTCGTCGAACTCGACGCGCGTCTTTCGCACCACGCGAAGCTCGTGCTCGCGACCCGTGCCGAACGTGACGAACTTTCAGAGCGCCGTCGGCTGCAAGGTGAACTCGCGACCACCGAAGCCAAACTCGCGGATTCGCAGGCACTCGCGACACTCGGAACGCTCGTCGCGGGCATCGCACACGACCTTCGAAACCCGCTTCAATTTATCATGGCCGCGGTTGAACAACTTCGCGACGCTTCGGGCGAGCTTCTGTCGGACGACCCGGAGACCCGAGCAAAAGCTCTCACCACGGTCACGCGCGTCACCGGGTGGGTCGAGACGGGCGCGGCGAAGATGGAGGCCATCAGCCGCGCCATGCTCAACCAATCGCGCACGGATCACGACCGCACATTGCTCGTGCTGTCGGAGGCCATCGAAGAAGCGTGGCTCCTCTGCCGAGGACGAGCAGCGTCCGCCGACGTGACCTTCGCGGTGAGCGACGCGTCGGTGTATGTCGACCCGGTCGGATTCGGGCAACTCGTCATGAACCTCGTGTCGAACGCGGCCGACGCGCTCGACACAAACGATGCGATCAACGCGCCAGACGAGCCAAACGCAAACAATGCGCCTCGCGCCAAACGCATCCACGTCGAAGCCGTCGTCGAAGAAGGCTTCCTCGCCCTGCGCGTCCATGACAGCGGCCCCGGGGTTCCGCTCGAACTTCGCGAGCGAATTCGCAAGGCATTCTTCACCACGAAGCCACGCGGCCAAGGCACGGGCCTCGGGCTTGCGATCGTTTGCCGGGTCGCCGAAACGCACGGAGGAACGGTGGTCGTGGACGAATCGCCCCTGCTTGGCGGCGCGCTCTTCCACGTGCGCTGGCCAAACAGCGTCGGCACCGCACCGATGTAATCGCACGACGATCATGGGCGAAGCGTGCTCAGTCGTTTAGAGTGCAAAAGCTTGGGGGTAACGCGTGATCGAACGAGGAAAGGCACTGCCGACGAACAGTCGCCAGCTCACGGTCGTGACGCTCGCCGTCGTGGTGCTCACGATGTGTTTTCTCTTTTTGAGCTTGGCCGCGCGCGAGAAGGCAAACCTCGTGGAGTCAAAGCGGGCAGCGGCCGCCGCCGTGGCGGACCTTTTTTCGAAAGCGATGCTCGCGCCTCTCGACCTCTTCGACGATGAGAGCGCGCGTGAGCAAATGCAGCACCTTCGCTCGAACCCGGAGGTTCGCGGCGTCTCGGTGTGGCGCGCCGAACAAGAGAAGGCCGTCGTCGAATTCGTGGCGCCAGGCGCGCTCCGCATGGTGCGCCCGGACGCGCAAGCCATCGCCCACGAGTCGGTTCAGGAAGACGTCATCGTCGTCGTTCGGCCGATCGTTCGCGACCCTGGTGGCCGACCGGGCCCGGCGACGGCAAACGAACGCGTAGGAGTCGCCGCGATCGAATTTTCGCTCGAAGCATCGAACGAAGCCATCCGCTCAAGTCGCCTGCGTATTCTCGCGCTCGCCGCCGGACTCGCGCTTTTTCTCGCGGTCGTCATCGGTGGCGTTCAACGAAGCGCCATGCTCGCGCAAGAGCGCGTCAACGCCGAACTCAACGAGCTCAACAGCCTCAAAGACGAGTTTCTAGCGAACACCTCGCACGAGCTTCGCACGCCGCTCAACGGCATCATCGGCCTCACCGAAGCGCTCCTCGACGACGGTTCACTCAACACCAACACACGGCGAAACCTGGCGATGATCGGCACGAGCGGCCGTCGCCTTGCGAACCTCGTCAACGACATCCTCGACTTCTCCAAGCTCGAAGACCGTGAACTTGTGCTCCAGCGTCGACGCCTCGACGTGGCCTCCATCGCGCGACGGGTCATCACCCTCACGACGCCGCTCCTTGGCAAAAAGCCGGTCAGCCTCTCGTGCTCCATGGGAGCGACCGCTCCGCACGTTTACGCCGATGCGAACCGCGTCGAACAGGTGCTGCTGAACCTCGTCGGCAACGCGGTGAAGTTCACCGAGCGTGGATCCATCTCCATCCGCACGTCGCTCGATCGCGACTACCTCGCGATTCACGTGCAGGATACAGGCATCGGTATTGCGGAGCAAAATCACAGCTCCATCTTCAAGTCGTTCCAGCAAGGCGACGGGAGCACAGCGCGCAAGTACGGCGGAACGGGACTCGGCCTGTCGGTCACGAAGAAACTCGTCGAACTTCACGGCGGCACGCTCACGGTCAAGAGCGCGCCTGGTCAAGGCTCCACCTTCACGTTCACGCTCCCCCTTGCCGCAGACACGGTCGGCGACGAAGGACTCGAAACCGGAGAGCTCGCGACGAGTATTCCGGCCCTCGACGGAAGCCTCGCATCCGCAAGCGGGCGTTACATCGTGGCGGACGTGTCTGGCGCCGGAACCGCGAAGTCCGACCCGCCAAAGAGGTCACGCGAAGCGGGCGGTGCGACACGTGTGCTCGTAGTCGACGACGAACCCGTCAACCGCGCCGTGCTCACGCAGCAACTTGAGAGCCGCGGGTATCAAATTCACGAGGCGACGGACGGCGTCGAAGCCGTCGAATGGATCACCCGCAATGGCGCGCCCGACGTGGTGCTCCTCGACGTGATGATGCCGCGCATGAACGGTTACGAGACGCTTCGAACCCTTCGCGATTCGTTTCCAAAGAGCGAACTTCCGGTGCTCTTGCTGACTGCAAAAAACCGCGAAAGCGACGTAGCTGAGGGCTTCAGGTCCGGCGCAAACGACTACGTGACCAAGCCGTTCACACGCACCGAGCTCGAGGCGCGTGTCGAACATCACCTGCAACTCAAACGAACCTCGGAAGAGCTCCATGACGAGCTCGGACGTCGACGTGACTTGGAAGGATCGATCGCCGCGCTCACGTCCCAAGAAGCCGCTGCCCACGCGAAGCTCGAGGTCGTCGGTATCGAACAAAAGCGTCTCGAAGGCGACCTGCAGGCGGCGGAGCGGCAGCTCGTTCAGCTGGAAAAACTCGCAACTCTCGGCGAGGCTGTCGCGTCGGTGGCGCACGAAATCGGAAACCCGATCGGCTACATTTCGAGCTCCGCGGACCTCATCGGGATGGAGCTCGACGAACTCGACGAAGCGTGCCCGGACCTCGGTACCGTCATGCGCCACAGCGCGGCCATTCGAAGCTCGATCGACGACATCCAGACGGGCGTCGAAAAGGTGCGCGAACTTTCCCAGGCGATGCGCAACGTCGGTCGCGTGGATGACGTGCCCACCGACGACGCGTCCCTCCTCGAAATCGCGCGGGAATCGCTCCTCATCCTCGCGGGCCGCACGTCGGGCTTCACCGTAACCAATGCCGTCGATGCGGCGCACTTGCTCCGTTGCCATCGAAGCCACATCGGGCAAGCCATCATGAACCTCGTGGCCAACGGCTGCGACGCGCTCCGCGAACACCGCGAGAAGCACGGCCACGCAAGCTGTGGACGCGTGCAAGTGGCATCCGAGCGAGCGGCGGACGGAACCATCATCGTCGTCGTGGAAGACGACGGGCCCGGCGTCCCCGAGAGCCTTCGCGAAAAAGTGCTGATGCCGTTTTTTACAACGAAGGCCGTGGGCGTAGGCACCGGCCTTGGACTCGCGGTCGTGCAGAAAATCGCCGCGGAACACGGCGGACTCTTGGCGGTGTCACGCAGCACCGCACTCGGCGGCGCACGCTTCGAGCTTCACGTACCTCCGTCATCAAACGCGGCAAACGCGACCTGAGGCGAAGCGTCGGCAGCGAGCGCGCCTCACGGAGCGACGATACGACCGGGGCTTCCTTCCGCCGTGTGGCAGCCATTGCACGCGCCTGAGGTCTGTGCAGTTTGCATCTTTCCGATGACGGTCTCGCCGCGGCGCAACTCCACGGTGTACGGCAACGCAACGCCGCTTCGAGCGGTAAAATTGCCCGCGCCATTCGGTGCCAGGTCGACGAATTTCCCGTCGGCTCCCGTCACGCGCACGACGACGTCGGTGCGCCCGTAGCAGTCGTCCTTCGCCGCAGCGTCACCGAAAACCGTGCCCGCGAGCGCGTAGCGCGGACCCTTCCCTGCGGACGCGTGGCAGCCGATGCAATCGCGGCCCGGGTGCATGAGCGCGTTCCCGCTGTCGCCCCCGAGCCACTGAAGCCCCGAAGAACACTCGGAAGTCGGGACGACACCCATGTTGCCGGCACACGCGCCGACAGCGGCCGCGAACATGACGAGAGCGAGAACGAAGGAGCGCGGTCGAGCCATGGCAAGGGACCGTAACTGACCTTACGCGCGGGTCCCACGCCCTTCGCTCATACGCAAAAAAAGCGGCAGGCTCCGAGGAACCCGCCGCTTCTGAACCGATGGAATCGGCTCGTGTAGACTACATGAGCTTCGCGACTTCTTCGGCGAGATCGTCGGTCTTCTTCTCGATGCCTTCGCCGAGCGAGAAGCGCACGAAACGGTGGATCGTGACCTCACCGCCGAGCACTTTGCCAAGCGCTTCGCGCTGCTTGTCGATGGTGGCACCGGCCTCGATAACCGCCTCTTGTCCGAGGAGCGTGACGTCGGTGTACCATTTGGCAACCTTGCCCTCGATGATCTTCGGCCAAGCGGCCTCGGGCTTGCCTTCTTCCTTCAGCTGGCCCGCGAAGATCGCGCGCTGGCTGTCGATGTCGGACTGCGCAAGGTCGTTCTTGCTGACGACGAGCGGCCTCATCGCGGCAACTTGCATCGAGCACTCGTCGATGAACTTGAGGAACTCGGGAGCGCTCTTCTTGCCCGCCGGGACCGAAGCCTCGATGAGCACGGCAAGCTTGCTGCCTGGGTGAACGTAGGCGTGCACGATCGCGTCGGGGGACGACGCGGCGACGTGCGACCAACGACGAACCACAGTGTTTTCGCCGGTTTTCGCGATCATTTCGTTGCGAACCGCGTCAACGCTCTTTCCCGCACCCGGGTATTCAAGCGTGTTGAGGTCCACACCGACGGTCGCGGTCTTGGCGACTTCGATGATGTTCGACACGAAGCCACGGAACTCTTCGCCGCGGGCGACGAAGTCCGTCTGGCAGTTGACTTCGACGATCCACGCCGAAGCGCCATCGGCGGAGACGAACGTGCGAATTTCGCCTTCGGTCGCGATGCGTCCGGCGCGCGAGGCTGCCTTGACGATGCCCTTTTTGAGGATGATCTCGACGGCCGCTTCGATGTTGCCATCGGCTTCGACGAGGGCGGACTTGCAGTCGCTCATGCCGGCCTGCGTGCGCTCACGCAAGTCTTTGATGAGAGCGGGGGTAATCGCTGCCATGGGAATGGTTCCTTGCTTCCGAGGTAAAAATCAGTTGGAGGCGTCGCGCGGGCGGCGATCGCCACGCTCGCCACGATGGCCACGACCGAAGCCTTCGCCACCGGCGCCGCCGCGAACAGGAACGTCGTCACGGGAGACGTCTTTGCGCTGCTGCGTGCCTTGAACAACCGCGTCTGCGAGGCGCGAGGTCACGAGCTTGATGGCGCGGATCGCGTCGTCGTTGCCTGGAACAACATACTGGATGAGGTCCGGGTTGCAGTTCGTGTCCGTGATGGCGATGACGGGAATGCCGAGCTTGTTCGCTTCGTCGACGGCGATCGATTCCATCGCGGGGTCGATGACGAAGAGAGCCGCAGGAAGGCCGTTCATGCCCTTGAGACCGCCGAGGTACTTCTCGAGGCGCTCGCGTTCCTTCTCCATGCGCGACACTTCCTTCTTGCGGAACTGGTCGTAGGAGCCGTCTTCCTTCATGCGCTCGAGCGTGTTGAGGCGCTCGAGACCTTGCTTGATGGTGCGGAAGTTCGTGAGCGTGCCACCGAGCCAACGGTTGACGACGTAGGAGGCGCCGCTGCGCGTGGCCTCTTCTTGAATGATGTCCGCCGCCTGGCGCTTCGTGCCGACGAAGAGAATGTTGCCGCCGCGGGCGCTCGTCTCCTCAACGAAACGGAACGCGCGGGCAAAAAGCCGGGCCGTCTTGTCGAGGTCGATGATGTGAACGCCGCCGCGCGCGCCGTAGATGTAGGGGCGCATCTTCGGGTTCCAGCGCTTGGTCTGGTGACCAAAGTGGACGCCCGCGTCGAGAAGCGCCTTCAGCGGAAGCGGGAGGGGCTGGCGAGCAGGGGCAGCAGGAGCAGCGGCGGGAGCGGCAGGTGCCGCGGCAGGAATAACTTCAGACATGTTTGCGCGTCCTTTACGGATGGGTGGTTGGGCCTCCGCCTTCCCTCGACCGACGACCCCAGATTCTTGCGAATCGAGGGACCACGTTGGCCGTTTGCGCGGGGAAAGCGTGTGGATTTCCTTGGAAAAAGTCCAGGGACCGGCGGAGCTAGCGCAATGGCGTGGAAAGTCAACGCGAACCTTGAGGGAATGCGCTGGTATTCAGACTCCTTCGACGCATGTCGCGCGTTGCCTGTGGCTCCGAACGAGCAGCTTCGAGGTCCGGCGTTCTTTGCTACCGCGTCCCCATGGCGCTCGTTCCGGTGTTCCTGCGTGCGGAGGGTGCGTGCATCGTCGTCGTTGGCGCCGGGCCCATTGGCACCCGAAAGGCCTTGGAGTGGGCCGATGCGGGCGCATGCGTTTTCGTCGTCGCGCCTGAAGCGACCGCGGAGCTGAAGTCCGCCGCTCAGGAAAAACGCGTCGCGTATCGTGCGAAAGCGTTCGAGGCCTCCGACCTCGATGGCGCGTTCTTCGTTGTCGCCGCCACAAACTCGACCGAGGTGAATGCAGCGGTCGCCGAGGCCGCGAAGGCGCGTGGACTATTCGTCAACGCCATCGACGACTTGCCGAACGCCACGGCGTACGCCGCATCGACGATTCGCCGCGCGCCCTTCACCATCGCCATTCAATCAGGGGCCGAGGTCCCTGCCCTCACGCGTCTCTTGCGCGAGGTGCTTGAGAGCGTATTGCCCGCGGACACGTGGATTTCCAAGGCTCGCGAACTTCGACGGCGCTGGAAAGCGGAAGGGACGCCGATGGACGCGCGCTTTCCTGAACTGCTCGCAACGCTAGGCCGCGAGGCGCGCGAGGCGTCGACGAAGCCCCGCGAAGAAGGCTGAGCGCCGTTCGACGGACGTGGCCTCGACAGGTTCGGCGCGCCGCAGAACCGCGATGCGCGCATGCACGTCGACCACATGCCCCACCACGACGAGCGCGGGCGCCTCTAGCTTCGCTTCGGTGACGAGTTCGGGAAGCGTCGCGATGGTTCCAATGACCTGCATTTCATCAGGCGTCGTCGCTTTGCTGATCCCCATGGCCGGCGTCGCGTTCGACCAACCCGCACGCACGAGCGCGTCACGCAATTGAGGGAGCGTTCCAAGCCCCATGTAGAATACAAGGGTACCTTCTTTGGGCAGATCCGCAATCTGCCGCTCGAAGCGCGCAAGGTCCGGCGAGCCATCGGACTTCGGCACGAGGTGAGCCGTCACAAAGGTAACCGTCGACGCGACCAAGCGATGGGTCAACGGCAATGCAAGGCTCGCGGCAGCACCCAACGCCGCGCTGACCCCCGGAATGATTTCGAAGGGAATTCCTGCCTCTGCGAGCACAAGCGACTCTTCGCCTACGCGCCCAAAGATGGACGGGTCGCCGCCCTTGAGCCGAACGACGCGCTTGCCCATACGCGCAGCCTCAACGACGCGCGGGTGCAGGTCGACCTCGTGATGCCGAACTCCGCCTCCGCGACGCCCAACGGCGATGCGCTCCGCGTCGACCGGTGCGAGCGACAAAATCGCTTCGGAGACAAGCTCGTCATACGCCACCACCTGCGCCTCCGACAGGGCGCGGACGGCCTTCAGCGTCAGCAGCTCCGGGTCGCCAGGGCCCGCACCAACGAGGGAAACGAAGCCCATTTTCGGCGCCTTCGCGCTCCAGGACTCGCCCTCGCCGCCCGTGCTCCAAGAGCCCTTCGCAGAAAACTCGCCTCGGTCCATGGAACCCTCACACGATATTACGGTTTCGTTATGACGACTTACTCGCGACTTGTTTACGTACGCCTTTTCCTACGCGGCGCACTCGGCTTCGCCTTCGGTGACGCTGAACGCCTCGCTCTGGCCAAGGTCGATGAAGTCACTCTCAAGGGCCGTCGTTTCGTCGATGTCGAACAGCTCCCCGATGGCCTTCTTGACGCCATCGATCGGTGTTCGTGCGAGGAAATCATCTAGCTTTTCGCCGCTGGTGCGCTCACGCTCCCACAGGCCCAAAATGCGATCGAGCGCCGCGGGAACGCGATGCGCGGGGACCTTTCCAACGAGGCGACCGAAGCGCGAACCGGCAAGCGTGCCTTGTGCGTCTGGGACCGAGCCACCGCCGACCGTGAGTTGGTAGAGGGGCAGCGCGCGACCCCCAATCTTTCGCATGCCGCCCTGAAAGCCGATGCTCGCGACGTGGTGCTGACCGCAACCGTTCGGGCAGCCGCTCACCTTGATGCTTGCGTCGTCGAAGCCTGTCGCCTCGCCGCGAGCGACGGCGTGACCCTGCAAATGCGCGTTCAATCGCTCCGCAAGGCCACGCGACGCCGTCACGGCCACGGCGCACGTATGGGCCCCCGCGCATGAGATCACATCGGCGAAGGTTCCCGCTCCGCTTTCACCGAGCGAGAGGTCATCGAGGGCCGCGTGCAACGCAGGAAGCGACGCGCCCGTGATGTGCCGCAGCACCAAGTTCTGATCGATGGTCGTGCGCACCGTGCCGTCGCTGAAGCGCTCCGCAATCGAGGCAAGCGCGCGGAGCTGCGACGGGTTCAGATCGCCAAGCCTCAACGTCACAAACGCTGCAAAAAGACCGGGTTGCTTCTGCACGACGGCGTTGGTTCGACGCCATGCCGCGAACCCCGAACGAGGCTCGGGCGCGTCGAGATTCACGATCGCCCCGGCCACGACGGACTCTTGCGGCGCGTTCGCAGGGTCGAAGGCAAAGCGCGGCGCCCCCTCCTGCTTCACAAGCTCCCACTCGGCGAGCACGCGCTCTTTGAACGCGTCCCAGCCGATGCTCTTCACGAGCCACTTCATGCGCGCCTTTTGCTTGTTGTTGCGCTCGCCTTCGCGATGAAAGACGCGAACGATGGCATCGCTCAAACCGAGTATTTCTCCAGCCTCCACGAACTCGACGATGGGCTGCGCCGACCGAGGCAACGTGGAGGTGCCGCCCGCTGCAAGGACGCGAAAACCGCGCTTGCCGTTCTCGACGCGCGCGAAGAACGCGATGTCGTGAATGGGACCTCGCATCGCGTCCCGCGTCGAACCTTCGAAGGCGATTTTGAATTTGCGCGGCAACGACGACGAAAGAGGGCCGCGAAGAAAGTGCCTCACGAGGCCGTCGGCAAACGGCGTCACGTCGAAGGGTTCGCTCGGGTCAACGCCCGCAAGCGGGTTCGAGGTCACGTTGCGCACGCTGTGGCCACAGGCCTCTCGCGTGGTGATTCCCGCCTCGGCGCACAAGGTCATGGCCTCCGGCGCCGTCGCGAGAGAGAGACCGTAGAACTGAAAGTTTTGGCGGGTCGTCACGTGCGCGCGACCGTTTGCGTAGGTCTCGGCGACTTGAGCGAGCGTGCGGAGTTGGTCTGCCGAAGCGCGCCCGAGAGGCAGCTTCACGCGGAGCATCTGCTGACCCACTTGGCGTTGGCCGTAGACCCCGTTGAGAAGACGAAAGCTGCGCCACTGATCGGGCGTGAGCTCGCCGCGCTCGTAGCGTTCGAGGGTTTCGACGAAGAGGTCGACGTCACTTTGCGTGGCGAATTTCAGGTGTCCATCACCATGAGGCGTAAGGTCAGTCATGCGTCGTCTCCGGATTCGCTGCGAATGAGTCCTGCGGCCACGGTCTCGTGCGTGGCCTCGTCCACCAGAATGAAACTGCCCGTCGTGGCGCCGTCGTCGTAGGCGTCAAAAACAAGCGGCGCGCTCGTGCTGAGGCGTGCAACCGCCAGGTCGTTGAGCTTGAGTTCCACGGCTCCCGGCCGAAGTGCGAGCGAATCGAGGTCCAAGATTCCGTCGATGGAATCGAGGCGTGCCTTGACGCTTTTCGTGTGATTCTTCAGCCAGAATCGCGCACCTGGCCGAGCGGCATGCGTGTCGAACCAGGCAAGGGTCGCCACGATTTTTCGACCCACGCGAGGCGCCGATCCCTCGTGCGTGAGAACGTCGCCGCGACTGACGTCAACATCGTCTGCAAGGCGCAGCGCCACACTCAGCGGAGCCGCAGCTTCACCAAGCTCTTCCGGATGCCGATCGATGCCGACGACCGTCGTGCTCTTGCCTGAGGGCCACGCCACAACACGGTCGCCCACCTTCACGGTCCCCTGCGCGATTTGCCCAGCATACGCTCGGTAATCGTGATGTTCGTCGCTGCCTGGACGGATGACCCATTGCACCGGAAAACGGAATGCAAGCGACTCGGAGTTTGCCACCGGCGCGTCTTCGAGGAGCTCGAGCAGCGATGGCCCCGCGTACCAAGGCATCGCCGTCGATCGATCGACCACGTTGTCGCCCGAGAGCGCCGCGACAGGAACGATGGTGATCGCCGTCGATGGAAGCTTGTCGGAGAACGCGCGCAAGTCCGCTTCGACCTCTCGAAAACGCGCTTCGTCGTAGCCAACGAGATCCATCTTATTGACGCCGAAAACCACGTTTTTCACACCCATGAGGCGCGAGGCGAGTGCGTGCCTTCGCGTCTGTTCGGTGACCCCGTGACGCGCATCGACGATGAGCAACGCCACGTCGGCCGTGGACGCGCCGGTGATCATATTGCGTGTATACTGCACGTGTCCGGGTGTATCGGCGACGATGAAGCGACGCTTTGCCGTGCGGAAGTAGCGGTAGGCCACGTCGATGGTGATGCCCTGCTCGCGCTCGGCGCGAAGGCCATCGGTGAGCAGCGCAAGTTCGGTGCGCGAAAAGCCCCGGCGACGACTCGCCTCTTCGACGTGCTCGAGCTGATCATCGGCAATTTGCTTGGTATCGAGGAGCAGCCGCCCCACGAGCGTGGACTTGCCGTCGTCGACATTTCCCGAAACCGAGAAGCGAAGCGCCCGTCGTTCGAGGGGCGCGGAGGTCGATGCGTCGGTGCTCATTAAAAGTATCCCTCTCGCTTGCGGTCTTCCATCGCGGCCTCGGTGGCCCGGTCGTCGGCGCGCGTCTGCCCGCGCTCGGTGATGCGCGACGTGGCGATTTCGCGAATCACGTCGTCGATGGCGAACGCGTCGGACTCGACCGCTCCGGTGCAGGTCATGTCACCGACGGTGCGGTAGCGGACCGTGCGCGTTTCGAGCGATTCGCCAGGCAGAAGCTGTGTGGAACCCGACGATGCGTAGAGCATGCCGTCGCGTCGAAACACCTCGCGCTCGTGGGCAAAGTAGATGTTCGGCAGCGCCAGGTTCTCGCGCCGGATGTAGGCCCAGACGTCGAGCTCGGTCCAGTTCGAGAGTGGGAACACGCGGAGGTGTTCGCCTCGCTGGACGAAGCCGTTGTAGAGCGCCCACGGTTCGGGTCTCTGATTCTTCGGGTCCCATTGTCCAAAGCTGTCGCGGAAACTGAAGATGCGTTCTTTGGCTCGCGCACGCTCTTCGTCGCGGCGCGCACCCCCAATTGCCGCGTCGAAACCGTTCGTTTCGATGACGTCGAGGAGCGCGACCGTTTGAAGGCGGTTGCGCGACGCACGCGGGCCGATCTCTTCGCGGGCGCGCCCTTGCTGAATCATGTCTTCGACGGAAGACACGATGAGGCGCTCGCCGAGCTCCGCGACCCGTGCGTCACGAAACGCGATGACTTCGGGGAAGTTGTGCCCGGTGTCCACGTGCACGAGCGGGAACGGAAAGCGCGCCGGACGAAACGCCTTCTCTGCGAGCCGAAGGAGGACGAGGCTGTCTTTGCCGCCGCTGAAAAGCAGCATGGGGCGCTCGCGCTCCGCCGCGACCTCGCGCAGAATGAAGATGGCCTCGGCTTCGAGGTCGTCTAGTGAGGCGACCTCTTGTGCGAGATTCGCGAAGTTTCCACAGACAATCTCACGGTCATTTCCGTTGCGCGTTTGCTGAACTTCATGCAAGGCCGAAGCGTTCGACTTCTTTCGAGACTCCGTTATCTCAGACATGTTTCTGTTATAGTAGACCATGACGCTGTGCGCAACGACCATGCGCACCAGGCCCCAACGAAAGTGATGTCATGAGTGTTTTTCCAGCAGTTGACGAACTCAAGTCGACCGATGCGCTCTCGGCATTTCTCGACGCCGCGCAAGCACGCTTCGGAGAAAGGCTGGCGGTGGCGTCGAGCTTGGGCGCGGAGGACGTGGTGCTCGTGCATGCGGTCGCCGAGCGAGTTCGCGCGGGCGGGTCGCCGGTGCGCATCTTCACGCTCGATACGGGACGCTTGCCCCAGGAGACCTACGAGCTTCACGAGGCACTTGAGGCTCGGTATGGCCTGCGTATTGAAAGCGTATTTCCAGACACGGTTGCCGTACAACAGCTCGTGCGCACGCAAGGCCCGAACGGTTTCTACCACTCGCTCGACGCGCGACACGCATGCTGCGCCGTTCGCAAGCTTGAGCCGCTGCAGCGAGCGCTCGGGGGCGTAGACGCATGGATCACTGGACTTCGCCGCGCCCAAAGCATCACGCGCACCGAGGTTGCGCTGGCCGAGCAGGACGGCACACGCGTGAAGCTCAACCCCCTTGCGCACTGGAGCGACGAGGATGTTTGGGGTCACATACGCGCAAACAAGATTCCGTATAGTTCACTCCATGACGCGGGCTATCCGTCGGTTGGATGCGCGCCGTGCACGAGAGCCGTTGACCCCGGCGCGCACGCGCGGTCGGGACGCTGGTGGTGGGAGGACCCGGAGCACAAAGAGTGCGGTCTACACGTCGCTCGGCTTCGCCGCCTTGAAGACGCACGACGCGCGGACGAGGAAATCGCCTAGCCGCGTCGCTGATGCGTTACGCGCTGCGGGCGAAGAGGCGCGCGAAGCCAAGCGGCACAAGAATGCCGAGGCCCATCGCAGTCAGACTCGTCAACCCCGCGTGTGGACACCCGAGGGAACCCACCGCCAGCGCGAGCGAGCCCATGCCGAGGGTGAGCACGGTCGAGGGCTCGCGACGCACCGCACGCGCCACAAGAAGCCCCGCAACCGCGCCGCCGAGAGCGCAAAGGGGCATGCACAGCGATACGCACGTGTCGCCGGTGCACACGTGTCCCACGCGGCCACCTGCAAACGAGCAGGCGAAAGGCACGAGACCAACGAGCAGGCCGGGGTACACCGCGCGCCCCATGCCTTGCCCGCGCCAGAGGCCCACGATCGCGAGCAAAAGAGCAAAGGCCATCGCGGCGATAACCTGCGGGCGCAACCCCGAGACGAGTCCAAGGACCGCCACGTAGAGGACCACGGGCACGAGCTCGACGAGCACACGAGCCCGGCGACCGCGACGGTAGGCCGCTTCGAGGGCGACAAGGTTCGGCGATTCAGGAGCCATGCATCAACCTCCACGCGTCACGCAGCCGCTCAATGGCGCGCTGCTTTCGCTTGCGAAATGCCGAACCGCGGCCGTCTTCACGCTCCGCAAGAACCTCGCTCAACGTCTGGCGATCGGCGTCCGAAAGCGTTCCCATGAGGTCCTCGGCGAGGCGAAGAAGCTCCGCGTTCTCAAGCATGTCCGCGGCGGTCGCATCGATGGCCGCAAGCGACTGAAACCGCTCCGTGTCGACAGGGTCCGCTTTTCGCCGCTGGTGCTGCCGTCGAAGCGTGCGCGACTCGAAGAGCACGAGCGCCACGGCCCACGGAACCACCCGTCGCGCGCGATCGTAGTCGGCGGCCTGGGAAAAGAGTTTTTGCAGCGCGTTCTGCGTTGCGTCTTCGGCGTCGGCGCCGCGGCCCAAAAGTCGCTCGGCGGCACGAAGCATTGGCGGTCGAACGGCGTCGTGCACCACGCGAAGCGCCGCGCGGTCTCCGTCGGCGAGACGCGCCATGGCTTCTTCGACCTCTGAAAATGACAACGCCACCGCCTTCGCATCGCTCGCCACGCCCGGTTCGGGGGCGCGGGAAACATCGAAGGCAGCAGCGTCGGTGGTCATGGTCGAATGCGGGGCGCGATAGCAGCAAACCGTGGCTTGAAGCTCGCCCCCGGACTCACTTGGCGCAGTTGCAGTGTTCGCCGCAACCGCAGCTGTCGCCGCAACCGCAGGCTGCGAGCTTCGTGGCCGCGAACGACGTGACGGGAATCGCGAGGAGGGCGGCGACGAGGACGATGCGAAGCTTTGAGGACATAACGAACTCCTTGGGGTTGAGCGCCCCTCCGAGGAGGGACAAAGGAGCTAGGCGCGGCGACCGAAGCCGTGACAGGGCACGCCTCGATTCTTCTTCAAAGGCTGCAAATCATCAGGCATTCACGCGACGAAGACGGTCGTTCAAACCCGTGAGGCATGCGCCGAAATGGGGGCGCCTTTTAGAGCGGGCTGCGCGGGAGCCGATTCGGGGACCGCGTCACCGGATGCGTGAACGCCGCGAGGCAGCGACGGTCGACGCGCCGGCGGCGCTGGAGTCACGAGGATGGAGCGCGTTGAACACCGAACGTAGTCCGCGAACGAAGGCCGCGCCGGAAGCCCTGGATGAAGCATTGCCGCCAGGTCAGGCGCCGCCACGCACACCGCAAGAAGGACCGACGCCAACACCCCACGCACTGAACAGGTAGCCATGTGTTCAGTATGCACCGATCTTGCGAGCGGGCAAAACCACTGAACGGATGGTCTACCGAATAAGGCCGCCGCTGCGGACGTCGGGCCAACGAATGCCTGCCGACACCGGAGCGATTACCGATATACTCGATCGGCTTGCGCCAGTTCTCGAAGCAGTCTCGCAACGAGTATCGAGCGTTTCGCATTCTTCTGATGCGCCTTCTCATCGTCAGCACTTCGGAGCGAACCCTCGCCGTACCGCTTTCCCGCGTCCGCGAGGTTCTCGAACACGTGGACGTCGTGCCGTTGCCGCGAAGCGCGTCGGGCGTCGTCGGTGCCGCGCCGGTGGCCGGTGCTGTGATTCCCGTGATTTCATTCGAAGAAGACGCCTCTCTCGAACGCGGGCCGGCGCTCGTTATCGACGGAAAAGCCGGGCCCTTCGCGTGGCGCGTCAAGCGCGTTCATTCGCTCGTCGACGTGGAACGAAGCAGCGTAAATGGCATGACCCCGAGCCGCGATCAGCCCTTTTCGGGCGTGCACAGCGAGGAGGGGCAAGCGGTCCTTCACGTGAGCATCGAGGCGCTCGAGCCGCGATCGTTTGATGGTTCCGAACCGACGACGGACCTCGCGGCGCTTGGCCAATCGGTTGCCGCACGCGAGGAAGAACTCTCGCGAAATGACTCGGGGTCCGTCATCGTCGTCCGAGCCTCGAGCGAACTCATCGCCATTCCCCTCGGCGAGGTTTTCGAGATTCAAACCACCGAGAACTTCGTTCGCTTGCCTGTGCGCGATCCCGTCGTCGTGGGCCTGTCGATGGTGCGCGGCTGCCCCACCCTCGCGCTCGACCTCGCACGGTTGGTCGGAAGCTCCGAACCTTGCACCGGCTCCGTCGTCATCGTGGTGCGTCGCCCCGCCGCCCCCGTCGCGCTTCGCGTGGACGACGTGGTCGGGCTTCGACGTTTCGACGCGCAAACCGACTTCGTCCCCGCGACCTCCAAGGGCGTCGCCGACGGGTTCATCGTCAACGGCGCCGATGGCTCGGCCCCGCTCCTCATCGACATCGGCCGCGCCGTCGATCCCGTGCTTGAGAAACACTTGCAGATTGCACCTGTTCAACGTTCCGATGCAGACCTCGGACGCACGGGCGACGAGGCGCGCCGCCTGCTTCTCGTGACGCTCGGCAAAGAGACGGCGGCCATCGCAGCCGAAAAGGTCGAGCGAGTCGTCTACGCGCCGGAGGTCACGGCGTTGAAGAGTAAGCGATCACCGTGGCTCGTCGGCGCGGTCGACGTCGGCGGACGTGTTCTTCCGGTATGCGACGTGCGTCGCGCGTTCGGAACCGCGGAGACGACGACCGCAGCTCGCTTCATCCTCATTCGCGATCGCTTCGGCGACGTCGTTGTGGCGCTCGCCGTCGACGGCGTCGAAAGCTTCATCGAAATCGAAGCCGCGCGCATCGAGCCCTTTGGTTTCGCGCGCAACGGGCCCGCAACAGGTGTCGTGCGGCTGCCTGGGGGCCGCATCGCGAGCATGCTTGATCCAGAGCATTTGCTCGGAGTTGCGCCGTCAACGGGCGCGGCGACCGCGGGTGTGTCTTGAGCCGCATCCGCGTTCTCATCGTGGACGACTCGGGCTTCATGCGCCTTGCGTTGAAGAAGATGCTCAACGATGCGGGCGACATCGAGATCGTTGGCGAGGCTCGCGACGGCCGTCAGGCGGTTCAGCTCGCAAAAACGCTGAAGCCCGACGTCATCACGATGGACCTCGAGATGCCCGAGCTCGATGGCATCGCCGCCACGAAGGCTGTGCTTCTCGAAGTCGCCACCAAGATCATCGTCGTGAGCAGCCTCACGGAGCCCGGGGCCCGAGCCACCTTCGACGCGTTCGCGGCAGGTGCCGTCGACGTTGTCGCAAAGGGTTCGGCGGACCTCACGCTCGATCTCGCGCAGCTTGGAAAAGAGCTCACCGAAAAGATTCGCGCGTGTTCGCAAAAGGCGGCTCCATCGCGACGCTTCGCCCTCTCGCACAACACGGTCGCCGGTCCGCGACGCAAGGTGGACATCGTGGTCGTCGCCGTCTCCACGGGCGGTCCACGCACCGTCGCCGAACTGCTCAAGGTGACCGGCGTGCTCCCGTTCCCCGTGGTCATCGCGCAGCATATGCCGCCCATGTACACCGAGAGCTTTGCGCAGAATCTCGCGGCAGAAACCGGGCTGCGCGTGCGCGAGGGCTCGTCGGGCATCGCGCTCGAACCGGGCACGTGGACCATCATTCCTGGCGGCACCGATGGCTTCGTGGGCACCGGCATCGGCGGCGCGCTCGTGCTCACCGTTCGCACGGACCACTCGGCGACCATCCATCCGTGCGCCGATCTTCTCTTCGAATCCGCGGCGCGCGTGTGCAAGTCCGCGGTCGGCGTCATCCTCACGGGCATGGGCGCGGACGGAACGCAGGGCGCCATTCGCTTCCGTGAAAAGAATTTCCCCGTGCTCGTGCAAGAACCAAGCACCTGCATCGTCCCTGGAATGCCTGGGTCGGCCATCGACAACGGTGCCGCATCTCACGTGCTCTCGGTTCCTGACATTGGAAAACGCCTGGCCGAATGGGGCAGGCACGTTGCAGCGACGGAAGGTTGAAGCGCCATGGATCCAAAGCGCGTGCTCATTGTGGATGATTCGTTTGTCATGCGTGCCTTGCTCGCAGACCTCACCGCCTCGGACCCGTCGTTCGCGATCGTCGGCGAAGCGGAAAATGGCCGCGTCGCCATCGAGCGAGCGAAGGAGACCAAACCCGAGGTCATCTTGCTCGACATCGAGATGCCTGAAATGGACGGCATTGAGGCGCTGAAGCGGCTTCGACTCCTTTCGAAGGCCCAAGTCATCATCGTCTCGTCGCTCACGCAGGTCGGTTCACCCATGGCCGCCGAGGCCAAGCGACTTGGTGCGTTCGCGGTCATCGCGAAGCCCTCGGGAACGCTCAGCCTCGACATCGACGAAAAAAAGGGCACGGAGATCGTGCGCACCATGAGGAAAGCCGTCGGACTCGACGCCTGATTCGAAAGAACGAACGATGACGGACGATTTTGCCGAGGCGCTTTGGGAAGAATTTGCAGCGGAGACCGAGGAGCACCTCGAGTCCATCGAACCGGGCCTGGTCGCCATCGAGAAAGATGGAGCCACGACCGAGATGATCTCACGCCTTTTTAGGGCGTTTCACTCGATCAAAGGCCTGACGCGCGCGATGGACTTGTCGGCCATGGCCGATGCCTCGCACCACGCGGAGAACCTCCTCGGCCTCGTTCGCGAAGGCAAAGCGACCATCGACAAAGAGGTCACCGACTTGCTCCTCGAGTCCGTGGACGCGCTGCGATCGCTTCGTGAAATCGGTATTCAGACGCGCAAGAACGGCGAGCGTCCAACCGCCGTCATCGAGCGCCTCGACGCCGCGTACCAAGCGCGCACCGGGCATGCGTCGAGGAAACTGGGGCATGCCGCGGCAACCTTGATGCCCATCGTGGCGGCGCCCGACTTCGCCGACGAGGGCCCTCACACGATGGCACCGGTGTCGCGAGCGCCGCTCACGCCAAGGCCCTCGAGCGAATCTCCAGGGGGCGGCCGCGCCACGAGCGCCGAGCAATCGTTTATGGAGGCGTTCGCCGAACTCGTCGTCGAGGAGTTTCCGGTGGTCGTGGGGGCGATTGCCCAAGACGACCCGGTGAGGGCGGCGCAG
Organism: uncultured delta proteobacterium; assembly: GCA_903870415.1. GTDB lineage: Bacteria > Myxococcota_A > Polyangia > Polyangiales > Polyangiaceae > CAIQDA01. The sequence goes on from CAIQDA010000403.1 coordinate 31,668, forward strand.
TCCGTCGAAACGCTCGCGAACGCGTGCCAAGTCATGGCGTTCGAAGGCCTCGAAGAAGAGCTTTTGAGCCTCGGACGACTCATCGCCGAAGAAGCGCCGGACCGGCGACGCCTTGCGCTCGCGGCCCTTGCGTCCATGCGCACGCGCTTTTCGCTCATCGACGAACTCTACGGAACGCGCCTCGCCGAACTGACGCGCTCCGACGCCGTTTCGATGGTCGTTCACGCAGAAATTCGCCGCATGACCCCCGAGGTCGAGCGCCTCGGCAGCGTCCCCGCGGCACAAAGCGACCCGGTCGCGCGCGCAGCCCTTGGTCACGAAGCGCGCTTCCTCGCCGCGCTCTACGAGCTCGTGGACCGGCCGCAGCTCGCCCAAGATTGCTACCGTCTCGACGACGTCGCCATGCGCTCCGCCGAACCGCTCGGCGAAGTCGTCAGCGATTGCCTCGAGCGTTTTCGCAGCGATCTCGATGAGCACGGGCCGTCGTCGCTGCGCCGAAACGCAAGTCCGAACGCTCGTCGCCAAGAGCTTCCGCCGGAGATCCTTGGCCTCGGCCTCGACGGATCGCTTCTGGAAGTTCTCGAAGTGCCCGGGGTTCGAACGCTCCGCGTTGCCATCGCCGATCCGCTGCAAGCGGTCTACGAAGTCGGTTTTGAGTCCGAACGCGAGCCTGCGGTGACGCGTGCCATCGTCGACTGGCTCTCGCAACGCACAACCCCCGTGGTGAATCGCGCGACGTTCGAGTCGGGCCGGCCCTACCTCCGCATTCTGCTCACCTCGTCGCTCGCCCTCGTGCAATTGCGCGGTGAGCTCGTGCGCCTCGCGGGCGGCGTCGAACGCATTGACGTCAAGGCCTGCCGCGCGCGTTCGGAGATGCCCGCGGAGAAGAAGCTTACGGACGCCGATCGAGCGGACGACGCGAACGAGCCGAAAGAAGCCAAGGATTCCGTCAAGGAAGCCGCCCAGGCAAAAGCGGCCGCCACGATGCTTCGCGTGCGCGGCGAGGTCGTCGACGCGCTGATGGCGCAAGTGGGCGAGCTCCTCACGCTGAGCAACACGCTCGATCAAGCCGTCGGCGGCGCTGGAACCG
>CAIQDA010000404.1 GCA_903870415.1 uncultured delta proteobacterium
CCAGGGGTCGCGATGCTTGGACATACGGCGCATGCGCCTCGGTTCGCACGAAGAACCGCAAGTCGTCTTGCCCGTCTCCGTCCGTGTCCGCGGCGTCGGCTCCGACCTCGATCGGAAACTCCAAGATCGGATCACGGAAGCTCACACGGAATCGCTCATGGGGCTCGGGGCCCACGCTCGCAACCACGAGGATGGACGCGGGCTCCGGAGCCACGTCCGCGGGACATCGAAAGCGCCACCGCGCCACGGCCGACTCACGGCCACTCACGTGGACCATCGCCTCTTGCACGCATCGCTCGTCGGGCGGCAGCGGCGGCCCCTCCGCGACGATCGCAGGAGCTCCTGCATTTTTCCCGTCGTACGCATAGCTGACGAGCACGTCTGCGGCCCGGCCTGCCACGTCGCGAGCCAGGGCCACGAGCGTGCCACCGTGGGCGCCAGCCGCCGTTGCAACGTCGGTCAAGATACGCCCCTCGGGCGCTCGAAACGTCAGCTCACCCACCACCAGCGCCGACTGCGGCACGTCCAAACGACCGGCGTCGATGCGCGGCAGCACAACCCCCATCGGAGCTTCGCCGTCCACGACCTCGGCACTCACGGAGTTTCGCGATCCGTCTTCGAGCTCGAAGGGCACATACGGCTTATGCTTCGCGCATCCGTCGCAGCCCGCGATCGACAATATCAAGGAAATGCACAGAGTCGCGCGCGTCACGTGCATCATGCACGCTCCGCGGCGAGGTAAACCGGCTCGCGTTCGAGCGTGATGCCGAAGCGCTCGCGCACCCCGTCGACGATGCGCTGGGCGAAGACGAGAAGTTCGGCGCTTGAACCGCCGCCAAGGTGAACGAGTGCGAGCGCATGCTTCGTCGAGATTCGAAACGCGCCGTGGGTCTCGCCCTTCACGAAGCCCGCCTTCTCGATGAGCCACGCCGCGGGAACCTTTTTCGAGGTGCCAGCGGCGGGAAAAAGTGTGGGCTTCGGCAAACCGTCGCGATCGAGAATCGTGAGGAATTTCCCGAGCGCTTCCTCGTCCAGGATGGGGTTGACGAAGAACGACCCGGCCGATCGCGAGTCCGGGTCCGCTGCGTCGATGACCATGCCTTTTTTACGCCGCAACGCCTCGACCGTCCGAGCCACCGTGACGAGGGAACACGCGGCGCCGTCACTTGCCCCGAGGGCCCCGAGGAGTTCCGCGTAACGCAAAGGCTTCGAGAGACCCGTGCTGGCGAAGCGGAAGTTCACCTCGGTCACGATGGCATGGCCCCGCCGCTTGAAGCGGCTGTCGCGGTACGCGAAGGCGCATTCGGCCGCGGTCCACGAGTCGAAGCGACCCGCTTTTCGATCGAAGAAACGCACGGATTCTATGCTGTCACCGACCTCTTGACCGTACGCCCCGATGTTCTGGATAGGCGCCGCGCCCACCGACCCCGGAATGCCCGCGAGGCATTCAAGCCCCGACCATCCGGCGTCGCAGGCTGTCGCAACGAGTTCTCCCCAGTTGCATCCTGCACCGACCGAAACCTGCACCACGTCACCGTCGCGGCGCACGGCGATGTTTCGTTGACCGAGGCGAAGCAGCGTCCCAGGGAAACCTTCGTCGGGAACGATCAGGTTCGAGCCGCCACCGATGACCGCGAGGGGCTCGTCGTTCGCAGCGCATCGGCGCACGACTTCGAGAAGTTCGTCATCGGACGCGACCTCGTCGACGCGCGCCGCCACGCCACCAATCCCAAGGGTGGTCATCGGACCGAGAGGCACGCGGAAGGCGCTCTTCATAGGGGCTCGTTCTCGCAGAAAACCGCCATGCCGTCCATGCGCGGAGACATCCTCGTCTCGGCCCGAACGAAGAGACGAACGAACGATGCCGGTTCACGTTCGTGGACGCATCCCATGCGGAAGGTGCGGAAGCGCGCCCCGACGACTAAGCCACGCCCGGTGACCCGTGCTGCATTGCCCATCGACGCCGTGATTCCTGCCATCGTGCGCTCCGTCCTCGAAGGTCGAAACGTCGTCGTCACCTCGCCGCCGGGCAGCGGAAAGACGACGCGCATCCCTCGAGCCCTCCTCGATGCGGGCGTGGCGCGTGACGGCGAGATCATCATCCTCGAACCCCGACGCTTGGCCGCTCGCCTCGCCGCGAAGCGTGTCGCCGAAGAACTTGGCGAACCTCTCGGGAAAACCGTGGGGTACCAGGTGCGCTTCGAGAGCGTGGGCGGCGAGAGCGTGCGCTTGCGCTTCGTCACCGAAGGCGTCCTCGCGCGGCGACTCCTCGGCGATCCGCAACTCAAGGGAATTTCAGCGATTCTTGCGGACGAAGCGCACGAGCGAAACCTCGAGGGAGACACCGCTCTAGCCCTCGCGCGACGCGCTCAACTCACCACGCGACCGGACGTGCGACTTGGGATTCTGTCGGCGACCATCGCGGCCGATCACTTTGCACGCTGGTGCGAGGCCGACGTGCACGAGAGTGACGGCCGCCTTCACGCGGTCGAGAAACGCTTTTCGACCCCCGACGATCGTCCTCTCGAAGCGCGCGTGCTCTCGGCGTTGCATGAGCTCTACACGAATGATCTCGCGGGTCACACGCTCGTGTTTCTCCCTGGAGCTTCGGAGATTCGACGCTGCATGGAACGTGCAGAAAAGCTCGCCGAACGCTTCGACCTCGAACTCGCAGGCCTTCACGGAACGATGCCGCCGGAGGAGCAAGACGCGGCGGTGTTTGGACGATCGAAGAAACGTCGCGTGATCTTTTCAACGAACGTGGCCGAGTCGTCGATCACCATCGAAGGCGTCGCGGCCGTGGTGGACTCGGGCCTCGAACGTCGCGCCAAACGGCACCCGACCCTCGGCACCGTGGAGCTCGTGCTCGCGCCCGTGGCGAAGTCTTCGGCCGATCAACGCACGGGCCGTGCCGGACGAACGGGCCCTGGCGTGTGCGTGCGCCTGTGGACCAAAAGCGAGGACGACCGACGACCACCCATGGCGGTTCCCGACGTGGAAACGGCCGATCTTGCGCCCACCTTGCTCGCACTTTCTGTGCATGATGCAAACGATATTCCGTGGCTCGATGCACCCTCCGAAAAGCGACTTGCGGAGGCCCGTACGCTCCTTGAACGACTCGGCTTCGTGGGTGCGGACGGAAGCCCTTCCGCTGACGCTCATCGGGTGGCGAGTTGGCCTGTGCACCCGCGCACCGCCCGCATCGCTCTTGAAGCTGCGCGTCTCGGCATCGCTCGCACCGGTGCCTTCGCGGCCATCTTGGCAACGGAAGGAAGCCTCGCGCGACGCTCGTTTCACGACGGACGCACCACCCGCGACGCCGCCACGGTCGAGAGCGACTTGGACGGCGAACTCGACGCGCTCGAAGAGCTTTCGAACCTGAAAAATGCCGAACGAGAGGCCCGTCATCGCGGTCTCGACGCTTCGCGCGTTCGCGAGGTTTTGCGCACCATCGATCGCCTCGGACGCACGTTCGACGCGGACCAAAAAGCGGCCACGCACGAGCTTATCGCCCGCGCGCTTCTCGCGGGCCATCCCGATCGCATTGCGCAACGTATCGATGGAAACAGCGCGTCACTGCGCCTCGTTGACGGGGGACGCGCTCGCCTCGGCGACGAGAGCGCCGTGAGGCACGCGCCGGTCATCCTCGTGCACGAGGCGATGGAACGACAAGGTGAAACCGTCGTGACGCGTGCCACGGGGATCGACGCCGCCGAGCTGCTTTCCCTCGATGAATCGCGGCTCGAAGAGAAGATCGAAGCGTTGTGGAATGACCGCGCCGAACGCGTCGACGTGCGCACGCGACTTCAATTCGGAGCACTCGTGCTCGATGAAAGCGTGGGCGCGCCGAAGGACGATAACGACGACGCGCTCACCCTCCTGTCCGACAAGGCCCTCGCCGCGGGCCTCTTCGACGACAAAGACGCCCTCGATCGCCTCCGCGTGCGACTCGCTTACGCGATGGCCCAAGAGGCGCCAGAGCGGACGACCGTCGTGCGTGAGCTTGCACGAGGCTCGCGGTCGTTTGCCGATCTTCGAGGTCTCAAACTGCCCGAAGCGTGGCTTCATCGCTGCGAGGCGGACGTGCGCAAAGCCCTGGAAAATGCCGCACCCGAATCGTTCGTGCTCCCCACAGGAAAGACCGCGACCATTCAGTGGGCCTTCGGCAAGGCGCCCTTCGTCAAGGTCTTCTTGCAGGACCTCTTCGGCCGCGATGAAGGCCCGCGCATTGGCTTGCGCAAGGAGCCTCTCGTTCTTCACCTCACCGCTCCGAGTGGCCGACCCGTGCAGGTTACAAGTGATTTGGCGGGCTTCTGGGATCGGCACTACCCCGCGATTCGCAAGGAGCTGATGCGCAAGTACCCGCGCCATCAATGGCCTGAAGACCCGCGCACGGCACCGCCAGGACGGTTCGCGCACCGCGGCCGCCCCGGTTGATTGGGTTTCGCCGAGGAAGACCTTCGACGATGAGGCGTGGCCGCTCGTGGCCGGCCGTGGCCACCGGGCGATCGCCTTATTCTCTGTGTTTTTCCTGATTATTTCGTTGGCACGAAGCCTGCTCACAGGCTCGCATGACGAATCTCTCTCTCCTCTCCGCCCTTCGCCACTCCCTCGTGCCGCTGCTCCTCGCGCCCGTCTTGGGGTGTGGCGCGAGCGCCGATCCGTTGCCCGCCGCGTTCGCACCGGAGCATGGCGCGAAGGCGCGACTCGCCCCGTCGATTGACGTCGATGACGACGACGGCATCTTTGTTTCTCCGGCCGGCGACGACGATGACGAGGGCTCGCGCGACGCTCCCGTTCGATCGTTCTCTCGCGCTGTTCTGATCGCGAATGGAAGGGGCCATCGTCTCACGCTTTGCGCAGGCGTTTTCACCGAGCCGCTCGCGCTCACGAACGAGAACGGAGCCGACGCCTACACGGTCAAAGGCGGTGCAGCTTGTCAGGGTAATTCCAGTGGTCCGTCGATCGTGCGAACCACGGGCATGCCCGCGCTCGAGGTCTTCGCCGTCGCAGGGCCCACGCGCTTGTCGAACATCGTCTTCGAGCACCCCGACGCGGCATCTCCAGGCGAGTCGGCGGTCGCAGCTCACGTGGCCTTCGTCGACGCCATCACGTTCACCGACGTCACGCTACGCGCCGGTCGCGGCATGGACGGCCTCGCGGGCACCACGCAGCTCCTGTCGCCTTGCGACTTGCCTCTCGACCCTCGCCTGCCCACGCACGTGGGGCTCGAAGGGCTCGGCGCGCGCGTGCCCGGTCGCATGAGCACCGTGTGGACACCCGAACCGGGTCAAGACGGTGGACTCTTGCGATTTGCCAGGTCATCGCGCTGCGTCGAGCCGAGCGTTCTCGCGGGCATGGGCGGCGCGGGCGGCGGAGCGAGCATCGCGCTTTTGGCGCAGGTGACCCACGTGACCTTCGTGCGCAGCACCCTCGAAGCCCACGACTCGGGAAGCGGCGGCAGCGGCGGCGCAGCACAGGCACCCTCGTGCGATCCGCTCTCGCAAAAGAGCTGCGAGGTTCTCGACATTGGCGGCGGCGGTGGCGGAGCTGGAGGCCTCAGCGCATCGGTGCTTCACCGTCAGGCGCTGTTCGACATCGACGACGCGTCGAAGCTGCTGTTTGGCAAAGGAGGCGCAGGCGGCAAGGGAGGCCTCGGCTCACGCTGGCTCAACGGAACTGCTGGAATTTCAGGCCTCGCGACGACCATGCTTTCCGCCGACGACTTCCCGCCCGAGGAGGTCGTTGGCGACGATGACGCTCCGTCGATGTGACGACCATCGCGTCGCATCGACGAAACCGCGAAGCGTGGAATCAGCGCTGACGACGGGCGCGCGACGCGATGAGCATGGCCATCTCGAGGGCTTGGTCGCAGTTGAGACGGGGGTCGACCTTGGTGCGGTAATCGCGCTTGAGGTCGCCCGCGTCGATGCCGCTCGCGCCGCCCATGCACTCCGTGACGTTCTCGCCGGTGAGTTCGAAGTGCACGCCGCCTTGGACGGTGCCCATCTTGTTGTGCACGTCGAGGGCCGCCTCGACCTCGAAGAGAATGCGATCGAATCGCCGCGTTTTGATGCCGTCGGCGGTCGTCTCGGTGTTGCCATGCATCGGGTCACAGACCCACAGCACCGGGTGCTTCGCGCGCTCCACCCACGAGACGAGCTTCGGCAGATACTCGGTGACTTTGTCCGCGCCAACGCGGTGAATGAGCGTGATGCGGCCCAGTTCGCGATGCGGGTTGAGCGCTTCGAGAAGACCGAGCAGCCACTCTTCGGTCATCGCCGCGCCGACCTTGATGGCGATGGGGTTTTGGATGCCGCGAAAGAACTCCACGTGCGCGCCATCGAGCTGCGCGGTGCGCATGCCGATCCACGGGTAATGCGTCGAGAGGTCATACCAACCCTCGCGACGAGGAACGCGACGGGTCTGAGCCTCTTCGTAGTGAAGCGAGAGACCTTCGTGGCTCGTGAAGAATTCGATGCGGCGCAAGTCCGCCAAGTCGAGCCCCGACACCGCGCGTGTAAAGCTCAACGATTCGCGAATCGCCCCGACGATGCGCTCGTACTCGCCCGCATGCCGCGAGGTTTTTGCGAACGAAAGGTCCCAGTATTCCGGGTGTTCCATGTCGGCGAAGCCGCCGTCGGCAAGCGCTCGAATGAAGTTAAGCGTGAGCGAGGCGCGCTCGTAACCGCGCAGCATCAGCTCGGGCTCGGGTCGACGCTCGGCCTCGGTGAACCCGGGACGGTTCACGTTGTCACCGCGGTACGCAGGAAGCGTCACGCCGTCGCGCGTCTCGTAGTCGGTGCTGCGAGGCTTCGCGTACTGGCCTGCGATGCGGCCCACGCGGACCACCGGACGCCGTGAACCGTGCACGAGCACGAGGCTCATCTGCAACAGGATCTTGAGCTTGGCCGCGATTGACTCGGAGCTGCAGTCGTCGAAGGACTCGGCGCAATCACCGCCTTGAAGCACGAACGCTTCGCCGCGCGCGGCTTTCGCCAAGTGCCCTTTGAGAGCTTCGATTTCCCACGACGTCACGAGGGGCGGAAGGCGCCCCATCTCCGTCGCTACCGCCCGAAGCTTCGCCTCGTCGGGGTAGGTCACCTGCTGCGCCGCGGTCTTCTCGTGCCAGGAATCAGGACGCCAATTCGACATGGGCCGCAGCGTAGCGTGGTTCCTACGGTCCGTCGACGCATTGCGTTGAATTGCCGGCGACGAAGAAATTACCCGCCATTTTCCAGGTTTTTCCGCCGCCGCCGCGCCTGTTAGCGCTTCGAGTCGTCTGGAAGCGAGCCTTCGTAGATTCGCGCGATCGCCGGCATGAGCACGCGATTGGGCGCGAGCTTCATTCCCGCCGCCATGAGCTTGTTCGAGGCACCGGGCACCGTGAGCATGCGCCGCTTCTGAAAGCCTTCGAGGGCGAGCCGCGCGCACTCTTCCGCGCTCATGACGCCCATGTCGCCTGGCTTGAACTTCCGCGAAAGACCCGAGAGCTCAAGCATCTCGGTGGCGATGCCTCCCGGAGCAAACACGCTCACGTTCACGCCCGTGCCCTTGAGTTCGTACGCGAGACTTCGGCCGTAGCTCGTCACGAACGCCTTCGTTGCCGCGTACGCCGCTTGGTACGGGAGCGGAGCGAAGCCGGCCATCGACGACACGAGGAGCACGCCGCCGTCGTTCTTCTTCTGCGCGAAATACTTGGCGAAATGCTGACACAAGTGAACGAGCGCGGAGACGTTCGTCGCGAGAAGTTTGTCGAAGGACGCGAGGTCTTGTTCGAGCGCGTGACCGTAATACGTCACGCCCGCATTCAAGATGGCACCACGCACCTCACCAAGCGCCGTCGATTCGCGGCACACGCGCGCCACGTCCACCGGGTTCGCGAGGTCCGCAACGACGGGGTGCACGCGCGACGTTCCGTTTTCGAGTTCTTCCGCGAGCGCCTCGAGGCGGTCTTGACGCCGCGCGACCGCGATGACGTTTGCGCCGTGAACCTGCACGAGCTGCTTGGCCATCTCGCGTCCGAGCCCCGACGAGGCGCCCGTCACGAGAACCCACTGCCCACGAAAGTCCACAGGAGCTCGCTTCATGCGCTCGCCCCTACCTGCTCGCGGCTCGAAGGCAAGGCTTAATGCTCGTCGCCGCGTTCGCGCGCCGAACCGGTCAACGCAGCGGTGGCGGCGTGTAAATCGACTTCACGTTCGCCCCTGCGACAAGCGCATAGCTGCCGGCTTGTCCATAACCATACGCCATCAAGCCGAAGGCTGCGACGCCCGTCGCCTTGTGCGGACCTTCGTTGAACGGACAGCGAAACGCCAGGTACGTCGTGGCGCCAATGGCACCGATCGTGGCCGAATCGCACGTGGCCGGAAGCGGTGAACCGTCGACGCGGATCCGATCTTCTGTGCCCTCGGGAACCGTCAACACGACGTAGTTTTCGCTCCACGACGGAGGCATGAGGAACAGGTAATCGCTTCGAAACTGATCGTTCGGAATCGCGCTCGTCAGCGACGGGTCACCGATGACGCGGCTGCAGGTGAGCTGGCTCACGAGAAGCTGGCTCACGTAGAGCGGCTCGGTCGCGGTGAGGGTGAAGTCGCGCGCGGACCAAATTTCCTTCAGCTCACCGGGCGCAAGGGTGAACGTCGCGTTCGGCGAAGGCAGATTCGTCGTGACAACGGTCGTGGCCGCAGCCCCCATGACGCGCACGAGGTCCGGTTCGCGCGCGGCGCTACCGTTGCGGTAAGGGCTATGCGCGATGGCGAAGGTCTTTCCAAGGCTCGTCATCGGAAGCACGGGATCTTCCAGGTGGTCCGTGCAGCAGCTGTCCTCGAACTTTCCGAAACCTGCGCTCTCCGGCGGCGCGATCGCGGTGCGCTGGGTGCCCGTGTACACGGCAACCGGGAAGTCGCTTTCAACCGTGGTGCCCGTCATGTCGGCACTCGCGCCTCCGATGAGCTCGTTGAGCGACTCGATGTTCGTCGAGAGGTTCAGCACTTCGAACGGCCCGAGAACGGCCTGAATCGTTGCGCCCTTCGGCGACTTGGCAATGCCGCTGCCGCTCTGAATCGGCGCGCCAAGGACGACGGTGACGTGGGTCGCCTCTTTGATGCCCACAATCGAAACGTACCCGTGATCGGGGATGCCTTGGAACACCGGGGCGCCGGGAATCGCCACCTGGACGGGGTTCGCCGCCGAGTAGGAAATCACGCGGTGAACGCGCCCAAGAACGCTCGAGGGCAGGAGGAGCGAGGCGTCGTTTGAGAACTGCTGCTCGGCTGCGTTGAACTGGTAGGCAACGAGCGGGCTCGTGCTCGTGATGCGAAACGCATTGGCGGAGAGGGCCGTGCCGGTGGGCTCGGGGCTGTGGGCCTCGTTCGTTCCGCCGTCGATGGGACGCACCGGCAAGAGCTCGCGTCGAAGTTCGTTCGGTCGAAGGAGAAACGTCGAGATGGCCCGTGGCTGCGTTGGCTGGCCGTAAGCCGCGTCGTTCACTTCGATGGTGACGTTTGCGTCCGCGTCGCCGGCGTTCGCGAGCACCACGCCCCACGGCGCGTAGTCGGGGTTTCCGTCAACGCCCCACGCGTTCGGCAGGTGGACCGGCCAGAACTCGCAACCGATGTTCGACGGGCTTCCGGCGGCGATATCGCAAGCGCTTTTGCACTCGCCGCTCACGCAACGAAGCCCCGCCCCCACGTCGCAGGTCTTCACGTCCGTCGTGAAATGCCCGTTTGCGTCGCAGCGCTTGACCACGTTGCCGTCGCACCCGTTTTGCCCCGGCGCGCAATCGAGGCATCCCTTGTTGTCGACGCACGATTGGGTGCCGCAATCCTGTCGATCGGTGATCGTGCCGGTTGCGTCGCACACCGAATAGCGGTTCTCGTCGCAGGTGCCGCAGCCGCTCGTGGTGATGCCGCCACCGGCGTCGGGCGCAGAACTCAGCCCAGAGTTCGAGCCACCGCATCCGGGCGCAAGAAACAGGATGGATGACGCGATGGCGAGGGCTCCAACGAACAGGCGACGCATGAGGCCAGAGCACCACACCGCGTGACGGGAAGGAAGTGCCCCTTCGCGCCGCCGGCCGATCCATACCAAGCGTATACATCGGCTATATCGACCCCGATGGCGCAAAGCGTCGGACAAATGGCTCACCGCGTCACCGACGACTGCGTTCCCAATCGGAAAAAACCGCCGTACGGTCCTCCCCCATGACGTCGCCCACGGCTCCCGCAGTACCCGACTCGCGATCGCGCCTCGAGGACATGTACCGCCGCATGCTCCTCATTCGGCGTGTGGAGGAAGAGGCCGCGCGAGCGTATGCGCTCGGAAAGGTCGGTGGATTCCTCCACTTGTACATCGGCCAAGAGGCTGTCGGCGTCGGCGCTATCGCGGCCATCGAGCCCACGGACTACGTCGTCACCACGTACCGCGATCATGGACTCGCCCTCGCGAAGGGCATGAGCGCGCGCGCGTGCATGGCGGAGCTTTTTGGAAAGTCGACGGGCTGCTCGAAGGGCCTCGGCGGGTCCATGCACCTCTTCGACGCGGCGAATCGATTCCTCGGTGGGCACGCGATCATCGGCAGCCATATTCCTCTCGCGGCCGGCATCGCCTTCGCGTCGAAATACCGCGGAGAACGCAGCGTGACGTTGTGCTTCTTCGGTGATGGCGCCGTGTCGATCGGCGGCTTCCACGAGGGGCTCTCGCTGGCGGCGTTGTGGAAGCTTCCCATCGTCTTCGTTTGCGAAAACAACGAGTACTCGATGGGCACGCCCCTCGATCGATCGCTCTCGGTGTCCGACGTTTCCTCCAAGGCGCTCGCGTATGGCATCGCCCGCGACCGGCTCTTTGTCACCGACGTGCTCGACGTTGAACGCACCATGGCTGCTGCCGTCGCGCGCGCCCGTGACGGGCACCCAAGTCTTGTCGAAATGCGCACCTACCGCTTTCGCGGTCACTCCATGAGCGACCCGGGCAAGTACCGCTCGGCGAAAGAGGTCGATCAGCACAAAGCCGATGACCCGCTCACGCGCGCACGTCGTCAGCTTCTCGCGCTTGGACGCAAAGAAGACGAGCTCAAGGCCCTCGAAGCTGCGGTCGAAGAAGAGGTGCAAGACGCGGTGCGCTTCGCAGACGCGAGCCCCGAACCCGACGCATCGATCCTCGCGCCCACCACGTACTCGGGCACCTTCGCCTCCTGATCGATTCCATCTCGAAAGCGACTTACCTAAAATGGCGATTCGAACCCTGCGCTACCGCGAAGCCCTCCGTGAGGCGATGATCGAGGAAATGGAGCGCGACGCGAACGTGCTCATCCTCGGCGAAGAAGTCGGCCACTACGACGGCGCGTACAAAGTGACCGAAGGCATGCTCGCGAAGTTCGGCGAGAGGCGCGTCCTCGACACGCCCATTGCCGAGGCGGGTTTCGCAGGCATCGCCATTGGAGCTGCGATGGTCGGCCTACGCCCCATCGTCGAGTTCATGACGTGGAACTTCAGCGCGGTCGCGTTCGATCAAATCCTCAACAACGCGGCGAAGTTGCGGCAGATGAGCGGCGGTCAACTTCAGTGCCCCATCGTCTTTCGCGGCCCGAACGCGAGCGCCAAACAGGTCGGCAGCCAGCACTCGCACGCGATGGAGCACTTCTACGCGACGGTGCCCGGACTGAAGGTTGTCGCGCCCGCGTTTCCTCAAGATGCGAAGGGCCTTCTGAAGACGGCAATCCGCGACAACGACCCGGTCTGTTTCATGGAATCGGAAACGCTCTACAGCGTGAAAGGTGACGTCGACGATGCAGTCGAAACGGTGCCTTTCGGCCTGGCGAACGTGGTCCGTCAAGGAACGCGCTGCACGCTCGTGGCGTACTCGCGCATGACCCACGTCTGCCTCGAAGCCGCCCTCGCGCTTGCGGAAAAAGGCATCGACGTCGAAGTCGTGGACTTGCGCTCGCTCCGTCCGCTCGACGAAGACACCATCATCGCGTCGGTGCAAAAGACCCACTACTGCGTCGTCGTCCACGAAGGCTGGCCCTATGGCGGCGTCGGAGCCGAGGTCGCCGATCGCGTGCAAAGACTGGCCTTTGACTCGCTCGATGGACCGATTTTGCGCGTCACGAACTTCGACGTTCCCATGCCGTACAACGCCACGCTCGAGCAACTCTGCATGCCGAATGCGTCGCGCGTCGTTGCAACCGTCGAGCGGCTTTTGAATCGCTAGCGACACGTCTTACGTTTTATCGTTTTCGTACTTCTCTGCGCATACGGATCACATCCATGGCCAAGCTTCTCGAAATGCCCAAGCTTTCCCCAACGATGGACGAAGGGGTGCTCGCGGCGTGGCACAAGAAACCCGGCGACACGGTGGCGGTGGACGACGTTCTCGCGGAGGTCGAAACCGACAAAGCGACGATGGAGTTTCGGGCCTTCGACGACACGACGATTCTCGCATTGCTCGTGCCCGCAGGCAGCCAAGTCAAGCTCGGGCAGCCCGTGGCGATCGTGGGGAACGCAGGCGAAGACATCACCGCCCTCCTCGCGTCGGTGTCGGTGTCCGTGGCCTCAGCACCTGCTCCATCCAAGGTCGAGGCGCCCGCCGTCGCCGTCGCGCTGGCAGCACCTTCCGCCGTCGCGGCACCGAAGGCGCGCGAGCCTGTCCCTGTGCTTTCCCGCACCGAATACGCTCCGAGCTCCGCTGCGGCTGCGGCCCTGGCGACCAACGATCGACCGCTCGCAAGTCCCCATGTGCGCCAGCTTGCGCGCGAACAATCGGTGGACCTCACGCGCGTGCGTGGCACCGGTGCCCATGGCCGCATCATTCCGGGCGACCTTTCGAGCGCACCGTCATCGGCCGCCGGAGGCTCCCCTGCCCCACGCGCGGCCGCAGCTTCATTGGCAGCGGCTTCCGTGCCGAGCGAACGCCTTCCGCTCTCGCCGATGCGCAAGACCATCGCGCGCCGCCTCACGGAATCCAAGCGCGACGTGCCGCACTTCTACCTGCGCATCGACCTCGATGCGGCCAAGCTCGTTTCGGCGCGCGAGGAACTCGTGGCGGCGTTGGCGGCGGAAGCAAAGACCGGCGATTTGCCTGAGAAACCGTCGATCAACGACTTCATTCTGTGCGCGGTGAGCAGGGCCCTCGTGCTCGTGCCCGAATGCAACGCGAGCTTCGACGGTGACGCTATTCTGTCGCACCGTCGCGTCGACGTGTCGGTCGCGGTGGCCGTCGCCGATGGCCTCGTGACGCCGGTCGTGCGCAACGCCGATGCGCTCTCGCTCCTCGCCATGTCGCGCGAAGTGAAGCGCCTCGCAACGAAAGCCAAGGCCAAGAAACTTCAGCCCGAAGAGATGAGCGGCGGCACCTTCAGCGTGTCGAACCTCGGCATGTTTGGGATCGACGAGTTCGCCGCCGTGATCAATCCGCCGGAGGGAGCCATCCTCGCCGTTGGGCGCGTGCGCGACGAACCCGTGGTGCGCGGCAACGCCGTTGTCCCTGGAAAACGCCTGGCCATGACGCTCTCGTGCGACCACCGCGTGATCGACGGTGCCGTGGGTGCTCGCTTTCTCGCCGCGCTCCGAAGCCTGCTCGAAAACCCGGTACGCTTGCTTGCCGGCTAACAGGCGTGAGCGTGCAGACTACAAGCTTTCAGCGTCCGCTTTTTCGTCCACGTGCACACCGTGCTGGAGCGGCAGAAGCTTCGCCACGAGGCCCTCGATGATGACCTTCAATTCTTGAAGCTCCGCGAGGCCGATGCCGGCACCGCACAGGAGCGCGACAGGAATTTTCTGCGCGCGGGGCTTGATGGCCCGGCCCTCATCCGTGAGCCAATTTTCGACAACGCGGTCATCGTTGCGGCTGCGACGACGATCGAGAAGCTTCTGTTTTTCCATGCGTTTCAGCAACGGAGTGAGCGTTCCCGTGTCGAGATGCAACTTGTGGCCGAGCGCGCCAACACTGAGGCCGTCCTGCTCCCAGAGCACCATCAGCACGAGGTACTGCGGGTAGGTGATGTCGAACTCTTCGAGCAGCGGCCGGTACGCATTCACCATGAGCCGCGACGCCAAATAAACCGGGAAGCAGAGTTGGTCGTCGAGTCGGAGAAAGTCCGCGTCCGGGGGTGCGTTTGCGAGAAGGTCGGCGGGGCTTAGGGCTGGCATCGTCGGTACAAAGAGACTTACGGGGGCGTGCGGATCGTATGCGATTGCCGTGCGTGGCGCAAGGTGCGGGCCCAGCCGTGGGACGCCCGCCGCGTGAATCGAGCGCGTTCCCAGCCGAAAAGATGGGGTCGGCACCGTGCGCGAAAGCGCGCTAACTCCGCCGCGTGGGTTATCGCCTCGCACACCTCTCGGATCTGCACGTGCTCGCGCTCGACGGCGTGCGCTGGACCCGCTTTCTCAACAAGCGCATCACAGGCCTCGCGAACCTTCGCGGCAACCGGTCGCACCACCACAAGCCTGCACTCGTCGAACGCCTTCTTGGCAGCCTAGGCGCGGCGAAAGTCGATCACCTGGTGGTCACCGGCGACCTGACGAACCTGGCGCTTGAGTCGGAGTTTGAAGCGGTCCGCGCCTTGTTCGATAGAGCCGGCCTAAGCCCGGAACAGGTTTCCGTCATCCCGGGCAATCACGACGCCTATACGCGAGGTGCGCATCGCGAAAAGCGCTTCGAGACGTACTTTCGCGAGTTCGCGACCAGCGACGCATCGTTCGCCGCTGCCGTGAATCACTCGGGACCTTTTCCGTTCTTGCGACGCCGGGGGCCGCTCGCGCTCTACGGCCTCTCGAGCGCGGTGCCGCGCGGCCTCGTCATCTCGTCGGGCATCATCGGGGACGAGCAGCGTGCGCGCCTCGCCCACCTTCGAACGTTGGCTCCGGGTGCCACCCCCGTGCTCCTTGCGCATCACCCGCTCGTGAACGTGCAGTCACCCGTGAAACGCTTTCTCCGCGGCCTTGAAGACGCGACGGCCATCGCTGCGGACTTCGCGGACGAAAGCCACGCCGTGGCCTTGCACGGGCATTTGCACGCACGCATGTGGCGGAGCATCGCGACAAAAAACGGGCGCATCGAGGTACTCGGCGCAACGAGCGCATCGCTCGACCACGCCGAACACGCGCGCATGGCCGGCATGAACCTCTACGACTTCGACAACGATGGCCGCCTCGTTGACGCCCACGCGCTCGTCGTCGAGGGCGACTTCCTCGTGCGCCGCGAGCTGCCTGTCATCACGGCACCGCATCACGCTTGAGCACCTCGCCGTAGACCCACGCGACCACGTCCTTCGTCGCCTCGACGAGATCGTTTTCCGTCCGCTTTGAGCGCAGCTGCACGAGGGTGCTCGAGGGCGGCTCGGCGCGTAGAATCCGATCGCAACGCTCGCGAATCGCCTCCGGCATCGACGCGTCGACCGCCGCCGCGCGCAGATGCTCCACGTAGCTTCGACCCCACGAATCCCTGTATTCGAGGCGGAGAAAACCGTTGAGGGCCATGCCCGCAGCACGCTTGCATCCTGCAACCATGGCGCGCGGGTCGTGCGACGACGAACACGTCGTCACCTCGGCGAGCCCGGTCCGCACCCAGTCAAGGGCGCTCAGGCGCGTGAGCCACTCCCGACTCGCTTCGGCTCCATCATCCATCGCGCGCCTCAGCTACCGACCTTTGGAGATTCGCTCGTGAGCTCCCGACCGTCGTGGTGAAGCAGCACAAGCTTCCCCTCGAGGATCGAATGCAGGTTCACCGGTCGCTTCCAAATGCGCGCGAGGCTCGCCATCGTCGCCTCGGCGTAGTCCCTGCGCAGGTCGAGACCGTGGTGCTCGTGCTGCAAGAAGAGCTCGGAGCGGTTCCGGAAGTTCCCGTCTTTCACGCTGATCGTCGGGTTTCCGCCGTTCGTGAGCTGAAAGAGGAGCTTGTCCTTCACCGCTTTGAACTCGCGCGTTTCGATCTCCATGCGGTCGTTGCGGCTCGAGTGATTGTACGTGAAGAGCTTCTGCTCAATCGCGAACTCGGGCGTGAGAAACTCGTCGATGAACGTGACGTCGTTGTAGAGGCGACGGACCTCGAAGATCTTGTCGTGGCCGAGGCCCAAGTGCCGGTCCCAATGACGACGCTCCTCAAGGTCCGAGCAAAGCTCCCACTCGCGACCGAACTGACCCTTGTTCCAGCGCTCCTCGACGTGGCGGTAGAGCTCGACGCCGAGCTTGTACGGGTTGATGGAACCGTTCGTCGCCATCACGCTCGCGTTGCGCTCGGCGTAGTCGATGATCTCCGATGCATCGAGGATTTTTCCAGTCATCAGGCGCGAGTGCCAATAGCTCGCCCAGCCCTCGTTCATGATCTTCGTCTGCATCTGCGGAACGAAATAGAGCGCCTCTTCACGAACGACGTGAAGGCACTCGTACTCCCAACGTTCGAGCGGCGCGTGCTCAAGCAAGTAACCGAGCACGTCGCGACCCCAGTCGATGCGACGAGCCTCGCGGGCACGATCGTCGACCATCTTCTTCTTCTGATCCGCCATGAACTCGGGCGGGTTGATGAACGACTCCATGTACGACTTCGACTTGAGGCGCGGAACCTCTTGCTCCGGCTCGACGGTTCCGTCGTCCTTGCGACGGCGCGGCTGGAAGCGGGCGTGCCAGTCGATGAGGTTGTCGATGGAGAGACACGAGTCGAGAAACTCTTCGACCACCTGCGTCCCGAGTCGCGACATGTGTCGCCGAATCAGTTCGCCATGGTTGGCCATCTTGTCGATCCAGCGCCGATTCGGATCGTAGTCATTTTGCGCGCGGATCGGTTCACGACCCTCTGGAGAGTCAAGGTCAGTCGACTTGAACGTGTAGTTGTTTTTGAAAAAATCGACGTGGCCGCACACATGCGCCATCACGAGTTTTTGGTCGACGAGCGAGTTGCCCTCAAGCAAGTACGCGTACGACGGGTTGTTGTTGATGACGAGTTCGTAGATCTTCGAGAGACCCCAGTCGTAGCTCTTCGAGAGTTGCTCGAAGTCCATCCCGAAGCGCCAATGCGGGTACCGCGTCGGAAAGCCTCCGTAAGCGGCGACCTCGTTCATCTGGTCGTAGGCGAGGATCTCGAACACGGTCGGGAAGAAGTCGAGCCCCGATTCGCGGGCGAGCTTTTCGATGCGCTCCTGCTCTTGGCGCAGGTAGGCGGGGAGCTTCGTCTTGAGAGCGAACTCACTCATCAGCGTCCCCTTCCAAGGAACTCTTTGATCGAGCCCATGATGGCGTCTTTATCCCTGATTTCGCTCAGAATCACGCGCTCGTCGCTCTTGTAATGCTCGCGCAAATCTTTGATGAACTGCCCGGACCCGTAAGGCGACTCCACCTGGCCGTAGGCAAACATGTTGGCGACGGGGAGAATCTCATCGCGGAGAATCTTCATGCAGAGCGACGAGTCGTCTTGGGACCAGTTGTCGCCGTCGCTGAAGTGGAACGGGTAGATGTTCCACTCATCGGTCGGGTACTCGTCCTCGATCATCTTCGCGCAAAGCTTGTACGCGCTCGAGATCATCGTGCCGCCCGATTCGCGCGTCCGATAGAAGGTCTCGCGATCGACTTCGCGCGCCGTCGCGTCGTGGACGATGAAGCGCGACTCGAGGCCCTTGTATTGGCGCTGAAGCCACGCGTCGATCCAAAATGATTCAATACGAACAATCTCTTTTTGCTCGTCCCCCATGGAGCCCGACACGTCCATCATGTAGATGATGACGGCATTCGCCACGGGTTCAGCCACTTCGTTCCACGAGCGGTAGCGCTTGTCTTCCTTGATAGGAACGATGATGGGGCGCTTTGGATCGTAACTGCTGGAGGCGATCTGACGCTTGAGCGCCTCGCGGTAGGTTCGCTTGAAGCTCTTGAGGGACTCGGGGCCCACGCGGCGAATGCCCGTGTAGCGGTCCTTCACGTTGATGAGCTTGGCTTTGCCCTTGTTCTCGACGTTCGGGAGCTGAAGCTCTTCGCCGAGGATGTCGGCAAGCTCATCGAGCGTGACGTCGACTTCGAGCGTGTGATTGCCGCCGTCCTTGCCCGCCTTGCGACCGCCCTCGCCTTCTTGCGGTTCACCGCCGCCGACCGGGTCGCCTTCGTTGCCTTCGCCTTGGCCGGCACCGCCTTGCTTCCGGTCGTCGAAGCGGAAGCGAGGCATGTCGATCTGAGGCACCGGAATCGACACCACGTCTTTTCCTTTGCGGCCGAGAAGCTCGCCGGAAGAGACGTAGCGCTTGAGATTCTGGCGAATCTTACCGCGAACAATGTTGCGGAAGCGGGCGTGGTCTTGGTCGATGCGCAGAGACATCGCTCTTGAGTGTACGCCCGTCCGGCGCGCGCGCGCGAATTCGTGAACCGAGCCCTTCGAATCCACGCGGTTCAGGGCTTTTCCTGAGCGGTCAACGACCTCCGCGCCGCCGTACCGTAGCGCGTTGAGGTCTTTCGACACAGCTCATCACTTGTTTCCGGCTTACGTCACACGTATTCCGGATGTGACGACCTAGCGACGAAGCAGCGCCTCGACCGGGATGAGCGAGCTCGTCATGCGGGCGGCCATTTCGCTCGTGGTCGGAAGCGCATCGTCACCTGCGAGGACTTTTGCTCGCGCCTGCGCGTCGGCTGCGCGTTCTGCGAGGAGCTTCGCTGCGCCCGCGGGGTCGTTCGGACGAAGCACACTGCGCACGAAAACCTCCGCGGCCTTGTAGCTGCTGCGCACAAGAGGAGCCGAGGCGACGTATGCAAAACCAAGCTTGCGACCCGCTTCGGCGAAGGCGTCGAACTGCTCGGGCGTGACGAAGCGCTCGACAGACAAGTGCTTCGGCGTCGGTCGCAAGTATTGACCGATGGTGAGCAGGTCCACGCCGGCCGTTCGAAGGTCGGCCATGCACGTGAGCACTTCGTCGTCGGTCTCGCCGATTCCGACCATGATGGAGCTCTTGGTGAGTCCCTCGGGGCGACGCTTTTTTACGTGCGCGAGAACCTTCAGCGACTGTTCGTAGGAGCAGCGCACGTCGCGCACCGTCCGCTGCAAACGCTCGACGACCTCGATGTTGTGCGCGAAAACGTGCGGCGCCGAGTCAACGAGATCGCTCACGTAGTCGAGGTGCCCGCCGAAGTCTCCGACGAGCGCCTCGATGAGAATGTCCGGCCTAAGGTCGCGGAGCCGACGAATGGTGCGCGCGACATGAGACGCGCCGCCGTCGAGCAAGTCGTCGCGATCGACCATGGTCATCACGACGTATTGGAGACCCATTTTTGCGATCGCGCGGGCCACGTGTTCGGGCTCCCGCGCGTCGACAGCACCCCGAGGATTGCCGCTCGTGACCGCGCAAAAGCGGCACGCTCTCGTGCACGTGTCGCCGAGGAGCATGACCGTCGCAGTCCCTTCGCTCCAGCATTCGCCGACGTTTGGGCAGCGCGCTTCTTCGCAAACCGTGTGCAGATCGAGCGTGCGAAACGTCTCTTTCAGCTCCGTGTAGCGTTCGCCACCGGGGGCGCGAACCTTGAGCCAAGCGGGTTTTGCGGAGAAGCGGGGTTCGTCGGCCACGCGCGTTCGCTAGTGTCCGCCCGAGGAGTTGTCGAGTCGTGGGCGATCATCGAGGCATTTCACGTCGCGCACGATGGGCCGCTTTGGTCCTTTCGGTTGGTTTTTTCCTACTTGCCGCGGCGCCATGCCTTCAAGCGACAAGCGCCGTCGTGCACGCGGACCGCCTGCCTGAAAACGCCGTGATCGTGCTGCTCGCTGGCGCCGCGGAGGCCGATCGTCGTACCCGCGCATTGGGTGCAGTCTGCACACTTCGTTCGAAAGCGATGACGCTTCTCGTCGGCGACGACGATGAGGTCGAGGACGTGTCCGGACGCGCTTGGGGACCGCTTCTCGTGGACCGCATCGCCACGCGTTACCCAGGCTGCTTCCTTCCGCGGCTCGTGACGGGACGCGTTCGAACGACGCAAGAAGAGCTTGAAGCGCTTGATGATTTTGTGAGTCAGAATGCAGAACTTCATGGGCTTCCGCTCGTCTTCGTGACGAGTCCATTTCATCGTGCCCGCGTGGCGCTCGGAGCTTCGAAGCAACCCATGCTCCAGGCAGCGCAAGCCCGCTTCCTCTTCGTTCCCGAATCGACGAGCGACTACGCGCCAATCACGGTCGCCGGTGAACTCGCGCGGTTGCTTCGCGATACGCTAGGCCTCGGAGACCTGCTCGGGCGACGCACCATCGACAACCTGCGGGAACGAACCCCGTGGGCCCGGCCGAAGGGGGCTCGCTGACCAGCTATCCCGCGGCGCGCATGGCGATGCTCACGCGCCGAATGCCCTGCACAAGCTCGCCCACCGTTGGCCGCATGTGAGGCTCGAGCGATGCCGCATCGTCGATGAGCTTCGCGATGCGTGCGTCGAGGGTCGGACACCGCACGCGGAGCGACACGGGAGACGCAAGGCGACGACCGTCGAGGCGCGCTTGCGCAGGCGGCTCAAGGTACGGCATGTCGCCGCTCAAGAGCTCGTAGGCGAGCACCCCAAACGAGAACACGTCCGACGACGGAAGCGCGTATTTCGCCCCGTCCACGAGCTCGGGCGCCATGTAGCGAGGCGTCCCCATCAACATGCCGGTCGCGGTGAGCTCACTGAGCTGCGGCGACGACGTGAGCTTTTCGACAAGGGTCGCGTGCTCGGCCGGCACATGCTCCGGCACGGGGCGATGCGGGTTGCGCCCCCACTCGGGATCGGAATCGTCGCTTCGAATCGTCGAGATCCCAAAATCCGCGATCTTCGCAACGGGGCGACCGTTTCGCTCGTCGATCAAAATATTTCCAGGCTTGAGGTCGCGATGCACCACACCCGCGCTGTGAATCGCAAAGAGGCCTTCGGCTACCTGGCCTAGAATATCGACCGCCCAGCGCGTGTCGCCGAAGCGATGACGAAGGTTGCGGAGAGGTTCGCCCTCGACGAGCTCCGTCACCAAATAGAACTGGCCTTCGGCGGACACCTCCACGTCGACGATGCCCACGACGTTCGGATGGTGCAACGTCGCGAAGATCTGCGCCTCGCGAGCGAACCTCGCGAGTTCCTGGTTATTTCCAGCGTTTGAGAGGACCTTCATGGCGAGGCGTGCGCCGTCGAAAAGGCGAACGACTTCGTAGACGGCGCCCATCGCACCGCTGCCAAGCTCGCGCACCACTTCGTAACGACCATCGACGCGCGTGCCCGACGCGAGGGCGATCGATCGGTGAACTTGCTGGGCCAAACGAGAGAGCGCACCGGCCAACTGCTCGGACCGCGAAGCCATTTGGCGACGCAGTTCGTCGTTCAGCAAGTCGACCTCTTGGCGCCGCGTCTCGGCCTCTCGCTTGCGGTCCTCAAGCTCGCGCACGCGATCGTGCAGTTGGTGATTGAGCCGGTCCGCGCGACCGAGGGCGAGCGCGTGGTCCCATGAAAGCAGCGCGCCTTGGAGGACAGCGATGAACCAAATGCCCACGCCGGCGGTGTGCGTTCCACCGAGAATTTCCCCGAATCCGCACCATGCGACGAAGTCGGGAATCGCCGAGACTCCGAGAACGACCCACGAGATGAGCAAGCTCGCCGCGCGCACACGCTGCTTCTCTTGCGAGAGCGCGAGGAGCGCGAGTCGCACTTGGTAGACGATGTTGAGCGCAACAGCGACCACGGTGAGCGGCGCGAGAATGCGAGACATCGCGTAACGCCCGCCCCCAACCACGCAGACCACGGCGACGACGGTGAAGAGCGGAATCACGAAGCGCGGCGGTGCGGTGACTCGAAATTGCGCGTGGCTGAATTGCACGCACGCGACCATCGCGAGGTTGAGCATGAGCGCGAGGATTGCCGCGTCGGCAGTGCCGAAAAGCTGCTCCGCGAGACCGAGCTCAAACAGAGGATAAAAGCAGCCTCCGAGCGCTTCGAGGGCGAACCATCCGTGCGCGCGCTGGCGGCGATCGAAGAGAAAGAGAATGCCGTACACGAACGCGCAACCGATCGACGTGTTCAACGCCGCGTTCGCCGTGAGCACGTTGAAGGTGTCTTGGCTGCGCTCCATCGCATCGCCCGCCGGCGTCGCCGAGAGACGGGGCACCACGTCGAGCCACGCGCTCTGCGACCAGCGATGCTGCACGGTCACGACAAGCGAGATCGACGGCTGACGCGTGAGTCCTTCGGGAATGCGCCAACGGTGCGGCCCCGCCACGCGGTACGCGTCGTCTTGCACGGCATTGAGACGAAGCATCGGCTGCCCATCAGCCTCAAGTTCAGAGCGAGCCTGAAGACGCGGGATCGAAAATGTCAGCGATTGTCCTCGAAATTCGGGGGGAATTTCGATTTGCGTACGCAACCGATACGCATGATCACGGGAGACGTCGTTGTCGAGATGAGCGGGGAGATCCACCGACCGCTGCGCCGTTCCGTCGGACGCAACCAGTGACCAATGCGGCACGAGCAGCACGGGTTCACGACCGCCCCTCGAGGCGGGCCCGATGATGAAGATCGCGAAACTCGCGATGACGATCGTGGCGAACAAGAGCGCGATCGTCCAGCCCGCGAGGATGCGGGCGCGGCGATAACGGGCGCTCTCTCGGCGAACCATCGGGCGGAGCTTACCGCGGTTCTTTGAACACGTGCGCGGTCGGAAACGTCACGGACGCTCGCCAGAGACCGAGACGCTTCGTGCGGCAAGCCACGATTCATCGAGGATTCCCTGGGCGATGCGCTCGACTGGCCCCTCAAGATGCACCACGCCCGCCCCATCGAAATGCACCAAGAGGTCCCCGCCCGGGCACTGCACGGTCACGTCGTCATCGAGCTGTCCCCGCGCTCGAAGGATGGACGCGGCCGCACACGAACTCGATCCCGACGCCGTCGTGTAGCCCGCCCCGCGCTCCCA
>CAIQDA010000405.1 GCA_903870415.1 uncultured delta proteobacterium
CTCGTTTGCGTTGGAAAAACTCAGAAGATGGCCCGGACGACCGCGCGCCCTTCGATGCGGTCGGAGCCGGGTTGAGCCACTTTCGCCGCGTCGTTCGCGCGACCCATGTCGAAGACCCCGTGCACCTCAAGCTCCGGAGCGATGCGGTAGCCCGCGCTCACGAGGACCCCGTCGACGGTCGGGCTTTCACCACGCGCATCGATGACGAAGCGGTTCGCACGAAGGCCGACGAGCACGGCGGGCACGGGTTCGCTCGAAACGAACGCCTCGATGAGACTTGGTCGCATCGCGCCGTCGCCGCCAAGGCCATACCCCGAGGTGTACGTGATGCCTGCGCGGAGCTTCGCGCCCTGCCAGAGGACGGCGCCGGTCGCGCGATCGTTGCGCGCACTCGTCACGCCAAGCGTTCCGCGCGTACCTGAGACGAAGACCGCGAGCGCGGGACTTTTCAGCGATGCGAGCGGGTGGAGGCTCGCGGCGACCCAGCCAAACTGGGACGGTGCGTTCCATTTTACCTGCGCGCCGACGTCGGCAGCAAAGGCCATGCGTGACTGTTCAAGGGGCACCGCGCTGACGGCGCGAAGGAGCCAGGTGCCTTCGACCTCGGGGAGCGTCAACGTTGGGAGGACGCCCGCTCGCGCATGCACGTCGAAGGGCAAGTGCGCCTCCGCGTATGCTTCACGTGCGCGGATAACAAAGCTGTCCCCGGCGACGCCAAAGAGCGCGCCGTCGGCGGTGGCCCGAACGCCCTCGATGACCACGCGCGCGGTCATTTGCTCCGTCGCGTACTGCGTCGCGAGGTGAAGACGTCCAAGATCGAAGCGCGAGTCGCCCGTTCCGTTTCCGTCACCGCTCACGCGCTGCGTGTAGGTTGCAAATATCTCCGCGCCGAACGTGAGCTTGCCGATCGTTGGGATGCCCGTCGCGGCGCGCGTGGCGGGGGCTGCCGTGCCCTCGAAGGAAGGCAGGTCGTCCGCCGCGCTCGCAACGGAGCTAACGGACAGGGCGGCGGCGAGGGCGACGAAGGTGTTCTTCATGGGTAGTGAGCCGGCAAGAGGGGGGTGCCGATGAGCGAGCGACCGTCGACGGGCGGCGCGTCGCCTTGGGCCGCTGTGAAGCCGAGCGTGAGACCACGGGTGGTCACCGCATGTTGAAACAGGTGCCAATCGGCCTCGACGCGCGAGCCGCCCGTGATGCCGATGCGAGCTTGCTCGGCCACGAATCCGTCGAGGTCCGTACCGATGGCGGTGGCGATGGCGTGGATGGCGCCTGTCTCCGGTGCCGCGGATCCGCCTGCGTGAATCGCAGCGAGCGTGAGGCCGAGGGCGCGTGCGAGTCCGGCAATGGCCTCAGGTTTGCCTTGCTCCGCGACGAGACGCGCGGTGCGCACGGTCTTGTTCGAGGAGGCCTCGCGGCGCACTTGCCACTCCATGCCGAGCCACGGCACCGCCTGCCATAGCGGCTCGACGTTCGCGTTCGAGAACGCGCGGTGGGCGAAGGTGCGGACGCGCTCGGCGTTGGTCGACGCGCTCGTCAGGGGCGGAAAGAACGCGGGCCAGGACGAATCCGCGAGCTCCTTGACCTCGAACATGACGTCGTCGTCGGGCGAGCTCGTAGGGCCCTCGGTGAGGACGATGAAGCGGATCTTTGACCAGCTCGCGACGCCGCTGCCGACCTCGCGGACGATGTCTTTGACGCGGAAAAACCCGTTCGAAAGCGTCAGCGGAAGAACGCGTTGATACGCGGCGAACAGCTCGTCGATGTGCGCGTGCACGACCGCAGGCGCATCGAGGTAGCCCTGTTCAGGGCTTGCCGGGTCGAGGACGCCTCGCTTGATGGTGCGCGTCGAGCCGTCGAGCAGAGTCAGGTCGGTGAGTTCTACATGCTTCGGCGCATCGCGGTCCGAGCGACGGAAGACGTCGGCGATGACGACGCCAGAGGTGTCCAAGGCGGGCGGCGCGATGCCGCGAGCACGGGCGATCATTGACTCGCCGTAAGCGCGTGCGACGGCGCCGACGATGGTGTCGAGCTTCGCCATCGCAGCGTCATGCGCGACGGCGTCGTCCGAGTTGGCCACGCGAGTTGCGACGGCGAGCCCGATGCAGAGGCGACGCAGATCGACGAGGTAGGGGAGGCGCTCGGCGGCGTCGAAGTCGTTCGCCTCGAGGCTCGCGGCAGCCTCGAAGTTGCCGGTGCCCGACGCGCTATGAAGCGTGCCGAAATTCTCGGGATGCGCGTCGCCGATCGTGGGCACGCGCGGGCTCGTGACGGCGTACTTCGAGGCACCGAGGCCGTCGGTCGCGTCGAGGAGATCGCGCACGTAAACCGGGACCTCGCCGCGGAAGAAGCTGTAAAAGTCGCTCGACATGCGCGCGTACTTTCCAGCCACGAACGCCGGGCGCGTGCGCAGGTTCAGCTCCTCCGCGCGGACCATCGCGTTGACGACGCGCGCTTCGCGGTCCTCGGCGCCCGCATCGCATGACGCAACGGCGCACGGCAAGGCAGCGAGGAGGCCGATTCCGAAAGCCCGTGGTGGATGCACGCACGTCGGCTAACTCGTTGCCGATGACGCGCGCAACGGAGCTGAGCCGCTGCCTTCGATTCGTCACCTATGCGCCGCGGAGCTGTCGTATGCGGGGGGCATGCGTCTTCAAAGGCTCGCGGTCTTCGCCCTCATCGTCGCCAGCGCTTCGATCATCGGCTGTCGAAAGCGTGCGGCGCACGAGCGCGACCCGGCCCTTGCGCCCGTTCCGGTGCAGCAGTCCCTCGCAGGGCGCCTTGGTGAGACGTACTTGGCGTCGTTGCTTCGTTGGTCGCCCGAGAGTGCTTCGGCGCTCGGCCTGCACGCGAATGACGACCGTCTCGACGACCGATCCGAGAAGGGTGTGCGCGCGATTCTCGACGAGGAGAAAGTGCTGCTCGCGGACGTGCGCGCCGTGGGAGCGGGCCTTGATGCAAGGAGCCCGGACGGCATCGACCTGGCGGTGCTCTTGGGCGCTCTCGAAGCGGACGTGCTCATGCGCGAGAAGCTCGCTCCGCATCGGCGCATGCCCGACAGCTATTGCGAGCCGCTTGGGGCGCTCTTTCGCATGGCGACGACGGAATACGGAACGCCCGCCTCACGCGCGAGGGCGATGCTCGTGCGCCTCGCAGCCGTCGCCCCGATGCTCGAAACGGCGAAGACGACGCTCGTGAACCCGCCTGCGCCGTGGACGCGCATCGCGATCAGCAAAGCGAAGTTCGCGGCGGAAATGTTCGACACGCTTCATGCCTTCATCGATGGCGCGCTCCCGACCGAAAATGTGCAGTCTGCACAAGCTGTCGACAGTGCCCGAAAGGCGTATGCGGACTTCGCATCGTGGCTCGAGAGCGATCTGCTTCTGCGATCGACCGGTGAATTCGCCGCAGGCCACGTCCTCTTCGAGGGCCTGTTGCGTGCGAATTACGCGCTCGATGAGACGCCGGACAAACTCGACGCGCTCGGTCGTCGTGTGATGGACGAAACGGAAAAGTCGCTGAACGAGGTCGCGCGGACCATCGATCCGAAGGCGAAACACTGGTCCGAAGTGGTGGCGCGGGTCAAAGACAAGCACCCGACCGCGGGGGATCTCGTGC
Source organism: uncultured delta proteobacterium (assembly GCA_903870415.1). GTDB lineage: Bacteria > Myxococcota_A > Polyangia > Polyangiales > Polyangiaceae > CAIQDA01. Next base: position 3,616 of record CAIQDA010000405.1, read on the forward strand.
CCGCTTACCGCCGTGAAGTCGAGCGAGCCCGAACGTTTCTCGTCGCAAAAGACGTCATGA
>CAIQDA010000406.1 GCA_903870415.1 uncultured delta proteobacterium
ACTCGCATGAAAGCGCGACGCGGCATCGCCCACGCGTCCCAAGCGCGCGAGGAGTTCGCCCGCGCGACGTCGATGGACCCCGGCGGCCGCCAAGCGATCGTTGATGAGGCCGGCGCCATGACGATGCACGAGCGCCGCGGCACCGAGGGAATTCGCAAGGGATTGCTCCGCGACACGCCTGAGGGCCTCGCTTGAGCGAAGCGGTTTAGCCCCGAGTCTTTCGCGCTGACCGTTCAACGAAACGACGACGCCAGTGACGCTGTCGGCGGCAACGTCACCGTCCGCGCGCGACTCCACCCGTTCTGACCTCCGGTCTCGCGCGATGTCCTCGACGTTCCCGACCCACGCTTCGGCGACGACCTCCGGACCGGTTCCCGTCGTGGCCACAACTTGCACGACCGACGGAGCGACCACCGCGCCTCGTGGCAGATGAATCGCCGCGCGACCGTCCGCGAACGCGAACGCGTAGCGTCTCGCACGCCCTTCCGACGCCGCGACCACGAGCTCCGCGCCTTTGGCGAACGCCTGCTCGGGCGCGTAGGCCGCCACGGTCCAGCCTCCGTCGCGCGGCTCCACGGTCAGACTCTCCACAAGCGCCTGCACACGAAGACTCGCCGTGCGCGCGGCAACGTCCGGTGCATCGAAGACCTCGCACACGCCTTCCGCGCGAACGCCCTCGGACGGTGGCAAACCTTTGGGCGCGTGCCGCAGCATCGCGTTCACGAAGGGCAGCGAGCGCCGACGCATCGCCACGTCCACGTCGACCGGCTCAAGGGCGTGATCTTGCCGCGCACGCTCTTCCACGAGTTCGCGAAGCACGTCGCGAAGTTCCCAAGCGACCGGTTCGCACGCGCGCGATGGCGCGGAACGAAGCACGAGGCACAGCAGACCCAAGGCTCGATAGCTGCGTGCAGAATGCATCAACGCTTTCGCCCGAGTCCAAAGCCCACGCGCACGCCGAGGAGAAACACGGCGCCCATCGCGATGAGGAGAACGAAGCCCCGCACGCGTCAGTCGATCGTGAAGCTCTTGCCGACCGGAGGAATGGATCCGCCGAACGCTGGGATGCGCGCGAGCTTGAACTTCGTCGCGACGCAGGCTCCGACGGGCGAACCTTGGTAGGGAGGGCGATCGACGTCGACGTGCTCGACCGTACCGTCGTTGCGGAACGCGATGCTCACGTGACCGTCGCCAGTGGGTCCGTTCGACTTGCGGCACGAACCCACCGCGTCCGCGATGCGACGCAATTCGGCCGAGGCCGCACCGCGATCGAACGCGGGTCCGCTCGCGGCAGCAGGCGCGGCTGGCTTCGGTGCCGCGCTGGGAGCAGGCTTCGTCGCCGCAGCGCTCATGGCGCTTTCAAGAGACGCCGGGCTCGCTGCAGCAACGGGCTTCGCCATGGCGACAGGCGCCGGTGCGGGCTTCGAGGCCGCGCCACCTGGACCAAAAAGGGCCGCAGCGGCCGCGCTGCTCGAAACGCCACCCTTCGACGTGGGCGCAGACGCTGGCGCAGACGCTACAGGCTTCGGCGCTTTCGGCGCTTTCTGCTCTTCAGGCGCGACCTTCGCAGGTTCCAGCGTTTTGACGGGCTCGGCCGCAACAGGCGCAGGTGCCAGCGTGGCAACGTCCGCAGCCTTGGGCGCTTCGGCGACCATCGCGGTCGCAGGAGCCGCGGCCACCGCAGCGTCGGGCGCCTTCTTCATGGCAACGAACACGCCACCGACCGCCACCAGCACGAAGAGCACGCCTCCGCCCACTGCGAACGCAAGGGTTTTTCCAGAGACGCCGCCACCTGCCGCCGCGCTTCCGCCAAGAGGCGCTTGCACTGCTTGGTAGGTCTGGGTCATCACCGGCGAGACAGCTCCGCCGCCGAAGAGACCGCCGCTCGACAGGTTCATGATGTCGTCGACTTTAGGCGCACTGGCGACCGCTGGCTTCGGCGCAACGGCCGCGAGCGCGCGCATGTCGATGAGTCCCGAGGCGTCGCTTCCGGGGGCCGTCGGAGCATTGCCGCCGGGGCCACTCTTCGAGAGCGACGCGAGAGAAAAGAGCACGCTGTTGTCGTTGCGCTGCCCCGTGAGTGCGCTCGGCGCTTGCGGTGCCGACGACGCCGTTGCACTCGATGCGACGAGGTCCGCAAGAGGCCCGCGATTCGAGGCCCGCGGCACGGCCACAGGCTCCGTCACAACGCGAGGCGATGGAACTTCACGGGCCACGGTCGATTCGTCGTCGCCGATGGGCGCCGAGTCGATGGGCATACTCGGCGGCGGCGCAGACGCGCGGCGGGCCGACTCCACGGGACGCGAGGCAGCCGCGGGCGGGGCCTTGGCGGGCGCACCCACCGTACCGACAGACGAAACACATACGCTAAACAGCTCAGGCACATCCCGGAGCAGCTTCCAGTCCGTCATGCCATCGCGCCACACGTAGGCCGAACCGTCGAGACGCCCGTCGCGGTAACGTTCAACGATTTGTTCGACGGAGAGGGTCTCTTGATCGCCCTCCCCCGTGTGGAGCATCCAGCCCCCAACCGCCTCGATGGCCGCGGAAGGTGCGATCGAGGAATGGGCAGCGGCAGCGGGAGCGGCATGCCCGTCGATGACCATCGTCGCGCCGCACTTTTTGCAGCGGATCTTGACGGTCTTCCCGGCAACCTTCTCATCGGCGATCGTGTATTTCGCCCCACAGGAGTCACAAGCGATCTTCATGGCGTCATCCCTCGGCGTAGAGCGCCCGGCCCGCAGACGCTAGCGCAAAGGCGATCTTCCTGGACTCCCTTCCAGGGACGCCATGCGAATGCACCGAGACCGGAGCGCCTCCGCGTCACGTTGAGGCTCAGAATCCCGCAAGAACGCAGACGCGGTGTTCGCAGCCAACGCGAAAAGCGCCGGGCGAGACCTTTCGACCTCACCACGGCGCCTCTTGCGCAAACCGTAACGGCGACGGGACCCGGGAGCCCCATCACCTCTCGGCTAGGAGCAACCCATCGAGTTGCCGCAGTTGAGGCACTTGTAACAAGCGCCGTTGCGGACCGTGATGTGACCACACACGTCGCACACGGGCGCGTCGCCCATCATCGCGTCGAGGTGCGCATCAAGGCTCGAAGTCGCCGGTTCGAGGGTCTCCGACATGGCCGCGCTTCGTGCCGTTGCGCCCTTCGTGTGCGCGAGCGTCGGACTCACGGTCTTCATCTCGGGTACGTCGAGGGCACTGGCCACCGGCGTCTGCGTTTCCTCGGGCTTGACGTGTGCAAGGTCGTAGCGATTGAGGTACTCGACGCCGAGAACGCGGAACATGTAGTCTACAATCGACGTCGCAAGCTTCACGTTCGGGTGACCCTCGACCGTGCCTTGCGGCTCGAAGCGCGTGAACGTGAACTGGTCAACGTAGGTTTCGAGGGGCACGCCGTATTGGATGCCGATCGACACGCTCATCGCGAAGCAGTTCATGAGCGAGCGGAAGGCCGCGCCCTCCTTGTGCATGTCGATGAAGATCTCACCGAGCGTGCCGTCTTCGTATTCGCCCGTGCGAAGGAAGATTTTGTGGCCGCCCACCGTGGCTTCTTGCGTGAAGCCAATGCGCTTCTTCGGCAGGCGCACGCGGAGACCGTGCGGACGCGTGAGCGGAAGCGTGAGCTGCGTGGAGTCTTGTGGCCCCGTGGACTTCGGCATCGGCACGAGAGCCGCGTCTGCCATCGCTGGCATCGCTGGCGTCGTTGGCACCGTCGTGGCCTTCGTCTCAACCTTCTTTTCGTCCTGCTTTTCCTCGGACGAAGTGCTCAGCGGCTGGCTCGCCTTGCATCCGTCGCGGTAGAGGGCGACGGCCTTGAGACCGAGCGTCCAACCTTCTTCGTAGATGCGCGCGACGTCGTCGACACTGGCATCGTTCGGGAGGTTGACCGTCTTCGAAATGGCACCGGAGAGGAAGGGCTGCGTCGCCGCCATCATCTTCACGTGGGACATCGCCGCGAGGAAGCGCTTGCCGTTTTTGCCGCAGCGGTTGGCGCAGTCGAACACCGAAAGGTGCTCGTCCTTCAGGTATGGCGCGCCTTCGATCATCATGCGCCCGACGATGACGTCGCTCGCTTCGCGGACCTGCGCCGTCGTGAAACCAATGTGCTCGAGAAGGTTGAAGCCCTTCTTCGTGCGAACCTCTTTCGCGATGCCGATTCGCTCGTAAATGTCCTCGCCGACAATCCACGTGGCGAACGCCTGCGTCAGGTCGAAGACTCCGGGGATCGCGTGCTCGATCTTCGCGAGCTCCGCATCGTTGAAGCCCTTCTCCTTGAGCGTGCGGCGGTTCACGTGCGGCGCGGTGAGGAGGGTGTTCGTGCCGCTGATGTAGGCGACGATTTCCTGCGCCTCGTGCGGCGCGTAGCCAAGGTGGCGAAGCGCGTCGGGCACCGACTGGTTGACGATCTTGAAGTAGCCGCCGCCGGCGAGCTTCTTGAACTTCACGAGCGCGAAGTCGGGCTCGATGCCCGTCGTGTCGCAGTCCATGAGCAGGCCAATGGTGCCCGTCGGCGCGAGCACGGTCGCCTGCGCGTTGCGGAAGCCGTGCTCCTGGCCGAGGCGAACCGCGTCGTCCCAGTCGGCGCACGCGGCGCGCCCAAGAGCCTCG
>CAIQDA010000407.1 GCA_903870415.1 uncultured delta proteobacterium
CCGAGGGCGAAGTGCTTGCGTTTGCCCGCGCGAAGGCGATGGCGCTTGCGGCCAAGGCTCCGGAGGCTGTGCGCCTCTCGAAGCGCCTGCTTCGGCAGCGCGATCGGGCAGCCATTGACGCCGTGATGATCGAGGAGGCGGAGGTTTTTCTCTCGCGCCTTCGATCGCCTGAACTCCAAGAGGCCGTGCAGGCCTTCATGGAGAAACGCGCCCCCGATTTTTCCACGTTTCGCTGATTCTCAATCCCTCGCGCGAAGAGCTTATCCATGCGTGACAACGTCGTCCCCTTCAAGCCTCGTCAACCTTGGGAAGCCAGCATGCGCACCGAGCGCATTCGCACGCGCGACGGGACCGAGCTTCAATATTGGATCCTCGGCGAAGGCCGCAAAACGCTGCTCCTCGCGAACGGTCTCGGCGGTCGCCTCTTCGCGTGGGATCCGCTCCTTGAGCGCTTTTGGCGGGATTACCAAATCATTACGTGGGATTACCGTGGTCTCTTCGAGAGCGGGTCGCCGGCGTCGCATCGCAAACTTTCGGTGCCGCACCACGCGGAGGACGCGCTCCTCATTCTTGATGCCGAGGGCATCGACCGCGCGGTGATGGTCGGGTGGTCCATGGGCGTGCAGGTTTCCCTCGAACTCGCCGCAAGCGAACCGCATCGCATCGCCGGGCTCGTGCTGCTGAATGGAACCTACGGTCACACGCTGACGACTGGTTTTCAGCCGCTCTTTCGAGTTCCAGGCATGGCGCGCCTTCTGCACGAAGGCTTGTCGCATGCGCGCAAGTACCCTGGGCACTCGACCTCGATTCGCGCCCTCGCGCGCTCCGCGCAGTTCTTGATGAACAACTTCGTCTTCAAGTTCACCGCGCCCGGTCGCCAAGACGAGATGCGTCGCACCATGACGAAGTACTTCGATCATGTGCTCGGAAGCAGCTTCGAAAACTACATGCGCCTCTTTCTCGAGCTCGATGCGCATTCGGTCTTTCACCTGCTTCCCGAGATCGAAACGCCTGCATTTATCGTGAGCGGCGGCTTCGACCTCCTGACCCCGGCGCGCCAGTCGTTCGACATGCAATGGCGCATGCCGAACGCGACCCATCGCTTTCTCTTCCGGTCGAGCCACTTCTCGCTCCTTGAGCGGCCGGACATTTTGCTTTCACCGATCGCGCAATTCCTCGATGAGCGCGCACAGTGGACAGCGCCGGTGGGCGTCCACTCCGCCGCCGTGTAACGCTGACGGAACCAATGCGTGCCACGCCGATTGTCGCTCTGAGTCTCGCGGCCAATCTCCTTGTAGGTTGCACGAGTCTCGTGGCGGTCAAACCGAGCGAAGTCGTGAAGTTCTCTGGGGCGCTCGAACAGTCCGCCACGGTCGCAACGTTCGGCTGGGGGTACGGCTACCCGGGCCGTCGCGGAGGATTCGGTATGGGGCCGAGCTACGGCACCGTCACCACGGTCACGTCGACGAACGTGGAAACCGTGGACGGGCGCATCGAGTCCCTCCCGTCGCTTTCGGATTTCGATCTCGTGTTCCGCGACGGCGGGGTTCTGCATTTTGAGCACCCGATCGATGCGCACGTCGATGGCGATTCGCTGTCGATCGCGTCGCGCAATCGCCCGCGCGAAGCCTACGCGCTTGCGTCGATCTCCCATGCAGAGGTCACGAAACTCGAGCCAGGCAAGACCACCGCGCTCGTGTTCGGGGCAACCTTCGGCGTCGCCGCACTGGTCTTCGCATCGCCGATGATTTTCAGGTAATTCCCGTCTGGACCGCCCGTTCGGGCGCCCGGAAAAGCGCGGCGGATTCGTGGGTGCCCATCGACTCGGGGGTGTGAGAAGCTCCGCCGCAACATGCCCATTCGGCCTCGCTATCTTACCGTCGGAGTCCTCGGGTTTTTGCTCGGGTGCAAAACGCCTTCGCGGGAAAGTGCTGAACCGTCGCAGGGTGTGGCCGCATCGGAAGTCGTGCTGCGCGACGAACAGCTTGCGCACGTTGAAGTTGCGCCCGCCCGTCTCGACGATCGGGGCACGGTCTTTTTGACCACCGGCCGCGTCGCCTACAACGAAGATTCCCTCGCGCGCATTGCGGCTCCCGTTTCCGGCCGCGTGGCATCCGTGTCGGCGCGCATCGGCGACGACGTGAAAGCCGGTCAGGCGCTCGCGGTGATTCAGAGTCCCCAGGTTGCAGCGGCGGCGGCGGATCTCGCTCAAGACAAGGCTCGCCGAATTCATGATGAGCAGGCCCTCGCACGTGCGCAGCGGCTCTTTCAGTCGGGTGCAGGAAGTGCGCGCGAAGTGGAGGAAGCCACCGCGGCGCTCCAACAGACGAAGGTGGCCGAGGAGCGCGACCTCGCCGCTCTCTCGGTGCTCGGCGGCGTGCAGAATACAAAGGAGCCGTCGTATGTGCTTCGGACACCCGTCACGGGAACTGTGACCGAACGTCGCGCGGCGCTCGGAGCCGGCGTCCAGTCGGATGATGCGACAGCGCTCTTCGTGGTCGCGGACCTGGCCTCGCTGTGGGTCGTCTTCGACGTCTTCGAACAAGATGTCGCTCTCGTCACGCGCGGGGCGGGCGTGGACGTGAACGTGCCCGCGTATCCAGGGCGTGTTTTTCACGGGACCGTCGACCACGTGGCTGCATCGCTCGACCCCACCACGCGCACGGCGAAGGTTCGCGTAGGCATCGCGAATCCTGATCGCGCGCTGCTTCCGGAGATGTTCGCGCGGGTGTCGGTGCGATCGCGATCGACTCCGGTGGTGGCGGTGGACCCGCAGTCGGTCGTGCTCAAAGGGGCCAAGGCGTTCGTGTTCATCGAGTCTGCGCCGAAGCACTTTGAGCGAAGGGAAGTCGTTCTCGGGTACCGCTCTGAGGGCCTCGTGCAGCTTCGCAGCGGACTCAAAGTCGATGAACGCATCGCGGTCCGCGGCGCGCTTCTTCTCGACGCGCAGATGCCGGGCGACGCGCCATGATTGACCTCGTCGTCCGCACAGCCCTTCGTTACCGGGCAGCGGTGCTCATCATTGCTGCGGCGATCGCCCTCGTGGGCCTCGTGGCGTTCAAGAACTTGCCAATCGAGGCGTACCCGGACGTCGCCGACGTTTCCGTTCAGGTCATCACGCAATGGTCCGGGCATGCGGCCGAGGAACTCGAACGGCAGGTGAGTCTGCCGGTCGAGCTTGAGATGAACGGTGTGCCGCGCAAGGTTCACTTGCGGAGTACATCTATTTTCGGGCTCTCGGTCGTCACTCTGGTTTTCGAAGAGGGAACGGACATCTACTTTGCGCGGCAGCAAGTCAACGAGCGCCTCGGGCAAGTGGTGCTGCCTGCCGGGGTTCAAGCGCGCGTCGGACCGCTTGCGTCGCCCATCGGCGAAATCTTTCGCTACACGGTGCGCGGCGCAGGCCACTCGCTCGCGGAGCTGAAGGAGCTCGAAGACTGGGTCATTGAGCGAGAGCTTCGAAGCGTGCCAGGCGTCGCCGACGTGGTCTCCTTCGGCGGGCCCGTGAAGCAATACCAGGTGCTCATCAAGCCCGAGCGCCTCGCGGCTCACCAGCTCGACATCGGAGCGGTCGCCGATGCGTTGGCGCGGTCGAATCGCAATGCCGGCGGCGGGTTTCTCGAGGTCGGTTCGCAGTCCGTCAACGTGCGCGGGCAAGGGCTCATTCAGTCTCCCGACGAAATCGCGAGCATCCCCGTGATGACCGCCGACGACGGAACCACGATTCTCATTCGAGACATCGGCGACGTGTCGATCGGCCACGCGCCACGCCTCGGAATCGTGGGCCTCGGCACCGATGACGACGTGGTTCAGGCCACGGTTCTCATGCGCAAAGGAGAAAACGCGGGGGTCGTCCTTGGACGCGTGCGCGAGAAACTCGCCGAGATGCGCGTGAACAACGTGCTCCCCGACGGCGTCTCCATCGTTCCTTATTACGATCGAACGAAGCTCATCGAGACCACGTCGAAGACCGTTCTTCACAACATGATCGAGGGGATTCTCTTCGTCTCGCTCGTGCTGTTTCTGTTTCTCGGAAACGTGCGGAGTGCACTGATCGTCTCGGTCACGATCCCGTTCGCGCTTCTCATGGCCTTCATCGGGATGGACGCCATCGCCCTTCCAGCGAACTTGCTTTCGATCGGTGCTGTGGACTTCGGCATGGTGGTCGACGGCGCGGTCGTGATGATTGAGAACGTGTTCTCGCGCCTTGCGCACGGAAAGCAGGACGAAAACAAGGAAGACGCCCTCGTGGTCATCCGTCGCGCGGCCCAGGAGGTCGCCCGCCCAATGACCTTCAGCGTGGCGATCATCACGGTGGCGTACCTGCCCATTTTTACGCTCGAGCACGTGGAGGGAAAGCTCTTCCGCCCCATGGCGTTCACCGTGGCGTTCGCGCTCATGGGCAGCTTGCTCTTCGCGCTCACCGCGGCACCTGCGCTTGCAGGATACATGCTTCGCGGTCCGCTTCACGAATTCGACAATCCGCTCCTTCGGTGGCGCACGACCGTGTACCCGCGGGTTCTTCGCTGGGCGCTCGCAAGGCGGGTGCCCGTGCTCCTCGCAGTGCTTGCGCTCGCGCTCGGCGGTCTCGCTCTCGCGCCGCGCGTGGGCTCGGAATTTCTTCCTCACTTGGACGAAGGCGCGATCTGGGCCCGCGCGTCCTTTCCTCCGAACATTTCGCTGACCGGCGCGAAGACGCTCGTTCCGCAAATTCGCGCGATCATCCGCGAATACCCTGAGGTTGACACCGTGACCTCGCAGACGGGACGCCCGGACGATGGAACGGACCCGACGGGTTTTTACAACGCTGAATTCTACGTCGCATTGAAGGCGAAGGACCTTTGGCGGCCGGAATTCAAAGAGGACAAAGATCAACTCATCGAGTCCATCGCGAAGCGTCTGCAGCAATTTCCTGGCGTCAGTTTTGGATTCTCGCAGCCGATCTCCGACAACGTCGAAGAGGCCACGAGCGGCGTCAAAGGTCAGCTCGCGGTGAAGATTTATGGCCCGCGTCTTGAGACCCTCGAAGACCTCGCGATCGCCGTCGGCAAAGAAATCCAAGCGGTGAGCGGCGTCGCCGACTTCGCAGTGCTCCGAGAACTTGGGCAGACGAACCTCGCCATCACCGTTGACCGTGTTCGCGCGGGGCAGTTCGGCGTGGATGTCGACGACGTCGAGGACGTTATCGAGGCCGGCGTTGGTGGCCGTGCGGTGACGCAAGTCGTCGAAGGAGAGAAGCGCATCGACCTCGTGGTGCGCATGGCCGAGGACGCGCGCGACGATCTCGATGCGCTGCGGCGCCTTGGCGTCACGAGCAAACACGGTCGCATGGTGCCCATTGGGCAGGTGGCCGAGCTCGCCTTCGTGGACGGCGCCAACCGCATCTACCGCGAGGACAACTCGCGCTACGTCGCGGTGAAGTTCGGCATTCGCGGACGTGACCTCGGCTCGGCGGTGCAGGAGGCGCAAGGTCGCGTGATGAAGAGTGTCCCGATTCCGTCGGGCTACCGCGTCGTTTGGAGCGGGGAATTCGAGAGTCAGCGTCGCGCCAACGCGCGCCTCGCACTGGTCGTTCCGCTCACGATTCTCGGCATCTTCGTCCTGCTCCTCATCGCGCTTCGCAGCCTGCGCGACGCGCTCATTCTTCTCGCGAACGTGCTCCTCACGAGCCCGGTTGGCGGAATCGTTGCACTCTACATGACCGGCACGCACTTCTCCGTGTCCGCCGGCGTTGGGTTCCTCGCGCTCTTTGGAACCAGCGTTCAAACAGGGGTCATCCTCGTCTCGCGTATCCAGGAGCTGAAGCGCACCGGAATCGCTGTCGACGACGCGATCATCGACGCCGCCGTCGAACGCACGCGCCCCATCGTCATGACGGCCCTCGTGGCCACGTTCGGGCTCCTTCCCGCGTCCGTTTCCCATGCCATCGGGAGCGATTCGCAGCGGCCGCTGGCCATCGTCGTGGTGGGCGGCCTTGCGGGCAGCTTGCTGCTCTCGCTCCTCACGCTTCCGGTGCTCTACCGCACCTTCTACGCCATCTGGCCGGACCCTCCGAATGGTCGTCGGAGCGAGCTCGACACGATGCCGCCCCCAGGAGCGATTGGCGTGTTGATGGAGCGCATTCGCTCGTTGCGTCCTCCGAAGGTGCCGACAATCGCGGTGCTCTTTATCGCGGGTGCGCTCGTGGCAGGTGTGGCGAAAGCCGAGCAAGTTGCCGGGCCGGAGGCTGCTCGAATCTTCACGCGGAGCGAGCTTGTGGAGCGCGCGTTGCGCGTGCGCAAAGAGACGGCGGTGGCTCGTCTCGCGGTCGATGCGGCGGAGGCCGACCGAGTGACGGCGGGGCATTTGCCGAACCCGTCGCTGACGGTTCAAGGCGCGGAGCTCCTGCATGGAACGGCGGTGAACGGCCTCGACATGATGTTCCTTCAGGTCGACCAAGTGCTGCCGCTCGGCGGCCAGGTTCAGGCGCGCGCGCGCACCGCCGACAAGGCGATCGGGATGGCGAACGCCGACGTCCGCTCGGTTGAACGTGCTGTCGTCGTCGAGGTGGATGAAGCGCTTCTCGCGCTGCAGGTCGCCGACCGTCGCGTCTCGATTCACGAAGAGGCCGCTGGGGAACTCG
>CAIQDA010000408.1 GCA_903870415.1 uncultured delta proteobacterium
CGCTCGGGGCCATAGCCCTCTGAAGCCGCCTTGAGCACGTGCACGAGGCGCATGAGCGGGATGTCGAGGCCGAAGACCGCGTTGTCGCCGTGGTTCACCTCATCCTTAAAGAAGTTGTATCTTACAAGCTTCTTTTTGTTGTCCACGTACTCTTCGGTGCCGTGGGCGATGATCATATCGTAGAGGCGTTGGTACGCATTCCGCGTAACTTCAGGACGCTCGCGCACAATCGCGAGGTAGTCCTCGAAGGACCCCGTCCAATTCAGTTCGCGGTAATGCTTCGTGTCCTGGAGCGCCGAGATGCGGTCGAGAAATCCAGAGCCGCTGCTTGTTTCGCCAGCCATGCATCACCTCTTCGCGTGAGACGTCATGGTCGATCCTATCAGCCTGTCCGAGCAAGGGACTAACTCCGCGATGAAAAGCATCGGGCGCACGATCGTCGTGGGAATCGGGGCAAATCTCGGTGACCGGCTGGCCACATTGACGCAGGTCGGCGCAGGTCTCGCGCACTTGGGCACCGTCGAAGCGGCCGCGTCACTGTGGGAATCCGATGCGATTGGCCCGCCGCAAGATCGCTACTGGAACACCGCCGTACGGTTGCGCGCGCGTTCATCGGCTCCGGAGATCGTGCGCGAACTTCTGCGCATCGAAGCCTCCCTTGGGCGCGTGCGCACGCTGCGTTGGGGGCCGCGTGTCGTCGACCTCGACCTGCTGTGGATCGATGGCGAAGTTTCGGACGACCCCGCCGCGGAGGTTCCTCACCCGCGCATGCACGAGCGTTCGTTCGCGCTCACGCCGCTTCTCGAGGTCGCACCGGACGCCATCGATCCGCGCACGGGCGCGCCCTTTATTGTCGTGCGGGAGCCGCCTCTTGAACGCATTGGAGCGGGCCACGTGGACCCGCTCCGTTGGACGCTCTTGGCGTCACGATGAACGCTTCGCGGCGACGGGCTCAGGGTCCCGCGCCTGCCGTTCACATGCGCGCGCGCAGACGCATGGCGACCTTCGCCATCGCATCGTGGGCCGGGTTCTTCTGACCGGCTTTGCGCTCGGACTCGACGACTTCGTCCAGCACCGCAGCGACTTCGCTGCTGCCCTTGGGCAAGAGGAAATCGATCGCTTCCACCGAGGCGAGACGTGCGCTCGGGTCGGTCTGCTTGGCCACGATCTTCGAGAGCTTTTGCGCATGCTTCGTCGCGTCCGCGGCGCCAAGAACCGCGACCATCGTCGCAGCCTTCACGGCGGTCATGACCTTTGCGGGCTTGCCGGTCTCAACGGGCTCGGCCACGGCCTTGAGGTAGCACTCCACGTCGGCGTCACAGGCGTTCACGACTGCGGCGGCCGCGTCGTACTTGCCTTGCATCGTCGCGCCCTTGACGCCCGCAAGCGCGGTCATCGCGTCGTCGGTGCTCTTCACGAGCGGTTGCACGAGCGCGAGCTGCGCCTTCGTCATGAGCTTGATGGCCGTGTCGGTCTCGGTGGCGAGCGTGGTCAGCTGCTCGTCCTTCTTCTTCGCGACGGCTTTCTGCGCGGGAGCCGCGAGCTTCGCGATCCATTCGACGAGCGACGCGTCGTAAAAGTACGTCGCCGACGCGAGCATCGTCGCCCGCGCATTGCCTTGAGCGTCACCCTCGAGCATCGCTTCCGCGTCCGTCTTCTCGACCGCTTCTTTGTAAGCTGCAAGCATCTCGGCGTTCGGCGCAAACCGATATGCAAACTGCGCGAGGAGCGCCTTGTTCGTGAGGTTCGCTTCGGTGCCGAGAAGGCTGAGAGCCTCCGTGCGGATTGAGGGACGCGCGAGCATCGTCGCCGCTTCGGCGATCGCCGGGACCCAGCCACGATTGGGCCAACGCTCTTCGAGGGCAACCCACGAGGCATCCTTGCCGCCAAGAGCACCTGCGAGCGCGGCTTCGGCCGGCGCCCCGATGCGGAGCAGTGCCGTGGTGACCGTCGCGCGCAGGTCGCGCTTCGATGGCGTGAGCAGCACTTTCACGAGCGCGGGCACGGTCGCCGGATCCTTCAACTCGCCGAGGAGCTGCACCGCCGTGAGTTGCCGGAACATGATCTCGTCGAGCTTCGAGTCTGTGCTGTCGTCGACCGGAGCCGCGAGGAGCTCTGCAGCCTTGGCGCCCCAGGTCGGGCTCTTGATTTCGAGCACCACGTCGTGGAGGCCCTTGAAGGAGCCCTGCAGCTTCGACTTCGATGGCTTGAATTTCGCGAAGAGAGCAAACGCCGCATCCGTGAGCGCCGGGTCGATGGTCTGACCCTTCTTCGCCATCGCGACGATCGCTGCGGTGGCGTTGCGCACCTCTTCGTCGTTGCGGCCGGCCTCGTAGTCTTGGAACGCGCGCGTGAACGCCGGAGCGGTACGTGCATCCTGCAAGTCAGAAAGAATCTTGAGCAATTCGCGGCGCGTCTTCTCGTCGCCGGCGCCCGTCGCGTACATCTTCGCCATGGGCTCGGCCACGGTGTCGAGGAGCGTCTTCACGGTCGGATCGTTGCGATCGCCGTTCGCCTTCGTCATCGTGTCTTCGAAGAACTGACCGAGGCGCTTGACCGCCGACGCACGCTTTCCCGCGTCGTCAAGACGAGCCACCCACGTCTTCGGATCGTTGTCGTCCGCGCAACCCGTGAGGAGCGCAGAGCTAGAGACGGAAAGCGCGAGGACGAGGAGAGCCGAGGTCTTCTTCATGGCAGCGCGCGGACGCTACGCAAGGCCGGGGCAGTCGGTCAATGCTGGCCTCAGTCTACGCGGCGCGTCATCGCTCGGACGCACGCGCACGCGTCACGGATTGTTTTGGTACTACCCAATAATCATCGACTCTTTGAGGAGCTTACCCTCTTTGAATCGGCGCAATTTCCAGTCGGCGAAGAGAGGCTCCGGCTTTCCCGTCCGTACCTGGTCGGCGAAGCGCTTGCCCACGACAGGGGCCATCATGAAGCCGTGGCCCATGAAGCCGTTCAGCTGGAGGAAGTTTTCGACCCCGTCGACCTCGCCAACGATGGGGTTCGCGTCCGGCGTGATGTCGTAACAGCCGGCCCATTGGCGCAGCACCTTCACGGCGCCGAGGCGAGGGACCGATCGCACGAGCGACTGGGCGTAGTGCGTGAGAAACGGGATGCTGCTCTCCTGCTGGACCCCGTGCGGAACCGGGTCGAGGCCAATGCCGCCGACGATCTCGCCGCGCATCGACTGGGAAAAATACAGGCCATCCGATAGGTCGGCCACGAGCGGGCGAAGCCATGGCTTCAGCGGCTCGGTGCTGCAAATTTCGTGACGATGCGGGTGGTTCGGAAGCTCGACGCCCAAGTGCCGCGCGACCATTGGGGACCAAGCGCCCGCGGCGTTGACGACGATGCGCGCGCCGATGCGCTCTTCCGTTCCAGGCACGCGATGCCCCGCGTTGTCACGCTTGGCGACCACAACGCCGGAGACGCGGGCGCCCTCGGTCTCAAACCCAATGACGTCGGTGTGCGTGCGAACGGTGACGCCGAGTTTGGTGGCTGCTTGCGCGAAGCCCCATACGAACGGCCAGGGGAAAACCACGCCATCGTCGCCGTTGTAACTTGCCGCAACGACGCCTGTGACATCGAGCTCCGGCACCACACCCTGCGCCTCTTTCGCTGTGAGCATGCGCGTCGAGAGACCATGGGTTCGTTGAAGCTCGACGCTGCCTTCAAGGGCGCGGCGCTTGTCTTCCGTACGCACGACGAAGAGGTAGCCACCTTGGCGGAACCAAACGTGGATGCGCATCTTGCGGGCGAACTCGCGGCACATGCGAATGGACTCCTGCATGAGGAGCACGTTCGTCTCGCTCGACCACTGCGCACGCACGCCGCCGCCGTTGCGACCGCTTGCGCCGCCGCACAAATAGCTGCGATCGACGACGGTCACGTTCGTGAGCCCGCCCTTGGCCAAGTGGTAGGCGACCGAGAGCCCCATGATGCCGCCGCCGATGACGACGACCTCGGCTGAGGTGTTCTGCGCAACGGCGTTCATGCGCGCTCCGCATGCGCAAGCGAAGCCACGGCGCGCTCGTGCAAGAGGCCATTGGACGCGAGAATGCCCGCTTCGTTCTTCAGTCCGTTGCGGTAGTCAAAGCGATGGCCAAGGCCGTCGGTGAGCACGCCGCCCGCTTCCGCGAGGATGACGTCGCACGGGGCCACGTCCCAGCGCATGCCCGCCGGACCAGGAGATATCCACACGTCCGCGCTTCCTTCCGCGATGCGCGCGGCCTTGAGTCCCGCGCTTCCGCAGGGCTTCTTTTGCACGCCCAAATGCGCAAGCGCGCTCTCCAGGCGATCGGACCCGTGCGTGCGCGTGACCACGGCGAAGCACTCATGAACGTCTGAACGCGAACTCACCCGCAGGCGCTCGGGCGCACAGCCTGATCGCATACGATACGCACCTTCGCCTTTTACAGCATAATACGTCGTATGCGCCATCGGCTCGTGGATGATTCCGAGCACGGGTTCGTTGCCCACGACGAGGCCCAGGAGCACGCCAAATTCGGGACGGCGATCGACGAACTCCTGGGTTCCATCAATCGGATCGACGAAGACGAGTACCTCGCGAGCCTGCGCAATGGCGTTGACGGCCGCGTCGCTCTCTTCGGCAACGAGCCCCGCATGGGGAACAAGCTTGGCGAGCTCCGCACAGAGAAACTCATTCATGGCTCGGTCGACCTCGGTCACCGGGTCGCGAGGGCCCTTCCATTCGACCACGAAGTCACCCGCGAAGGCTTTTGCAACACGTGCTCCGGCCTCCTCGGCGAGGCGAAGCAGGTGCGGAAGGAGCTCCTGAGGCGAAGACATTGGGCCGGGAACATAGCGCAAGCACTTGGACGATGGCGTTCGAACGCACCTTGCGCTTGGGTAGACGGCGATGGCCGACCCGACCACCACGCCCAAGCCTTATCCGTACGACCACGCCCCCCGCATGCCGGAGACGGGCCCCATCGATCTGCACACGATCGTCGCGGGCTCATGGATCGAACTCGAAGTCGGTCCCGGCCGCGGACGCTTTCTTCTCGAGCGCGCGGTCGCCGCTCCCGAGGCCGCGATCGTCGGCATGGAGATTCGGCGCAAGTGGGCCACCATCGTTGATGAGCGCCTCGCCAAACGTGGACTCGGGTCCCGCGCCCGGTGCTTTGCGGAGGACGCGCGCCTCGTGCTTCCGCGCATCGCGAACTCAGGCGAGGTGAAGCGTGTATTCCTCCACTTTCCCGATCCGTGGTGGAAGAAGCGTCACGAGAAACGCCTCGTCATGGGCGACCTCTTTTTGAACGAAGTCGCACGACTCCTCGAGGTCGGCGGTGAGCTCTACATCCAGACCGACGTGCCGTTTCGAGCCGATCAGTACGCGAGCGCCGGCCTCGGTTACGACGCGTTCGAGCCCGCAGGCGACGAGCCAGGAAGCGCCCTTCTCGCGCTGAATCCTTACGGCGCACGCAGCGATCGCGAGGGCCGCGCCGACGTCGATGGACTGCCCGTCACGCGCATACGCTTCCGAAAAAAGGGCTGAACGCTCTGTGGCCGAAGCTGGCCTCAACGCATCGGTTTGCGGACCCGCTCCCATAGCGACGCCGCCACCTGTCTCCGTTTCCCCGCATCGAAGGTTCCACCATGAGTTCTGCCCTTCCCCGATTCACCGGAACCGCCAGCTACCTCACGAGCGAAGCCCTCGAGGCCGCGGTCGAATGTGCCCTGCTGCTGCAGATGCCGCTCTTGGTCAAAGGTGAGCCAGGCACAGGCAAAACCCTCCTCGCCGAGGCGATCGCCGAGCACGTCGGCGCCGAGCTCATTCACTGGCCCGTGAAGAGCACGACGCGCGCGCAAGACGGACTCTACGTCTACGACACGGTGCAACGCTTGTATGATGCACGCTTCGGCGATGGCGACGTGAAGGACATCCGCCGCTACATCAAGCTTGGGCCGCTCGGGCGAGCGTTTGCTGCAGAAAAGCGCGTCGTCATTCTCATCGACGAGGTCGACAAGGCCGACCTGGAGTTTCCGAACGATCTCCTCCACGAGCTCGATCGCATGCGTTTTGTCGTCGGCGAAACCGGCGATGAGGTTGTCGCGAAAGAGCGCCCCATCGTCATCATCACGTCGAACAACGAGAAAGAGTTGCCCGACGCATTCTTGCGCCGCTGCGTGTTTCACTTCCTCGACTTTCCGACACCCGAGCTCATGAAGAGCATCGTGCGCGTGCATCATCCGAAGGTGGACGACGCGATGATCGATCAAGCGGTCATCGCGTTCTTCGAACTTCGCGCCACGCCGCGCCTGCGCAAGAAGCCCTCCACGAGCGAGCTCGTCGACTGGATCTCGGTGCTCTTGCGCACCGGCGTGAAGAGAGAACGCCTCGCGAAGGAACTCCCCTTCATCGGCGTTTTGCTCAAAAAAGAGCAGGACGTCGACCTCGTGACCGCGATGAAAAAAGGCTGGAAGGCCTAGCGGCCTGGCGGCAACGTTCCTCCGGATCGAAACGCCGCACGGGGCCGCACGATTCCGCGGCACGCCCTTCGCCTCGACCGGCAGAAACTTCGAAATGGTTGTCGAACGCGCGCGCCTTGGAGCCCGCGTGGGTTCGCTCAGCGTCGACGGGCGCTTACGTGGAAGCGGCTCGAGTCGGTTACGCGAGGCGCTTTGTCGCGCTTCGTCACGGTCCGGGCAAACCCGAGGGCCCTAAGCCATGGCGTATTTTCTCGTAAGGGTGACGTCTTGATCGAAACCATCGAAGAGCGTTATCGCTTGGAAACGGTCAGGTTTCGTTACCAGCTCGGGGAAGTTCAATGGGCGGAGCGCGCCGTTCCAGTGGCCGTCGACACGAGCCTTTTTTTCGATCGGCCCGTGGACGCAGGCTCGTTCGTTCCGCCCGTCGAGGTCCTTCGATTCGGCGTTTCCTGCGTGATGGTGCTTTCGCAGCCGCTCGCATCTCCGCTTCCGCTCGTGGCGAGCGCAGGCCCCTTCGTGCGCTTTGCACCGCATCAGTATCGGCGCAGCACGATTCGCCTTGAGGGCTCGTTCGACGATTACCTGACGGCGATGCCGGCCGAGCGACGGCGCAAGCTGCTAGCGAAAAAGCGTAAGTTTCGCGAGGCCTGCGCCGGGACTCTTTCTGTGCGCGTGAGCTCGACCGAGGGCGAACTCGAGGCCTTTCAGTGCACGGCGCGACCTCTCGCCGCAAACACCTACCAAGAGCGACTCTTCAAGAAGGGCCTTCCGAATACGGATGCATTCCACACGGACCTTCGCGAGCGAGCGCGAACAGGAAGGGCGCGCGGCTACTTGCTTGACGGACCGAATGGCAAACCGATCGCGTACATCTACGCGACCGTCGACGGGCCGCTCGTGACCTTCGAACACCTTGGGTACGACCTCGCGTATTCGAAACTGTCGCCGGGAGTCGTGCTGCAGCTCGCCGTCCTCGAAGACCTTTTCCGCGCACGCTGCGCGAAGATTTTCGACTTCGGCGAAGGCGAGGGCCAACACAAAACAACCTTCGGGAGCGAGTCGACGGCGTGCGGCGACCTCTACTTTTTTCCGAAGACCGCGCGTGGCCTTGAGCTTTTCGCTGGGCAAGCCCTCGCCCACACCGTCTCACGCGCAGCGGTACGAGCGCTCTCGCGCCTCGGCCTTCGCGAGAAGGTGAAACGGCTCATGCGCCGCAGGTTTGCCGCGACCTAGTCAAGGGATTCCCGACGCAAGCTCTTTACATTACGCCAACAAGACGCGAACTACTTCGCCATCGGCAGGCGCACGCGGCCCTGTCCACCGCTGCGGTCAATGGTGGGAAGACCCGTGTCCTCCGCGCCCTCGGCGATGGTGTCGACGAGACGCTCGGCGATGGCGATGAACATCTGCGCGATCGGCGACTGCGGCGCGGCCTGAACGACCGGCGTGCCCTTGTCTCCCCACTCGCGCACCGTGGTGTCGATGGGCAACTGACCGAGGAGCGGAGCGCCTGCAAAATCAGCCACAGCCTGTCCGCCGCCCTTGCCGAAGATCTCGTGGCGAAGGCCCGCAGGGTCGAGGAAGTAGCTCATGTTTTCGACGACACCGAGCACCGGAATCTCGAGCTTCTGCGCCATCGACACGGACTTGAAGACGTCGTCGGTCGCCACATTTTGCGGCGTCGTCACGACCACCGCGCCTGTCGAACGCACGCGCTGCGACAGCGACAGCGCCACGTCACCGGTGCCTGGTGGCAAGTCGAAAACGAGGAAGTCGAGGTTGCCCCACTGCACGTCTTTCATGAACTGCTGCAGCGCGCCCGTGAGCATGGGGCCTCGCCAAATGACGGCCTGCTTCGGGTCTTCGAGGAGAAAGCCGATGCTCATGAGCTTCACGCCGAAGCGCTCGAGAGGCTCGATATGCTTGCCATCGGTGGACACGGGGCGCCCGGAGATGCCGAGCATCGTGGGGATCGACGGCCCGTAGATGTCCGCATCAAGAAGGCCCACGCGGTAGCCGAGGCGATGGAGCGCGAGCGTGAGGTTCGTCGCCGTCGTGCTCTTGCCGACGCCGCCCTTGCCGCTCATGACGAGGATGATGTGCTTGACGCCCGGCATGGGATCGTCCGCGGCGATGGCCCGTCCTGGAACGTCGTCGCGCCAGCGAATATCCACGCGATCTACGCCTCCGAGGGCGAGCAACGTTTCGCGCACGCGGCTGCCAATGGCGGCGCGCGAGTTGCCTTCGCCCACGTCGAGCGTCACGGCCACGCGGCCATCGGCGTCGGCGGCTTCTTTCACGAGACCTGCGTCGACGATGGAGACACCGGCGGCGTCGACCACGGTGCGAAGGGCGGCAATGAGCGCATCCGAGCTATGAGGCATGGCGCGGCTTTTAAGGTGCGAACGCATGCGGGTCAACGGCAGCCTCCGCAGACTGCACGCCCCCGGTCAGCGGCCCGCTTCGTAGATGGCGTCAAGGAACGCCTTGGCGATGCGCGTGCCTTGCGTGGAGCAAAGATGCCCCTGCCCCGACGGTGCATCGACGCCTTGCGCCAAGCTTGAGCACGCCGCCGTGGAACGCACATTGTCACAGATTTCCCACGCTCCGCCGCGTTCGCACCGAGCTCCGTTCGCGGGATTCGTGCTCTCGACGTCCATCAGATCAAACGTCACGTCGTTCGGAAACGTGGCCAGCATCCACGCGCGCATTTGCATCTTGAACGCGTTCTCGGGCGCGTCGTCGAACACGAGCGGCGGGGTGACGTGGAGCACGCGCATGCCGCCCGCGTGAATGGCGTTGACCGCGTTCGCATACGCCGCCTTCAAGGGCTGAAGGTCGCCACTCACGTCCGCGTAGCCGAACTTCATGATCGCCACCCGAAGTCGACTCGATCCATTTCGCACGGCGAAAGCCTGCCATTCAGCGATCTTCCCGACGCCATCTCCGTTGTTCGTGTCGAAGAGACCGCCGCTGACGCCCGAGGCCGTGAGGGTCGACGCGCCCGTGATGTAGTCGGTTGCGATGCCGTTCGCGTTGAGGCCGTCTTCGAGATCTTGGCCGACGGACTTGTGAAGGAAGGCGCTTCGAAACTCGCCAACCCTCGCCTTTTCGCTCGCCGCCAGCGCGTCCCATCGCGCGATTCCCGTGGTGCCAATGAGGCGCGTCGCCCCTGGAGTTGCGGCGTCAGCGACGACCACAGGCCCTGCATCGCGTCCTGCATCAAGCGGCGTGTCGGCGCCCGCATCGACCGTGGCGTCCGCGCCCGCGTCGAGCAACGGAGCCGTCGCGGCGTCCTCGTTGAGCGGAGATGGCGACGTTCCTGCGCAGCCCGCCACCAACAAAAAGCCTGAGAGTGACGAAATTGGCTTCACCCGCTGAGGCTGGCTCACCGCGCGCCCGAGGTCAACCGGGCTGCGCCACGGGGCACGACACCGGCGCCCCGCTTTTTCTTGCGGCCTGATAGGATCCGGCACGTGGCGAGCGCGAAGCAACCTCCGGCCGTGGCGAGTGACAGCGCCGACTCGTTGTCTGGGCGCCTGCAAACGTTGGTGGCGTATGCGTCGACCGTTGTTCAGGACCCTGGTTCGACCGTGAACCCGCCACGCGAACCGTCGAACGATGCAAGTCGCGCGGCGCTCGAAGCGTTCGAAGAGCTCGGCGAACTTCTGCGTACGAAGGCCCAGCACGGGCTCGTGACGGCGCACACCCTCGGCGAAGGAGGCATGGGCGTCGTGCGTCTCGCGCGGCAAGTGGCGCTCGACAGACCGGTCGCCGTGAAGACGCTGAAGGACGCGGTGCGAAGCCGCGACATGAGCCTTGAGCTGCTTCGCGAGGCCTGGATAACCGGCAGCCTCGAGCACCCGAACGTGGTTCCCGTCTACGACTTGGCGATGGACCCCGAGGGCGGGCCGGCCATCGTGTTGAAGCGCATTGAAGGCGTCGTCTGGCGCGACCTGCTGCAAGACCCGGAGGCGGTGCGGCAGCGCTTCGGTGCGGGGGACCTGCTCGACTGGAACCTGCGCACGCTCATCAGTGTGTGCAATGCGGTCGCCTTCGCGCACGAGCGCGGCATTGTGCACCGGGACCTCAAGCCCGAAAACGTCATGCTCGGGCGCTTTGGCGAGGTCTACGTCCTCGACTGGGGCATTGCCGTCACCACGCGCGCCGACAACCCGAGGCTGCCGCACGCCTCCGCGGCGCTCGCGATGGCAGGGACGCCTCACTACATGGCCCCGGAAATGCTGGGCGATCCGCTGCGTCCCGTGGGCTCGCACTCGGACATTTACTTGCTCGGGGCGACCCTTTTCGAGGTGCTCACGGGGCGACCTCCGCACCACGCGTCGACGCTCACCGAAATGATCGCCTCGATCATCACGTCCGAGTGCGAACTTTCCGAGGATATTCCTGGAGAAATCGCCGACGTGTGCCGACGGGCCATGGCGCGTGAACCGGCCGATCGCTTTCCTTCGGTGGAGGGCTTTCGCGACGCCGTCGAGGAGTTTCTTCACCATCGAGGCTCGCTCGCCCTCACGCACATTGCCGAGGCGAATCACAGGCAACTTCGAGCCGCGAGCGCTGCGGGGGCGTCCGTCGAAGAGCTGTATGCGAGGCTTGGGGAATGCCGCTTCGGCTACCGCGCGGCACTTTCATCCTGGTCAGAAAATAGCGCAGCACGGCGCGGCCTCACCGCCGTTCTTGTGGAACTCGCCGAGCATGAACTCGCGCTGCACAAGCCCCACGCCGCCGCGATGCTTCTTGCCGAGTGCCCCGATCGGCCCGAGGAACTCTCGCGTCGCGTGGACCAGGCACAAAAGCTCGCCGATCGGGAACAACAGCGCCTCGGACAGCTTCAGCTCGACAACGACATCACCGTAGGTCGCCGAACACGGCTCACGCTCATGGGCATGCTCGGCGCGGTGTGGACCTGCGCTCCGCTCGCGGCCCATGTGTACGCGGAGCGATTGACTGCGCGCATATTTGCAGGCTGTGCGGTCGCCATGTTGCTCTTTTCCATCGCCCTCGGCATCTGGGCTCGCGACTCGATGAACAAGACGCTCATGAACCGGCGGCTCCAGTGGACGGTGCTGACGGTCATCCTTGCGCAACTCGCGCTCGGCCTGCTGGCGCTCACCGGTCTCGTGCAACTTCGCGAGGTCCTCGTGCTATTGCCTGTATTCTACACAATGGGATCCGCCATGGTGTCCATCTGGCTTGAACCGCGCCTTTGGCCAAGCACCGCCATTGGCTTTCTGTCCATTGGACTCGCGCTGATCAAACCGGAGTGGACCTTTTTGGGATTTTCAGCCTACTCGCTGGTGCTCACCGCGAGCGTTGTCTCAGTGTGGTACCAACGAAAAGACCTCAGCTACGCGCGGGACGTGATCGCCACAAGGGCGCGCCCGAGCTGAGCGAATTGCCGCTTGTCGACGACGATATCATCGGACACGCGACGACGAATCCGCGCGTGGCGCACACTCGCGGCGAAAAAGAGTCGTCGCTTCAGATAAAAGGAATAGACTACGCACGGTCTGCGTCTTCACGAACGGCCCGAGACAGCCTTCCGAGCCACGCCGGCGTCGAAACGTCTTCTGCGGTTTTTTAAGCGTTTAAACGTTGGAGGATTCGTCAATGCGCACGTCAACGAACTGGCTCCTGATCGTGGCCGCACTCGGTTTCTCCGCAACGAGTGAAGCTCGCGGTGGCCATGGCGGCGGTGGCGGGCATGGCGGTGGCGGGCATGGCGGTGGCGGGCATGGCGGGTTCGGCGGGCACATGGGCGGTGGCCACGTCGGTGGTTTCGGCGGACACATGGGCGGTGGCCACGTCGGCGGATACGGCGGACACACGGGTGGGGGCTATGGCGGACACATGGGCGGCGGTTACGGCGGCCACGTCGGTGGATACGGCGGGCACTTCGGCGGCGCCTATGGCGGTCACGGCGGCGGTTACGGCGGCCACATGGGCGGCGGTTACCGTGCGCACGGGTACATGGGCCCTCGCTACGGACATGGCATGTACCGCCGCGGCTTTTATTATGCGGCGGTCGGCGCCGCGCTTCTTTGGATTCCTGGCTATTGGAATTGGAGTGGCCAAAGCTACGTTTGGACCCAGGGCGTGTGGTCCGCGCCGCCCCATCCGGGCGAAGTTTGGATCCCCGCCCAGTGGATTTGGAACGGCAACATGTGGCTCTGGTGCGAGGGCCATTGGGAAGTGGCCCCTGGCGACGAAACGAGCGAGACCCCGGTCAACGACGGCAGCGACGAGGGAAACGCGCCCCGCACGAACGTTCGTCCACCGATGCCCCCTCCGATGAAGTCCGAAGAGATTCCCGCCCCGCCCGCGCAAACGGCGCCTGCCCCCGAAACGAACGAATCCGAGTAAAAACTCGCACGCGCGAACAGTCGACCTTTCGCCTAGGAAAGCGCCTGAACACCGACTAGAATCACCGGCTTGAGCTCGTACGATCCCGGCCGCTGGCGCAAAGGTTTCTTCGCAGGTCGCGCCGCGCTCACCTTTCCGATCCTTTCGCGGGCGCTCATCGCCACCGCATGGAGCGTCGCCGTTCATTGGATGATGGGACACGGCTTCGTGCGATCGTTTGGGTCCCTTGGCCACACGCTCATTGGCGTACCGTTCGCGTTGCTTCTCGTTTTTCGCACAAACACCTCGTACGATCGCTTCTGGGAAGGGCGTCGCCTCTGGGGTGCCATCGTCGAGGAGACGAGGCACTTGGCGCGCCACGCCGCCCTGGACCTGCCTCCGGCGTTTCGCATCGAATTTCGAGCTTCAATCAGCGTTTTCGCCCACGCGCTCATGCATTCGCTCCGAGGCAAGCGCGCGCTTGGGCCTCATGCTGCCGCCCTTCCCGCCGATCTCCTGCACCTGATCGATGGCGCCGCGCACGTTCCCACGGCGGCGATGACCCACGCGAGCGCATTGTTTCGCCACGGCATAGGGACCGATGCGCGCGCGACGGCGATCCTCGCGTCGTTCGAAGATTCCTGCCGCTCGCTCTTGCTTTCTGCCGGCGGTTGCAGCCGCATTCGTTCGACGCCGGTGCCTTTCCCTTACACGGTCCACCTTCGTCGCGCGCTTGTCGTTTACGCGGCCACTGTCCCTTTCGCGTTCGCAAACGAATTTGGCTGGCTCTCTGTCCCGGCCACGCTCATTGTCACCTTCATCCTCTTTGGCATCGAGGAGCTTGGCGTGAACAGCGAAGACCCGTTTGGTTTTGATCCGGGCGACCTGCCTCTCGAAGGCTTTTGCCAAGCGATTGACGCGACTCTTTTCGACAAGAACCTCGATGCGATTGCCGCGCGAAAGCTTGATCTCGCGGCTTCGTGACGCGGATCGCCGTTGCGCAAATACTGAAACTTCTAGTATCGCAAGACGCCGCCTCGTGCGACGGTCGCGCCCCGGCCTGACTCTCCAGGTTGAGCGGCGAGGGCGGCGATCATGAAGTATTTTGGATGTTTTGCAGCGGTGGTTGTGAGTGGAGCCGTTGGCGGCTGTGGCGACAGTGTCGCGACCACGGAGGCGTCCACGCCCGTGGCGCAGTATGCCAGCGAAGCAGCTCGACCCGTTTGCGACGCAGCCCATAACTTGGAGGTCGCGTACGCGGACGCCGAGAAGAGCCTCTCGCTTTGCGCGGCTGGCGCATGGATGCCCGTTGGGTCGCAGGCGACATCCGGCGGGGCGACTGGCGCAAGCGGTGCGACAGGTACGACGGGCGCGACGGGCGCGACGGGCGGTCGAGGTGCCACAGGCGCGAGCGGTATTGATGGGACGAACGGTGCGACGGGTACCGATGGAACGAACGGGTCGAACGGCGCGACGGGCGCGACCGGCTCCGCGGGCTCGAACGGTTCCAATGGAACGAACGGCGGCACAGGCGCGACTGGTACGGCGGGCTCCAACGGAACGAACGGGACAAACGGCGCTGCC
>CAIQDA010000409.1 GCA_903870415.1 uncultured delta proteobacterium
ACTTCGCATGCCTCCGCGTCATGGACGCGTACAATTACCCCGGCACGACGTCGCCGGCGACCTACGCCTGGCCCGATGACGCGAGCCGAAAGCCGTCTTGGTGGCCGCAGCAGGCATATGCGACGCGGTTTCTTCGGGCAGCGGGGTTGCCGCCGGACAACATCGTCGTCGTCGATAACGTGGTGCCGAACCCCTTGCGCGGCGCGACCGCTCCCATTTTGAGCTATGAATATCCCCAAAAGGTGCGCGCGTTGAGCGCCCTTGCGTATTGGAAGTTGGCGCCGGGGCCGAACGGAGAAACGCGCGGCATCGTGGACGACGTCTCCGGCGTTGTCGAGTGGCAATCCTCAGACGCGAGCGTTATGAGAGCTGGCAACGGCTATAACGAGTTCGCAGCGACGAGTGAGGCCGCGGCCGCGACGGGGCACTTTGTTTCGCCTTGGTTTACGACGCTAATCGTTTCGAAAGCGAATACGAAAGCGACCATCACTGCGGCGTGGATGCAGAAGCTTGGCGACGCGAATCCGTCGAATACCCTTGAAGTGAACCAGGCCGCGGACGATTCGCTCTCGGTCCCGCCCGTCGTCGCGGCGATCGGTGTCACCCCTGGCGGAATGCTCTTCACGATGCGCTCGCAACTCAACGGGCAGCAAATGGCGGCGGCAACGGTGATGAGCGACAGCACGACACGCGAGCTGACCGCGCTCGCTCGTTGGTCGCTCCTTGAGGTCGTTCTCGACGACGCGGGCAAAGAGACAGGAACGAAGGCCGTACCCGCCTCAAAGGCGAGCATTTCGCAGCCGCTCAACGGAGCTGCGGGAGGCGTTCTCACGGTGGCTGACGGAGCCGGCACGCCACCGATGCGCTTGCGTATCGTGGCCACGGACACCGTCTCGAGCAAGAGCGGAAAGAGCGACCTTCAGCTGCAGTTCTGACGCTCCAGGCGACTCCGCGTCACTTGCGGTCAAAAGCTTTTTGCGGGGGCACGTTGCTCCGCAAGAAGCTTTTTCCGCTAGCGGGCTGCTGAAAAAAGAGAGAACGACCCAAAGCTATGGGAGGAGGACGAAGGAATACTCTGAGTATTTCGAGGACGACGCACCCCCATCCTACGCCGACGCCTTGCCGTTCGGCGGGATGGGTCCCCGACGATTTGGGGCGATGAGCCTTTTTTCATTACGCTGCTAAAGGCGGTCGGACTCGACGAGGCGCATGATGAGGCGAGCGCCCCATTCGAGGGCGGTCATGAGAACGGACACGAGGGAGCCGCAGCCCGGTAGGCTTGCGTTATGCGACAAGCCCGCGCGCAGGCGGTACAATTGGTCAATGGCACCCCGCGCGAGGGGTTCAGCGCGCGACGAAGGTCACAGGACGCCATGTGCCTGTTGCACACCCCGGAAGGAAAAAGCCGTGCGGCATGGGCCTTTCGTCATGTCCCGTGCAGCGAAGTTCGGCGCTCACGGTCGTGCCGGCGTCGGCCAACGTGGCTGTGCGCGTGAATCCTCGAACGATGGGCTCGCCGCTTGGGTCGGTGAACGTCCGGGTCCCGTCGGTCGCCACGGTGACGCCAGCGATCTTTTGCGCATCGAACCAGTCCCCGGCCGCCACGGTGTTTGCGTTCACGAGCATGCGCGAAAGCACGCCGTAGATGGTGCGGTTCGCGTCGGGCTCCACGCCGTAGAGCGAGAGGCGGTAGCCAAACCCGGCCCCAAGGTCTGCGACCCAATCTTCGCGCACCAAGGTCTTGCCCGCGGTCCGAACGATTGGCGCGAGGTCGAGCATCGGCACGTGAAAGCCCGCGCCCGAGCTGTCCACGAGGGACGAGTTCGAATCGCCCGCGCGCTCGGAGAATGCCGTGAGCATCGCTTCCGGATCGAAGACGAGATCCAAGTCGAACCCGCCCGAGGTGCCCGTGGTGGCGGCAGCATCGCCCGCGTCGCTCGCCGTCGCGGAGCTCACGTCAGCGTCGGTGATGGCGAGGGGGCGCTGGAACTTGAACCAGTTTCCGCCGTTGGGCAGCAGCACCACGGCTCGCTCACTCGTCGTCGCCGCGCTCAGGCTCGACGCCGAAGTGGTGACGTAGTGGCGGAAGCCATCGGGCATCACGACGACGGAGGTCGTTCCGTCGAGAGTTTGGAGCGTTGGGCCGCTCGGAATGGCAACGGAACCCCGCAACTTGATTGGGGGATACCATGTAATGTAACCGTATTGGTATTCCCTCACGTCCGCCAACGTCAGCGTATGGGAGGTGGCGAGGCGCGCGCGACCTGCGGCGCTCAGAAGGTCCACGAAGGGCTCGTCGACGCTTCGCGCTGCAGCGGCGAGTGGCAGCAAATCGGCTGACGGATCATAGGCCAGCGACGGCACCTCGGGCCCGGCGTAAACCTCAAGGCAATCGAGCGGATTGGAGAAGCCCGTGTCCTGCACCGTCATGTGCTTGCAGATGGCGATGGCGCGGACCGCATACGAAAGCTCCGTCAAGTCCGCCGCCGCGTTCTGTCCCGAGAGCGCCGCCGACGAGGTGCCGAAGCCGTCTTGCCTCGCGCTGCGCGTGGGGGGAACGACAAGCCGGGTTCGGAGCGTGGCCGAGCCGCTTCCTCCGCCGTCCGCGATCGCTGCTCCGCCGTCGACGATCGCCGAACCTCCGGGGCTTCCTCCGCCCGACGGGGCTCCGCAGGCCCCCACGAAACCCAAGCCGAAGGTGGTCAACGACGATGCAAAAAGGACTGAGGAAACCCGGTGCCGCATGAAATTCGTTCTCCCGCGCGCATGGTTTCAGGGGTCGCCGCATTGTGCAAGTCGCGGCGACCTGGAAGATCGGGATTCGCGAACGCTTGCATCGGGGCCCGAATCGGTCTAAGTGCCTCCCTCCCTCACGGAAACGTTGTTATGAAGCCCGGTATCCACCCCACGTACCTCACCGCCCACATTTCCTGTGCCTGCGGCAACGCATTCGTCACCCGCTCGACGAAGGGCACCCTTTCGGTCGACGTTTGCGGCGCTTGCCACCCGTTTTACACGGGCACGCAGAAGCTCGTGGACGCCGCCGGTCGTGTCGACCGCTTCCGCAAGCGTTACGGGACGAAGCCCGCGAGCTGATTGCCCTCGGAGCACGAAAGCGCTCCGTCGAAAGGTCGCTTCCCTTGGGAATGCGGCCTTTTTTCATTGGACCAAACGAAACCCGTGC
Source organism: uncultured delta proteobacterium (assembly GCA_903870415.1). Classification (GTDB taxonomy): domain Bacteria; phylum Myxococcota_A; class Polyangia; order Polyangiales; family Polyangiaceae; genus CAIQDA01. The sequence goes on from CAIQDA010000409.1 coordinate 3,185, forward strand.
GCAGAGTGAGCCCATGACGAACGCGGACGCAAAGACCCTGACCGAGAAGCCTCCGTACATCGGCGGGCAAGCGGTGCTTGAGGGCGTCATGATGCGCTCGCCGAAGTCGTTCGCGGTCGTCGTGCGAGCCCCGAGCGGTGAGCTCCGATTTCGCGAGCGGCTCATCGTGAACACCGCGGCTCCGTGGCAAAAGCTGCCCTTCATTCGTGGAGTCGTTTCGCTCGTCGAAGCGCTTCGCCTCGGAAACGAAGCGCTGCGTTTTTCCGTTGAAACCCTCGAGGGCGCCGAGAAGTCCGCGGCAGCAGGTGTGGCGGCCGCCGTCATGCGCCTTCCGCTCGCTCTCGCGTCCTTCGTGGCGAGCCTCGGTCAAGACGCCGCTCCGTCGAGCAAGCCCTCGTCACCGAACGAGAAGGGCAGCGGGGCCATGGGGGCCATCATGATCGTCGCGTCGCTCGGGCTCTTTGTCGCGCTCCCGCAGGGGTCGGCGGCGCTCGTCAATCGGGGGCTCGGCCTCGACCTTGCGGTGCAAAGTGCTGGATTCCAGGCGCTCACAGGCCTCTTCAAGCTGATTGTTGTCGTAGGTTACCTATCTGCGATTCGTCAGGTTCCAGACATACGACGTATGTTTCAATACCATGGTGCGGAGCACAAGGCGATCAGCACCTACGAAGCCCATCGTCCTCTGACCGTTGAGGCGGCTCGTCCGTTTTCCACGCGTCATCCGCGTTGCGGAACCACGTTCCTCGTGATGGTGGCGCTCGTGTCGGTGGTGGCCTTCACCGCGGTCGGCGCGCTCCTGCCGCGCATCGCAACGGGCAACGCGTTTCTCGACAACGTGATCTTCTTCTTCGAGAAACTCCCGTTCGTTCCTGTGCTCACGGGCGTTACTTTTGAGCTTCAGCGTCTCACGGCGATGAACGTGGGCGCCGCTTGGGTGAAGCCGTTTCTCGTGCCCGGCTACTTGGTTCAGGGCATCACCACCATTGAGCCCGACGACGACCAGCTTGCGGTCGCTCTTGCTTCTTTGCGCATCACGCTCGATCGCGAAGAGGGTCTCGTGACGGGCGAAGGCGTCCGTGAAGGTGTGTTCGAAGTCGCTGCGTGAGCCCGTGGTGCGCGGTTCGCCGGTTCGCGCGGCGCGTTTCGGCATGCACGTTGGTGTCGCCCGTTGTTCGATGCGGGTGGCGCTGCTAGCCCCGCGCCATGATTCCTGTCGACAAGCTGGAAAGCCTTGCGCGGCGCTTTCGCGAGCTCGACGACTTGCTCTGCGTGCCCGAAATCCTCGCTGACCGTAACAAGCTTCACAAGCTCACGAAGGAGCGCACCGAGCTCGACGCGATGGTGCAGTCCTTCGAACGCTGGAAGACCGTTGGAGCGCAGCTCACGGACGCGGAGTCGATGCTTTCGGACCCGGACATGCGCGAGCTTGCGGAGCGCGAAGTCACCGAGCTGAAAGGCGAGCGCGAGAGGCTCGAGAGCGCCATCCAGCTCCAGCTCCTGCCTCAAGACCCGAACGACGCGAAGAACACCATCCTCGAGATTCGCAGCGGCGAAGGTGGCGAAGAGGCAGCGCTCTTTGCGGCGGATATTTTCCGTATGTACGCAAAATACGCCGAAACAAAACGGTGGACCGTCGAGGTTCTCTCGCTCAGCGAAGCGGCGGCCGGCGGCTACAAAGAGTGCATCGCGCTCGTGACGGGCGCGAACGTTTACAGCCATCTGCGCTTCGAGGGCGGCGTGCACCGTGTGCAGCGCGTGCCGTCGACCGAAACGCAAGGACGCATTCACACGTCCACCGCGACGGTGGCGGTGCTTCCTGAGGCCGACGACGTCGACGTTCACATCGAAGACAAGGACCTCGAGATCAGCATCGCGGCGAGCGGCGGGCCGGGCGGGCAGGGCGTCAACACGACCAACAGCGCGGTGCAGATCATCCATCGGCCGACGGGGCTTCTCGTCAAGTGCCAGGACGAACGATCGCAGCTCAAGAACAAGGCCAAGGCGATGAAGGTTCTCAAGAGCCGACTCCTCGACTTGGAGCGCGAGAAGCAAGACGCGGCCGTATCGGCGGAGCGCAAGAGCATGGTGTCGACCGGCGAGCGAAGCCAGAAGATTCGCACGTACAACTACCCGCAGAATCGCGTCACCGATCACCGCATCAAGCTCACGATCAACAAGCTCGACCGCATCATCGACGGCGACGTCGAAGAGATCGTCACGGCGCTCCGCACGTTCCGCCAAGCGGAGCTTCTCGCGGCCGCGGGTCTTGGCCGAGCCCCTTCGACCATTGGCAGCGACGACGACTGAAGGCGCGCGCTAGCCTCCGGCCGATGAGCGCAGTTCCCGTGGATGAAGGCGGCCTTTTCGTTGCCTTGGCGCTCGTGCCCGGCTTTGCTTCGCGCAACCGTCATCCGGAAATTTACGAGTCCCACGCGGGCAAGCGCGCGCGCACGAGGGCCCGGCGGATGCGAGCGTTTCTCTCGAACGCCGCGACCGCCGACGAGGCCGCTGTTTCGCTCGTGGACGGCAAGCTCTCGGTCACCGTTTCGCGCGCGCATCCTCGTTCGTCGTGGACGCTTCTCGGCGACGAGCTCGACGCGGTGGTGTGCCGCTACCTGCTCGCGCGTGGCGGCGGAGACACGCATGCAGAGCGCCAGCTTTTGACAGCGCTTCCGGCCGGTGGCGACGTGCTCATTGCGGAAGCTCTGGCAGGCATGCAGCGAATCATCGGCCTGTGACCACCGACTCGTTCCTCGCGCGCCGCAAACGCTCGTAGACTCACGCCCCATGAGTGCCTGCATCTTCTGCCGCATCGTTGCCCGCGAGATTCCCGCCGACATCGTCCACGAAAACGACCACGTGCTCGCGTTTCGTGACCTTCGTCCGGTCGCTCCTTCCCACGTGCTCGTCATCCCGAAACGCCACATCGACTCGGTCCGCGAAGCCGAAACGGACGACGTGGAGTTGCTTGGGCACGTCATGATCGGCGCGCGCGATGTGGCGCAAAAGCTCGGCGTTGCGGCCGGCGGTTACCGCGTCGTTGTGAACAACGGTGACGATGCGGGGCAGACGGTTTTTCATCTCCACGCGCACGTGCTCGCAGGCCGCAGCCTCGTGTGGCCACCGGGCTGATTGATCGCTCGCGCGAGCGTTGCTTGCGCGCCCAAGTGGCTTACGCGGCGGTGATTACTCCGCGGCCATGGGCATCGACGCGGTCGCCGTGCGGTCCACGTGGCCTTCTTGCGTGGCGAGAACGACGACCGACACAACCATCGCGATGAGCATGTTCGGCAACTCGCCCACGACCCACACCGGCGTCCAAAACGAGTTTCGGCACACGTGGAGCATCAAGGCGATGACGGCGACGCGCGCGAGGCTCGCGAGGGCGATGCCGCGCCAAAGAAGTGCGCGCATGCGAGGGGGCAGCGCGAGGCCCATGGACCCAAGGATCGCAAAGATGGCGAGTGCGTGCTTCGTGCCGATGCCAAGGCCGATGCGCCACGTGCCCACGCTCGGGTCGCGAAAGGCGCCCGCGCCCCAGTCCATGTGCAGGAAGTGAAAGCCTTGCTGGACGCCCACGCGGCCCACGTACGTCACGGCGAAAGCCGCTGCGACGAGGAGAAGGTTTGGCGCGATCGCGAGGTTATCTTCCCGCGCAAGCTCGTCGGCGAGGTGCGTTGCGAGGACGATGGCGGCGACGAGAAAGGGCCACTCAAGGTCGCGCGACAAGAGTGCGTAAACGACGATGATGGCCGCCTCGAACGGCACGCGGAACGACGACGCATTCGCGTGACCCACCGCATGCCACGCGAGCCCCACAATCGCGGCGACGCCGAGCCCCCAAAGCGTGAGCGAGGGCGTCACGAGTCCCGCATCACGCAGGGCGAGAGCGCCAAAACCAATTGCAAGCAGTGTACACGCATGTGCTGTGGTGAACTCACGCCTCGCGACGCGCCAAGCGGCGTAGGCGGTGAGGCAGAGGCAAGCGGTCACGCTCGACGCCCAAGGACGATCGGCGATCCATCGCGGGACGAACGAGTCGTCGAGGATCCCTGGCGCGGCGAGAACGACCAGCGAAACTAGGGCCGGACCATGGCGTAGCGAGGCCTCGACCGCGGGGCTCGACGTTGGGCGATGCCTGCCAAAAAGCACGACGAGACTGACGACGGCAAGGAGCACGAAGGCTTCGGCTTGCGTGGTTTTAGGCTCGGTCAAGAGCAGGGCTCCGGGAAGCACGAGGGCGCCCCAGGTCGCATGCGGACTCACGAAGCGAAGCACCGAACGCGGGCGCACAAGGAGCGCCACGAGCGGAAGGTTCCCGAGCGCATACCCCGCGATGCGCACGCGGTCGGGCCACAAGCCAGGCAGAAGTTCGAGGCCCCACGTCACCGCAAGCGCCGCAACCACCGCGGGAATGGCGAGGAGGACCGACTGCCGGACCTCGGCCGATCGATCGCGCGCGGCGAAAGCGGCGAGTGCGAGGAGTGTGACGATGAGCGCAAGAATTCCTGGCAAATAGCCACGCGGCGAATCGGCACGACGGTTGCCAATGCCATCGTCGATGGTGCGCGCAACGGACCGCGCACGCGCGAAGCGCTCGCCGAGAGGGACTTCGTTGCAGTGCGCCACGGCGGCGTCGTGAAGCGATTCATCGGGGCCAACGATGGCGCGCGCGAAGCGATGAACGTTTGCAAGCTGCACGCATCCGAGTCGGGCCGCTTCGTTCGTGTCGACGTCGAGAAGTTCCGCAGCGATATGGCCGCGGTCTTGCGCCGGTGCGCGCACGCCGGTCAGCGCGGCAAGCGTCGCGGGCATGTCGACCTGATCGAAGACCTCAGCCTTAGGATGCGCGGCGAGGCCAGGGCCAAAAGCCAGAAACGGTGATCGTCGCTGAACTTCGGTGTCCGAGCCGTGCGACCCGCTGTCGGTCGCCCCGTGATCGCTCGTCACGATGACGCTGAGTTCCGGCGAAAGCGCAGCGATAAAGGCGTCGAGCTTGATATCGAAAGACTGAATATACGTCGTGTATGCCGGAGACGTTATCCCGTGCCCGTGCCCCTTGTGGTCCGGCGTGTTTACGTGGAGAACCGTGAACGCCGGCACCTCTGCGCCCTTCAGCACCGCGAGCGCATCGGCGAAAATCGCATCGTCTTCGTCGACCTCGAGCGAGTGACTCACCACCGTGTGATCGATGGTCCAAACGTCGGGGTAAAGGCTTGGCCACACGTGATCGCCGATGGCGGCAAGGGTCAAATGTTGCTCGCCCATCGCGCGAAAAACCGAGTCGAACGCCGTCGGCGTGTGTGATTCGTTCGCGATGATTTGCTCAAGATCGCCACGCTCGCCCGTGCCCATCAGCAGCACCGCCGCGGACGTCATGGAGACCGGAGAAGCGCGAAGGACCGCCTGTCCGTAGGCGTCGAGGCGAGCCTTGAAACGCGGCATGCGGGCGGCGTCACGGGCCACGTCGTCGCGAAGACCGTCGAGAACAACGAGCAGCGCGTGGCGCGCGAGTGCGGGGCCAAAGGGCGCTGGAACGGCGCCGCTCGTGGACGGCGGTGGCGCGAAAAGTTGGTGGAGCACGAGCAGTGCGAGGACGGCGGCGAAGGTCACTGCGCTCACGAGAGCGAGCACCGCGCGCCGCGGACCTAGGCGCTCTGTCCCAATGAGGCTCATCTGGCTGAAAGTTAACACGGGCCCCGCGATTTTGAGGGGCGGGATTCGCTCCGCTAATCGTCTTCGGTGGGCGGGAGCGAGGCGCGGCTTTCATCGCGATGCGCGCGCGCGATGACGGACGAAAGAGCTTCGGCGGTGGCTTCGACGAGCGGGACAACTCCGGGGTAGTCCATGCGTGTGGGCCCGATGACGCCGATGGTCCCCGACGGGTGGTGCGGGTCGCCGTAGGTCGCGGTGACGATGGCAATGTGGCCGCCGCCGATGTCTCCGATTTCGCGTCCCACGACGACGCGCACGCCCGAGCCCGTGATGGTCGGATCGAGCAAGTGCGCGAGTTGGCCGGTTTCGCCGAGCGCCGCGACGACCTCTTTGAGTCCGCGCGGGTCCGAGAAATCAGGCATCTCGTAAAGCTTCGATTGGCCGGCGATGAGCACTTCGGTCTCCACAGGCTCGTCGTCACCGAGCGCCGAACTTCCGAGCTCGTGGACAAGCAAACGAAACGGATCGGCGCGCACCGCATCGCTCGCGAGTCGTCGTGCGAACAGCTCGCGCAGCTCACGGAGTGAACGCCCTTCGATGATGTCGTCGAGGAGCATCTGCGCCTTGCCGATGTCCTCGTCGCTGACGGCTCCGCGATGCAGAAAACGATTCTGCACCGTGCCGTTTGACATGACGACGACCGCGAGAAGTTCTCCGGGGCCGGTACGCACGAATCGAACCGCGCGCACCGTAAGTGCTTCATGGCGTGGCGCGACAGCCACGGCGACGGTGCCAGCAAGTTCGCTCAAAAAACGCACCGTCTCGCGGGCCACGAGCACCCCTGCGCCCGACGACTCGACCTGCGCTTGAATGCGTGCACGCTCGAGTTCCGAGAGGCTGCGAACCTTCATGAGCGCGTCGATGAAAAGTCGAAACGCGCGGTCTGTTGGGATGCGCCCGGCGCTCGCATGAGGCTGCACGAGGTACCCAAGCTCTTCGAGGTCCGCGAGCACGTTGCGGATGCTCGCCGGCGAGAGACCAATGGCGGTTTTCTTCGAGAGCGTGCGCGACCCGACAGGCTCGCCGGTGCTCACGTATTCGAGCACCACGTGGTAGAGAATTTCGCGAGCCCGCATTGGCAGATCGGGGCGAGGCGGAGCCGAGGTCATCGAGGTTCCTGCAAGATAGCGCGGTTCGCGCGCGGATCGAACGATTGGCGCCAATCGTTGAGCCGGTGAAACGATTGTCCCAGCGGTTTGGCCCCCATGCGTGCGGCCCGCTACGCTCGCGCATGTGCGTTCTGCGACCCGCGCAAAGGCGAATCGCTCTCCTCGACTTGTCGCGGGGTGTGTTGCGGCATCGGTGATCGCCGGATGCGTCCATCCCCATCGCGACGCGCGCACGCCCGCTCTCGCCGCGTCCGATGCGAACGTCGACCACGGGGCGAGGCTCCCGCACGCGATCACCGAAGGAAGTCTTTTCCCTGCGAAAACTCTGCTCGAACTCGACGACGATGCGTGTCGCGCGACGCTTGAACGCGTGCCGCTTGCGGTGCGTACCGCGGCTCCAACGCGCGGTGTTCGCGATCCGTTTCGTCTCGTGGGCAGTGTGGAGACGCTCGCCTTTCGTCCAAGCTGGTCGACGAAGCATTCGGAGCCCACGATGGAAGTCGTCGACTGCCGCTTGCTTCTCGCGTTCGCGGACGCGGCGCCCATCTTCGCGCGCCATGGCGTGAAGGGCCTCGTTTACCTGTCGGCGTATCGTCCGCCCACCGGCGACCTTCAGGCGTCGCTTCGCAAGTCACGGCACGGCGCGGGCATGGCGCTCGACGTGGGCATTCTCGAGCGCACGGACGGCACGAGCTGGAACATCACCCGCGACTTTCCGAAGGAGCTTGGGCGTCCACCCTGCGACGGGCGCGAAGAGCACCCGGTTGCGGGCAGCCAAGAAGACCTCCGCGCGCTCGTTTGCGACCTCGCGATTTCAGGGATTTTCAGCGTTGTTCTCACGCCGAACTTCAATCGCGACCATCACGACCATGTGCACGTGGAGCTGAATCCTCGCGTTCCGAGCGTTTACCTCCGCTGATGGGCTTCCCGCGGCGCATGGCATCGGGTATCGAAATGCGCATGCTCAAGGGTGCCCCGGTCGCGTGTGCCGCGATTGCCGCGTTTGTTCTCACCACCGTTCCTGCGTTTGCGGATCAGCGTGTGGCCGTCGTCGACCGTCAGCGCGCGCTCGCTCAAACGGAAGACGGGTTGCGTGCGCAGGCCTCGCTGAAGAAGATGTTCGACGCGAAGCAGCAGGAGCTCAATCGCCGCCAGACCGACCTCGGCAAGCAGCAAGAAGACTTCGAGAAGCAGGCGAAGTCCATGCCGCCCGATCAACTTCGCAAGAAGGCTGAAGAGCTTCAAAAGCAGCTCATGGAGCTTCAGCAAACGTTCGTTTCGTACAACGGCGAGCTCGACAAGAAGCGCAAGGAGATGACCGATCCTCTCCTCGAGCGTCTCGACGCCGTCATCAAGCGCATGGCCGTCGCCGAAGGCTTTGACATGGTCATCGATCGCCAGGCGGTCGCCTACGTGAAGGCCGAAGCGGACCTCACGGACCGAGCCATTCGTGCATACAACGAGGGCGGCGCGAAAAAGTGATCGCGGCCCGCGCCTGCGCGGTACCCTAACCCGCATGGTGAGGGGTGTGATCGATCCGCTGCGCGTTCGCGTGGGCGCATTCGTTCGTGGGAGACGACTGGAACTCGGTCTCTCCCAAGGCGACGTCATCGCGCGCCTCGGCTACAAGAGCCGCAACTCCGTCAGCAACATCGAGCTTGGCCTCGAAGGCCTGCCTGCGCGACGCGCCCATGATTGGGCAGACGTGCTCGAGGTCGATCGCGACGCCTTTTACCGCATCGTTGCCGCGCTCGATCCGGTGCCGCATACGGCCGAGGCCATCGCGCGTCGATCCGATCTCGACGAACTCGTGAGCATCTTCAAAACACTCGGTTCCAGTGGCCGCCGACGCCTTCTCGAGAAGGCCCGTCGCTACGCCGAAAAACACGCTGAAAAGGTCGCCAATGGCTGATCCGCCCCGTCGACCAAGTACCCCGCCGCCGCCCGTTCGCTCGTCGCTGGCACCGTCTCCGCGTTTGTCGCTGCCGCCCCCTGGGCGTCCCTCCATGCCGCCGTTTGCGGTTCGTCTCACGGGCACGGTGCTCATCATCGACGACAGCTTCACGGTCTTGAAGCGCGCGCAAGAGCGACTCCAAGCCGACGGCATGACGGTTCGCACGAGCACGCGCACGGACATCACCCGTGACGAGCTCGACGGCGTCGACGTCGTCGTCATCGACTTTCACATGCCCGGAGCCACGGGCAAAGAGGTGGTCGCGCGCACGAGGGCCATCGCCAAAGAGAGCGGATTTGCGCCCGTTTTCCTCTTGCACACGACCGACGACCGCATGGCCGCGGCGAGCAAAGAGATGGGCTTCGATGGGGCCATCGCGCAAAAAGGCAACTTCGACATGCTCTCAAAGCAAGTCGGTGCCGCCATTCGACTGAAGAAACTCACCGCGAAAACGACCTAGCGGCGTCGGCCTTCGGGGCCTGCGCGTGTCAGCGCTCGCGGGCGACAAGTTCGCGCACGAGCCCTTCCGATGCTCGCGCGCAAAGCGTGTAGACCTCACGGAATGCCGTCATCGGGTTGCCCCACGGGTCCGGGACCTCGGAGCCTCGCGGGGACGAAGCGTCGAAGTCGCGGAAGAGTGAAATGCGGGCGCGCGTCTCGGCGGGAGCGATTTCCCGAAGCGATGCGACGTTCGCCGCGTCCATCGCCACGAGCAGATCGAATCGGTCAAAGTCGTCGCGGGTGACCCGTCGCGCACGGTGAGCGGTGTCGATGCCCGCTTCGCGAAGAACGAGGAGCGTGCTTCGGTGCGGCGCCTCGCCGACGTGGTGCCCAGCGGTGCCGGCGCTGTCGCACGTGACGCGATGGGCGATCGGCGAGCCGATGAGCGTGTGCCGAAACACCGCTTCGGCCATGGGTGAGCGGCAGATGTTGCCGAGGCAAACGAAGAGAACGGAGGTCGATGGTCCGGCCATGGGGCGTATCCGAGGGCGAGAAACGGCGCTACGGTACCGCATCCCATGGCAGCAGAACGTCAGCAAATCCTCATCGCCGACGACGAAGCGAACCTGCGCAAGGTTCTTGCCGCTCAGCTTGCGCGCGACGGGTACGAGGTGCTCCAGGCGGAAGACGGCGTTCAGGCGCTCGAGCTCCTGCGCGAACACCACGTGGACTTGCTGATCACCGATCTGCGCATGCCGAAGATGGACGGCATGACGCTGCTGCGCGCGGCCCTCGCGGAGGACCCCTCGCTTCCGGTCGTCGTGCTCACGGCCCACGGAACGGTCGACACCGCCGTCGAGGCGTTGAAGCTCGGCGCGTTCGACTTTCTCACGAAGCCGTACGACAAAGAGTCCGTACGTCCCATCGTCAAAAAAGCGCTGAAAACCCGCCAACTCGCGGGCCACGACGCTTCGAAGCAAGAGGGTCCGAAGGCGCGTTTCGGCATCATCGGCGCTTCGGTGCAAATGCTTGAGCTCTACAGCATTCTCGAACGCGTCGCGGACACGCCGGCCACGGTCTTCGTCACGGGCGAGAGCGGCACAGGCAAAGAGCTCGTCGCGCGCGCGCTTCACGAAACCAGCTCACGACGGGACAAGCCCTTCATCAAGGTGAACTGCGCGGCGATTCCCCGCGACCTCATCGAGGCCGAGCTTTTTGGTCACGAGCGCGGCGCGTTCACGGGGGCCATCGCCAGCAAGCCAGGGCGGTTCGAGCTCGCCAACGGGGGCACACTCTTCCTCGACGAGATCGGCGAAGTTCCTGTGGATATGCAGGTGAAGTTGCTGCGCGCTCTCCAAGAGAGCGAGTTCGAGCGCGTGGGGGGCATCAAGACCATCCGCGTTGACGTGCGGCTCGTGGCGGCGACCAATCGCGACGTTCGAAAGCTCGTTGCACAAGGCGGCTTCCGCGAAGACCTCTACTACCGCCTCGCCGTCGTGAACGTGCGCATGCCGCCGCTCCGCGAGCGTCGAGGCGATATTCCGATGCTCGTCGAGCACTTCGTGCAGCGCTCAAATGAGCGACTTGGACGCAAGGTCGTCGGTCCCGACGCCGACTCGCTCGCGGCGCTTGAGCATCACGCTTGGCCAGGAAATATCCGTGAGCTCGAGAACGTCATCGAGCGCGCGGTGCTCTTTTGCGACGCCGATCTCATCGGCCTGTCGGAGCTTCCCCCTGAACTCGTCGATGCGGTCAACGAAGCGACGGGGGTCGAGGGCCCTGCGCTCGCTGCGGGCGATCTCGACAGTGCGCTCCAGGGCGAAGGCGGCCTCAAGGAGCACGTTCGAACGGCGATGACCCGCCTCGAGCGAGAGATTGTTCGACGCGCCCTCGAGCACACGGGCGGCAACGTCACGCACACGGCACGCCTGCTCAAGATTTCCCGCAAGGGGCTCCAGCTCAAGATGAAGGAACTCGGCCTTCGCGACCCGAGCGAAAAAGGCGAGCCGTGACGCCGGGCGCGTCAGCGATCTCGTGCGTGCAACCTGCACACATCGCGGCGCGCATTCTCCTTGCGGTGACGGCCTCGACGATGGCGGCGTCGTGCCGCTCCCGCGAATCGAACGATACGGCCGACGTAGGCGTGTCCGTTGAGGCCCAAGTGGTCGCGCCAGTGGTGACGACGACGCAGCCCTCGCGTCGAGGAATGGTCTGGATTCCGCCTGGTGTGCTCGTCATGGGCACGCCACCCGGAACCGTGCCGCGCCTCGCGGACGAAGAGCTCCCGGGGGTCGACATCCCGATGACGGGCTACTTCATTGACAAGCTTCCGTACCCCAACGAAACGGGCGCAATTGCGACCACGAACGTGAGCCGCGACGAGGCCGAGCGCATGTGTGCGAGCCTCGACAAGCGGCTGTGCACCGAGTCCGAGTGGGAGCGTGCGTGCAAAGGGCCCGCTCAAGATCGCTACGTGGGCGGTTCCTTCGCTCCGGCCACGTGCGGCGTTGGCGTGCCTGCGGACAGGTCGGCGCTCTCGCCTCGAGGGTCGCTGCCGGGGTGCGTGTCGGGGTTCGGCGTCTCCGACATGCACGGAGGCGCCTTCGAGTGGACGTTCTCGCTTTGGCGCCGCAGCGGCACCGGCGAACAGGGCGTCGTTCGCGGCGGAAACGCAGTACTTCCTCAGGGGGAAATCGTCTCGCGCTGCGCGAACGCTGCGCCAAAGTCGCTCGGAGCGAAGGGCGCCACCATCGGTTTCCGTTGCTGCGCAGGCGAGCGAAACGACGTGGAGGTCGTGCTCAAGCCTTCGCGTCCCGTCGTGCTCGAGCGCGTCGTGTCGCGCGACGGCATGCCCGTGAGTCTGCGACCGCTCGCCAAAACGCAGGAGGCATTTCGGGCCTGGCGTTGGCGACCGTCACTCAACGACGAACTCCTCGTGCACTCCGGTTGCGCGACCATCAAAGGGCCTTGCGACCTTGTCGTAAGCCGCGAGGTGAGTGGCGCCGAGGTGGTCGTGGTGAGCACCGATGTCGGGCGATCCGCTGGCGAAGTTCAGCTCTTTGATAGCCACCGAACATTACGTGCAACCTACATGGATCCGCGCGGCCGATCGCGTCTCGTGCATTACGATGTCGGTCGCGTGACCATCAGCGATCCTGCGCGCTGACGCGAAGCTCGTTCGGGCACACGGAGCAGCGAATCGTCGCCAAGTCCGGGGCCATGAGATGGCAATAGCGCGCGGCGACCTCGCGACGACCGGAGTACGCGAAGAGCGAAGCTTCGCTGCAGAGGAGCCTGTGCGCTTCGATGCTGGTCGTGCGGTCGTGCCCTTCACGGAGCGCGCCGAGTACGGCGCCGAGAGCGCGGTCATCAACCTCGGGGTTTCGTGCCGTCGCGACGGTCTCTCGAACTTCGTCGATGGGTCGCAGGAAAAAACCAGCTGGAACGAGGCGCATCGCCGTGTCGCCTCGAAGCATTCCCACCGCCCCCGTGCGAACGGGTCGAGCCTCTGCGACTTCGAAAAGCGACCGAGCGTCCACGTCGCCTCGAAGGGTGAGGTCGCGAACGACGGGGCGAAGAGCATCGTCGAGGGAGAGTTCGACCGCGAGGCGCGCCGGGTCTTCGTGAGCGGCGCGGAGGATGGACGTGGTGGGGTCGATGGCGCCGTTCGCTCGGGCCACGATCAACCGCGCGAAGAGGTGGCCATCGTCGACGATGACGAGCGCGTGCGGAGGCAGGTCCGCCACAAGAGCACGCGCCGCATCGGTTTCCGCGAAGGCTTCACGGGCGCGCCACGCCAAGTCGGTGCCTGCGCGTGCCACGAACGCGAGCCATGCGATCGCAAGAAAGAGTCGCCGATACGCCGCGAGGGCATCACGTCCTGCGAGCGTGAAGCTTGCGGCGGCCGCGACGCCCATGGGGCGAGCGAGGGCGATGACGATGGCCGCGCGTGCGGTCGGGGCGTCGAGGCCTAGCCACGCTTCACGGTGCATGTACGCGAGCGGAAGAACCACGACGACGACGAGGGCCTCCGTCGCAGGGCGAACGTGGTGAATCGACCCCTTCCACAGCGCGAGCGCGAGGCCGATAACGCCGAGTCCCACGACGACGCCATCGATGCCGACGTGAGGCGAAGCGCTTGGCGGAAGCGTTTCGAGAAAGGCTTGCGGTGCCCAATCGTGCGCGAGCGGGAGAGCGCGAAGTGCAAGCGCAACGCCGGGCGCAAGGGCACGGAATGCAGCCGAAGCGGACCGGGCTCGGCCAAGGGAAAGCATTCCCCCCGCGAGTGCGGCGATCGCAAAAGGTGTACTATGCATGCTCGCGGCGAAGGCGAGTGCGGCGCTTGCAGCGAAGTTTCGATCGGCATCGCACTCTTCGGCGGCGACCAAGAGCGCGAGCGGAACGAGGGCCCCGCCGAGGTGAAACGTTGCCACGACCGGCGCGCTTGCAAGCACGAGGGCGACGACGATCCACCGCAAAAGCCTTGGCGTCACCTCGGTGCGAAACGGCGGGGGCCCCGCAACGATCATCGTCGGCAAGACGCGCCTCGCCAGCATTGCCGCCGCGGTGATCCATGCGGTGAGCGCCATGAGACGCCCTGCCGCGAGCCGCACGTCGAACGGCGCAGGACGAAGCGTTGCGGCCGCCATTGCCTCAAAAAGTGGTGCGCCAGGAAACGCCACTCCGCCGAGGAACGCAGCCGCGTCCGTGTCGGTCGAGAGCACCGGGCGGTCGAGCCACAGGGCACCACCCACGCCGAAGAGCGCGAGGGCTGTGAGGCTCATGGCCCGATGGAGTCGAGGCGGGCTCGGCGCGCGCATGGCGGGACACTCCCACGATGGCACCTGATGCGGAAATTCTCGGCAACCTTTGTGCGCCGCTCCCACGCGAGCCGCGAACGTGACGCGCAGCGGCGAAGCTGGTAGCGCTTGCCGCCGAGAAAACACCATGGCCAGGTTCATCGACGAGCTCAAGCGATCGCACGACAACAACGCTCTTCGCGCCGAACATGTCGGCCAGGAGGTCGTGCTTTTTGGATGGGTCGCGAGCAACCGCGACCACGGCGGATGCGTGTTCGTCGACCTACGGGACCGCGAAGGCACCACGCAACTGGTCTTCGACGCCGACTTGCAGGGCTACGGCGACGAGCCGAAGGTGGCCTACGAGCAGTCGCAGGCGCTGCGTTCCGAGTGGGTCATCGGCATTCGCGGCATTGTGAAGAGCCGCGGCGGAAACGTGAACGCGAAGCTCCCCACGGGCGCGGTCGAGGTCCACGTCGTCGAACTCGGCGTCTTCAACAAGAGCGACACGCCGCCCTTCGAGATCATCGACAAGCTCGATACGGGCGAGGAAAAACGCCTTCAATACCGTTATCTCGATCTGCGCCGAAAGCCGCTCCAGCACACGTTGCGCGCGCGCCATCGGCTCCTTCAGGAGACGCGGCGCTACTTCGACGACCGCGGGTTTCTCGAGCTCGAGACGCCGTCGCTCGTCAAGTACACGCCGGGCGGCGCTCGAAACTTCCTCGTTCCAAGTCGCCTGCACGCGAGCAAGTTCTACGCGCTCGCCGAGAGTCCGCAGCTCTTCAAGCAGCTCTTCATGGTGGCCGGCTTCGAGCGCTATTTCCAAATCGCGCGCTGCTGGCGTGACGAAGACTTGCGCCTCGATCGTCAGCCCGAGTTCACGCAGATCGACGTCGAGATGTCGTTCGTGAACCAAGACGACATCTTCGCGACCATCGAAGGCCTCGTGTTTCGCCTTTGGAAAGCGGTGCTCGGTGTCGACCTGCTCGAGAAGTACCCATCGGGATCGTTTCCCCGCATGAACTTCGACGAGTCGATGGGCCACTACGGCAACGACAAGCCGGACGTGCGCTTCGCGATGCCGCATGTAGAGCTCACCGAACTCGTCATCGATCACGCCGGCGGAGGTGTTCCGTTCTGGGCCGAGCTCGCCGCTCATTTCACGAGCGGTCGCTACCGCCGCGACCTGCCGACGGAGATCGTGAAGGGCCTTCGCGTGCCTGCCGCTCAAGCCGCGTCGCTCTCGCGCGCCGAGCTCGACAAGCTCGAAGAGTTCGTGAAGGGCATGGGCTCGAAGGGGCTCGCCCGCGCGAAGATCGGTCCTTCGGGCGAGTGGCTCCAGTCGCCGCTGGCCAAGACAATCACCCCCGAACTGCGCACGGCCATCAACGGTGCGTGCAGTGTGCAAGAAGGCGACATTCTCTTTTTCCAGTTCGGAAAAGAGTCCGTCGTCCACACGGTCCTCGCGAACCTTCGCGTGCATCTTGCAAAGAAGTTCGGATTCATTCCCGACTCGGGACACGGCGGTAAGTTCGAGTTTCTGTGGGTCGTCAACCCGCCGCTCTTCGAATACGACGACGAGACAAAAACCTGGGCTGCGGCCCACCACGCCTTCACCCGTCCGCACGACGACTGCGTCGAGCTTCTCGAGAAGGACCCGGGCAAGGTGCTTTGCTGGCGCTACGACCTCGTGTTGAACGGCTTCGAGGTCGGCGGCGGTTCTATCCGCCTCCATGACCCGGAGGTGCAGGCGAAGGTCTTCCGCGCGCTCGGCATCAGCGACGAAGAGGCGCAAACCAAGTTCGGCTTCCTCCTCGAAGCGCTTCGCTTCGGAGCGCCTCCTCACGGCGGCATCGCCCTTGGCCTCGACCGCCTTGCGATGCTTCTGTCCGGCGCCGAAAGCCTCCGCGACGTCATCGCGTACCCGAAGACGCAAAAAGGCATTTGCCTCATGACCGAGGCTCCGAACGTCGTGTCGGCCAAGCAGCTCCAAGAGCTTCACGTGCGCTCGACGGAATAGTGCCGGAGTTTCCGCGCGGGGGAAGCGTCACGTTTTCCTCGCGCGCCCGAACCTCACCGTTCGCGCCGTGCTTTTTCTGAAGACATCGTAGGGTTCTCGCGCTACGAGCCGCACGCACCCGGGGCTGTAGCTCAGTTGGGAGAGCGCATGCATGGCATGCATGAGGTCAGGGGTTCGATCCCCCTCAGCTCCACTCGGAAACCAGGAGTCGCGTGGCCCTAAAAAGCCGCGCGACTTTTTGGTTTGGTGGGGACGCTCTGGCTTGAATCCAGGTTTGTCGAGCGATGCGGAGCGAAGGGCTTTTGCCTCCGGCGCCATTTGTATGCGATTGTTCCGAGGATGGAGGCGCTGCTCGTCGACAACCCATTCACCGGTGCCGTGGCGTGCGAAATCGCCATGGCTCCGTGGCCCGACGTGACGCTGCTTCTCGATCAGGCTCGCGGCGCGGCGAAGGCCTTTCACGTGGTCGACCTCGACACGCGAATGGCCATCTGCGAGCGCGCCATGAATGCGCTTGAGGCACGCCAAGAGGCGATGGCCGCGGACGTCACGCGCCTCATGGGAAAGCCCATCACGCAGTCGCGCGTCGAAGCCAAGAAAGCCATTGCCCGCGGACGCGCGCTCATCGGCCTGGCGCGAAAGGCGCTGGCCGAAGAGGACAAGCCTGGAGACGGCGTTTCGCGAAAGATCATCCGCGAGCCTCACGGTGTCGTGCTCGTGATGCCGTCCTGGAATTCGCCGCTTCTCACGCTCGTCGGTCCGCTGCTGACGGCGCTGCTTTCGGGCAACGCGGTGGTCGTCAAGCACGCGACGCGCACGAGCCTCGTCACCAAGTATTTCGTCAACGCATTCGATGACGGCGACGCTCCTTGGTACCTCGTGCAGCAGCTCGACTGCGACTACGCGCTGCTCGAGCGTGTCATGGGCGACGTGCGCGTTGACCACATCGTCTACGCCGGCTCGCACATGGGGGCCATGCGTCTCAAGGCGGCCATCGCCGGGCGCTTCGTTGGTTACGACCTCTTTCTTGGCGGCAACGACGCGGCCTACGTGGCACACGATTGTGACTTCGACCGCACCGTCGAGGAAGTCGTTCGCGGGGCTCTCGCGAATGCCGGCCAAGACTGCGCCGCGGTCGAGCGCGTGTACGTGCATCGCGTCCTCTTCGACCGCTTCGTCGAGGCGGCGGAATCGCGCATGCAAGAGTACCAGCTCGGTGATCCAGCCTCCGCGGGAACGCGCGTCGGACCCCTGGCGAAGTCCACGCAGATCACCGAACTCGAACGCCTCATGTTCGACGCGGCCAATCGCGGCGGCTGCATCGTGCTCGGCGGAAAACGTCGCAACGTCGACGGCTACGGACGCTTCTTCGAGCCCACGCTCATCACCGACGTGCGCCACGATATGCAGGTCATCCAGAAGGAGACCTTGGGCCCCGTCATTCCCGTCGTGGTCGTCGACTCGGACGAGCAGGCCATCGCGCGCATGAACGACGTGAGCCTCGGACTGACGGCGAGCGTTTGGTCGAAGGACGCGACGCACGCCGAGCGCATCGCGCGGCAGCTTGAGGTGGGCACGGTCTACTTGAACCGCTGCAACGAGATCGACCCGGTGCTTCCGTGGTCCGGGCGCAAGGGTTCGGGCAACGGCATCGGCTACGGTCTTGATGGCTTCTTTCGGCTCACGCGCCCGAAAAGCCTGCTCTTTCAGATCGGCACCTGAAGCGAGCGCACGCGCGTCAACGGAGCGCGACGTTCAGCGACCGTTGCCCTCGATGGCGCACATGCGCACGGTGCGCGGAGGCAGCGCGATGCTGTGGCGGTGTGAGCGGGCCTCGATGAGTTCGCCCGTGAGCATGTCGCGGAGCGGGTGAGCAAACCCGAGCGACGCTTCGGCCGTCAGCGGCTCGCGATTCGGATTCATGAAGAATGCAACCTTCGGCGCGCCGTCGAGGTTTTCGTGCACGGTCACGTGGCAGTCGCCGTCGGCCTCGATGCCGTAGGTGGGCAGGCTCAAGCGGGTCACCATCTCGTGAACGACGGCGTCCGCTCGTCCGGGCGTTTCGAGGGTTTCGAGCGTCAGCGCCGAAAGGTTCGGGGGTTCGCGAAGGAGTTGAAAGCGTCCATCGCGCAGCGGTTCACGGGGGCCGAGCGTGACGCTCACACCGTTGTGCGCCAGTTCGCGCAAGGCCCCAACGAACTCAGGCTTCAGGCCACCTCCCGACGCGCAGACGGCCCACAGGGCGTCGCGGCAGGCCTCCCGCGCGAGCTCACCGCTCACGTACGCAAAGGGAACGCCACGTCGAAGGAGTGCGCGTTCGAAGCGCCGGAGAAATGCTTCGGCTTCGAGGGGCGCGGAGTACCCGAGACCAAGCTCATCTTCGAAGCAGCTTTCGCGGTATCCGCCGCCGAGCACGTGGATCATCGCGGGGGTCGCCGAACCGAACGCATGCAGCACGCGCCCCAAGCGTCGAAGCATGCGGGGCACGACGAGGCGCACGGGAACTGCGCGTGTGAGCGAACGAAAGTTCACCGCTTCGAGCGCGTCGACGACCTTCGCGATGCGGGCTGCAAAGGGCCGCGCCTGGCCATGCGGTCCAATGGGCGCACCGACCCAGCGATCGCGCTCGACGGCCATGTACAAGTTGAAGCCGCGAAGGCCGTACGCGAGCGCGGTTCCAATGACGTAGAGCGAGTCGTCTTCATCGATTGGCGAGAAGAACGGCGGGTAACCCACGCCCACCTCCGCGCCGAATGCGGGCTGATCGAGCGCGGTGCACCGGTTGGCGAGCTCCGTCGTGCGACGTGCCATGACCATGTGCTCGGTCGGCGAGGCACGATGATAATAATCGAGCGCAAGCAGGTCGACGGTGGTGCCGATGCGCCCGGTGTTGAGCGCGGTGACGGTCTCGCCGACAGGCAGGTTGTGCGACGTGGGCACGTGCTCGAACCCTGCGCGCGAGAGCATGCTGGCCATGCGCGCGAACGCGGTGGCGAGGAGGTGCTCGTGGAACTCCATCCAGTCGAGGTGGGGCGCGAGGTTGTCGGCGTGCGTCGCGGTAAGCGAGCGCGGCGGATCGACCGCATCGAAGCTGAGCGAGTCATCACGCCACGCGCGGCGGAGCGCCTTCACACTCGGGTAGCTTGAGCGAAGCATCTGACGAAAAAGTCGCAGCGCGTCCGGGTGGTAATCTTGGTCGTAGGGTCCGTCGCGAAAGTAGAGCGCGCCCTCGTTGTCGACCTGAAGGAGAACAATCGGTCCCGAGGGAAAAACCTGGGCCGCGAGGGCTTGGCCGACCGCCGAAAACCATCGCTCGACCTCGCTGAGGAACGCCTCGCTCGCGTAGCTCGGGACCGGAAACGATACGGGCAAGATGGGCAAGAGCACCGGTGTGCCGCGGCCGCTGCGCGCTTGCATTTCCGGATTCCAAAGCACGCGTTCGGGAACGCCAAAGTGCGTGAGCTCTGCATTGATATGCGGGCCCGGGCGAAGGATGACGAGAAGGCCTTCTTCCTGGGCGATGGAGAGAAAGCGAGCCACGTCGAGGCGCGGGTCATGCTTGCCGAAGTCGAATTCGCCGCTCGCGAGCTCGTGGACGCCCCAAGGGACGTAGACGTCGACGAGGTGCAAGCCCATGGCGCGAATGGCCTTTAGACCGGGACGCCAATCGGTTGGAGCGTGGCGCCAGTAATGCATCGCGCCGGCGTAGAGAGGCACCGTGCGCGTGCCCTCGGGGCCCGAGATGGCAAGACCCTCCGGAACGAGGCGCAAGGCTGCTCCCGCGGCAGGAGGAGGGCGGAGCGAAACGCGGCGTGGCGAGCGGGGTTCGGTCACGGGGAGTTCGGTGTTCGAGCGATTCAGGGGAGGGCGGTCAACGACGAGCGGGCAACGTTACGCTGAACTCACGTTCGACGATGGCGAGGCCTTCACGAAGCGTGGTGGCCCACGCGGGGTAGGCCTCGGCACTTACGCGCTGCGGGGCAAAGTGGGTCATTCGGTCGAGGACGAGCGTGTCGCCCTCCATGCGGTCGGCCACCCGAAAAATGCCGCCTTCCGTTTCGACCGTTCGAGCAGGTCCGGGCGCGCGTGGTTTGGCGCCACGGCCACCGCGCACGCGCAATTGCAGGTGAACGCCCGTTGGAGTTTCGACGACGAGCGGGGTTTGCCGCGACTCAAGGGCGACGTAAGGGCGAAGGTTGATGGTGAACGGGCATCGGCGTGAGCCGCGTCCATCGAGCCAAAACGGAGCCGAGCCGCGCACGCGCACGACGAGCTCGCCGTCACGGCCAACGCCGCCTTCGGTCTCGAGGCTTTCCGTGTGCCAGCTTGGAAAACTCGACACGAGAAGTCCTTGCTCGAGAAAGCGCCGCCATTCGCTGTCGTCGGTGCGGGCGCGCACGGCTCGAAACGCCATGGCTGGACGATCGCGGAAGCGCAGCTCGAGGCTCGCTTGCACGGTGCCATCGTCGTCCACATCGACGGTGCCCTGAACGACGAACGCATCGCGCACTTCGGCAGGGGGAATGCGCTCGCGCGGAAGGCCCTGAACGAGGCGCACGGTCTCTTGCCCGCGCATGACCTCCGGGAGCCAGTCGAAGTCGGCGTAGCGCTCGGAAACCGTGAGCCAGCGCACACCGTTCTCGGTTTCAGCACGCAGGAGCGCGCCGCCCCAAGCCTCAAGGCGTCCGCCCTCGCTGGGCCACGTGGCGCCGGTTTTGGTGCGTGCGAGCGTCGTCTCGACAGGGATCCGAAGAATGTGTGCAAGATGCAAGAATGCGGCGGTGCGCTGCCCGGACCCGCTCGTGAGCACCCGAGGCCCGAACGCCTCGCTTCCGTCTTCGATGTGATCGAGGCAATACGCGTGAAGCTTTCGAAGACGCTCGGTCACGCGATCGGTCGGCACGCCCGCGACGATCGCGTCGGCGATCGCCCGAACCCGCGGGTCGACCGATTCGCGAACGGCCAGGCGTTCCACTGTGCGCCCGAGTTCCTCGTCCTCGCGAAGGCCGTAGGTCACCTGCACGCTCGGAAGCCAATCGCTTCGAGGCGGGGCTGCGGGCTCGTCACGCACCGCGGGGGCTCCATCGACACGCCAACGTGTTTCGACGCGCCCATCGGCGAGGGTGCGCTCGACGCGTGCAGGAACAGCTCCGCGTTCGTCGAAGGAAAGCGGGTGCGCCGCTTCGGTGACGACGACGTACTCGCTGCGCCAATAGCTCTTGTCCGGCTCGCGGAAGTACCAGCGCGGGCTTTGAAAAACGGTTCCGTCCGGGCGCGCGGTGCCGAGCTCCTGAATATGCTCGGTCTCGACCACGTCGCCGATGGCAAGCTCGGGCATCGTGAGCGTGGACTTGCCCTGAACGACGTCGGGCTCAAGGACGCGCCCATCGGGCTTGCGCACCGCGAGACGCAAGATGCGGCCCGCAGGGAAGGGTTGCTCGGCCTCTTGTTGAATGGCCTCGCGGGACTGAATGCGAACCATCTCGTGCTCGAGCATGTGCGCACTGCCGCGTGCGTCGACCCAGAGCACCGCGTAGTCGAGGATGCGCGACGAAGGCCCCGACGTGTCGAAGGTTCCCTTCTCCGAGCGATCGAAATCGGCGAGGACCTTGCGCGCGTCGATTCGGTACGAGCCGAGGGCTCCGACACTGTCGACGACGGCGACCGCTTGTGCGAGGCGATCGCGCACTTCCCCTGCTTTTGCTGCGGCTTCGAGCGCGTCCGCGAGGGCTCGACCGTTGCCCTGGGCCGCGTGTTCCTCCGCAAGCGTGAGCCGAAGCAGCGGATGCGACTCGTGTTCGAGGAGCGCGGCGGCCTCGGCGTGAAAGCGCGGAAGGAGCCCGGCCATGCGCAACGCGTCGAGGTCGACGAACGTCTTGGCCCCTTCGGCGGGGACCACGTGCGCCCAGTCTCGGACCCGCAGCGCGCGCTCGCGCTCGAGGGTTGGTGCGGACCCGCTGGCGACGAGCTCCTTCACGATACTCGGTGCATCCTGCACAGGTCCGACAGCCTCGACCGTGGCGAGCCTGACGCGAAGAGCCGCGGGGCTTGCTGGAAAGCGAAGCGCGAGAAGCTTGGAAATACGCGTGCGTTCGCCGTCCCAACCAAGGCGCTCAGCCAAGTCCGCAAGCTCGAGCACCACGTCGAGGCGCTCGGGGACTTCGTCGGCAAGGGCTTCAAGGCTCTTCCATGCGGCGACGACTTGGCCGCCGTCGCGCTGCGTTCGCGCGTGTGCGATGCGCGGGTCGACGCAGGTCGCACAAGCCTTCCCAAGGCGCGCGAAGAAATCGAGGGAGCGCCTGTCGCGGTCTTCGTCCGTGTAGATGGCATCGCTCGCTGCGGCACGGCCTTGCGCACGGAGCCACGCGGGACTCGCTTCCGCCGAAGCGGGGCCGTCGAGCCAAAAAGACGCCACGTCGCTCAGGCCATCGGCGAGCGCAAGCTCGGACGAAACGAAGCGATCGACCAGCGAATGGGGCTTCACGGGAGCTGCCGCGACGAGCGCCTCAAGCGGGTTGATGCCCGCGAGAACTTGAGGCATCGCGAGCACGTAGGCCTCGTCGGCACCCGCGACCTTCACCGGGGCCGGCTGCCCGTCGTCGTCGAGAACAAACAGCGCGGCGGGTGCTCCGACGACCTCGGCCGCGATGCGGTGCACACCTCCTCGCAAGTGCAAGCGCGCACCGAAGCGGCTCCACGAGCCCCAGTCGCTTGGCGACCGTTCGACCACGAGCACGCCGTCGACGAAGAGCTTCGTGGCTCGCGACACCGCGACGATCACCGTGCGGTCTGCATCGAGTGCGAATGCCTTGCGAAGGAAGCTTGGCGAAGCTTCGCTGGCATTTCCCAGGGGAAGCTCGCACCCCTCACTCGTGGCCACGCGGGCCTCCGAGAGTTGTCCAAGCTCGGCCGGAAGCGTCCGCGGAAACGGGCCGCGGGCAAGCTCTTCGGCTGCCGGCGCGTGGTTTCGCGGAACCGGTCCAATGACCGTCGCGTCCGTGAGGCACCCCACCGCACCTCGCGCGGCATCGCCGCGAAGTTTGAGGCCATCGCGTCGGAGGATGCGAAGCTCAAGGGCCGCTCGCCACCCAAGCCCCCGTGGGTCACGCGCGAGAACGTCGACGGACGCTGCTTCGGTCACGCTGAGAGGCCCGCCGAACGTCGTGCTCTCGGCCAGTCGATGAGCCGAAAACCAGGCGAGACGCACGTCGCTGGCGTCATGGGCTGCGCGCAGTTGCTGAAGGGCCCGAAGCCATCCGGCGCGCTCCTCGGCGACGTGCCCTTCAAGGCTCGACGCCTCGGCACAGACAATCGCGTCGAGACTTGAGGCGAAAGATGCACAATGCAGAGACCCGCTACGGACGAGTGCAAGCGTCTTTGCCGCTGCGGCTTCGCTGCCGAAGAAGGCCTCGGCGTCGATCGTTGCACCAGACTCGGGAGCCGTGGCGGGGCGTGCACAGCTCGGGAGTGCGGAGAGCGCGACGAGGGAGAAAAGCAGCGGGAAGGTTTTCATGGGCTCGTCCTCCAGCGGAGGCGCTCGGCAGAAGCGCGGTCGACCTTGCGGCAGAATTCGCGAAAGTCTGAATAATCGCTGGCATCGACGTGGCTGGAGGTGAACGTCCAGCGGGTGGTCGCGGTGAAGGTTTGCCCCTCGCGAATGACGACGCGATCGTAGCGGGCGACCGGCGTTTCGAGGTGAACGTCGCTGGGCACGTCGTCGACCTGCGCGTTTGCGGGGAGCTCGATTCGCCACCGATCGGAGTGACCGGCTCGCCGCGCGAACCACAGGTCGCTCTTTCGGACCTCGATCTGCGCAAACGACGACTCGAGGAAGGGGCTTGGCGCGACGGGAATGGCGAAGCTCTTGTCGGTCTTGGCAATGAAACGATCGCTCGTGCCGTGAACCTCGAGGGCTGGACCGCGCGTGCGATCGTCGAGGCTTCCGCCGGTCACCGTGGTGATGCGAAGGCCAGTAAATGTGCTGGCAAGATCGTCTTCGAGGCGCCCCTTGCGTGTGCCCTCGGCTCCGTAACGAACGCGCCAATCGTGGGCGAGGGCCCCTTCGACGTTGCTGCTCCAAAGCAGGTCCACCGCTCCACGTGCATCGACGATGACCTTCGCGTCGCTTCGCTCGAAGGTTTCGTCGGGCGACGTTTCCGGGAGCGTCACGAAACGGCCGCCATCGGGGGCGATGCGAAGGCCAATGGCGCCGCGATCCATCCACGGAAGCTCCCTCATGCCCATGTTCTCCGCGGTGCCGTCGAGGAACAAGTCGAGCGCGGGCACGTAGGCGATTGCGTGGTCGAAGATCGCGTGTGTGGGAATGCCCTCGTAGCGACGCCCGTGCGTATTCGTGCGCAAAAGCACGAGATCCGCATCGACGCCGAGTTCGCGCAGGAGCACGACGATGAGCGACGCCTTGTCTTTGCAGTCGCCCCAGCCGCGCTGCGCGACCTCCCACGTTGGGTAGGGCTCGTACCCGTGAACGCCGAATTCAAGCGCGACATAGCGTGTACTCTGCACAACGTAGTCGTAGACCGCGCGAACCTTGTCGACGACGTCGTGGGAGCCTTCGCCGAGGGTCTTCGCGCGTCGACGCAGCGCTTCGTCAGCAACGAGGTCATGGGCGACGAAGCGCCGGTACCACGTGCCAATGCTCTCCCAGGTGGGGAACCCGCTGGCGATGACCCGCGGCGCAAGTTCGTCGAGAGGCGGTCCGAGCGGTTCGGGCGTGATGGCGTTGAGGTTCGACACGTGCACGCGAATTTCGTGACGATCGCCTACGGTTTTCTCCGTGCGCTCCGGTTTTCCGGGCCCCGTCGTCGTCACGTGAATCGCGCGTGAGCTTGGGTGCCGAAGAATCCAGTCGGCGGAGAGCGTTGCGTCGGTTGATTGAAGCCCGAAGGTTTCTCCGAAGGCCTCGCGCAATGCTTCGTCGCCGCCAAGCGAGTCGGTCCGCCACGACACCTCGACAACGTCGCCCGCCACGATGCGTGGAAAGTGCACAATGACGGCGCGCTGGCTGCTGTACATCGCGACGCTCGGGTCGTCGGTGTTGGCTTGCGAAATGTCTGTGGCCTCGTTCGACGTGCCATCGGCGTGAAGCACGCGCGCCCGGCGCACTTGAACCACTTGCCGCGCGCTGTCGTAGCCAAACGAGTATTCGCGGGCCTCGATCGCCGCTTCGTCGGAGAGCGGCTGAAACGCGATTTGATCGAAGTTTGCCGTGAGGCCCGTCGGGTACAGCGTCGTCACGTGGACACGCGCGAGCGTACGCCTTGGGCCCACGCGAGGCGCGGCTGCAAGCTCTTGCAGCTCGTGCTCCGAGCGCGCGTAACCCTCGTCATCGTGCGCACTCTCGGGCGTGAGCGCCTCAAGGTGACGGCGCATCGTGCTGTCTTCCGGCGCGAGTTCCGTGGCACGGCGCAGCGCGGCCACCGCCTCTTCCGGATGCCCAGCACCGACTTCCAGGTCCGCGAGCGCCGCCCAAAGTCGCGCGTCACTCGGACGACGAACCGCGGCGGCCACCAGGCGATCGCGCGCGCCGCCCACCTCCCCAAGGCGAAGCTCGGCTTGCGCCAGTTCAATCGCCAGGTTCGTGCTGTGTCCGGTGAGCGCATCGATGCGCGCGACGAGCGCCCGCGCCACCTCAACCTCGCCCGCGGCAAAGGCCCAAGCGAGCCGCTCCCGGTGCCAAGCGAGCCTGTCGCCGGCGCGCGCGAGCCCGAGCAACACCATGCGCGCGGCCTCTTCGCGTCGCCCTGCATTCGCAAGTTGCGTGGCGGCACCCTCGACGAGCATCGGAATCGGTCCAAGGCGATCGACCGCGCGCGCCAGGCGTTCGGCGGCCGTGGCGCTGAGACCGAGTTGCGCTTCGACGTCCGCGAGCATGCTCACGGTATGCGGGTCGTCCGGATAGAGAGAAAGCAGGGCTTCAGCCATCGGAAGGGCCTCGTTCGGCGCGAGCCCTGAGCGCTGCAACTCGACGCGCATGAGATCCACGTCGAGAAGTTCGCGCCGCGTCTTCGCCAGGGTCGCGGCCCGGTTCAGAATCTCTTGCCGCTCGGCGCGCGTTGCCGCGAGTTGAAAGCGCACGAACGCGTCGTCCGCCGTCGGCGTGTCCTTCAGA